>JADIMK010000030.1 GCA_017694785.1 Candidatus Cryptobacteroides intestinigallinarum
GCTTATTTTCAGCAGGATAACCGTTCATTTATTTATATCCCCCCAACCCATCACCCGGACTCGCCGGACTTTCCTGTCGTTATAAAAAAGAAAGGTGACCCTTAAGTCTGTCTTTGACTTTTGGGTCACCCGCTTAAATCTCATCTATCCCTATGTCAGAACGACAGACCGAGCTTGAAGCCGCAGTTGTTGATGCCGTTCATATTGAAATATTCGCTTCTGTTAGTAGCATAACTGTAGTACAATGCGAACTGGAAGCCGAAATTGGTGCGGATGAAAGGATGCCATGTGAAACCGACTTCAGGAGAAGCGTAGAATCCCCATGTCTTGGCATAGGCCGCATAGGAAGCAAAATACGTATTGAGGTCAGCATAGTTTGCGCCCACCTTTGCCTCCACATAAGGCTGGAACTTCGACCATGTGAAGCGGTATCTTACTGTCGCGCCGAAAGGCACCTGATACAGGGAATGGAACTTGTCTGTGTTGAGTGCCCCATCGTCAAAGTAATATGTTTCACGGGCAAAATACTGGTTGTTCGTGTTGTAGCTGACAAAGGCTCCAACAGCTATGCGAGGCAGCAAATAGTATCCGCTCTCCAAATAAGCTCCTAAGCCCTGCGCTGACTCAGAGAAGTTGTTCTGCACCGTGGCATTGAACTGCCAGCCGGCATCGATATACCACCGTTTCCCGACCTGGGCATCGGCGGCTGCTGCAGTCAGGACAAATGCCGCTGCTGCGATTATAATGTTTCTGATAATTTTCATAAGATATTCTCCTGTCTGAAATTTAAGGATGACATTGTCTGAAATTCATGGATGATATTGTCCGGCAAGTCCAATAACACTATCATCAGTCCGAGAATCAATTACGATGCAGTTCCTTTGACTGGGCAAAGGACTGGCCGATCGCCCAGACGAGATTGTCCATCATATTGCGTGAATCCACCAGGCTGCCGTCCAGATAACTGTTCCACACGACTTCAAGACGGACATCCTTGTCAGCTTCCTCATCACCTGTAAGAGGTGTCAGATCTACCATCTCGACAAGGAAGGAATGTGTGGTGTAGGAGTATGACACTGGATAGGAATACGGAGCCCATCCTCCATAGTATCCGCCCCACCATGAAGGTGACCAGTAGCCTGGATAATCCCACCACCAGTAAGGGTCAGTAGGGACAAAGTCCACTACCTGATGAGTATTCTCTATATAGCTGATCTGGATGCCGAGATCGGCAGAAGCCTTGTCATCAGCCTCTGTATAACCGAGAGCAGACATCTGTGTCCTGTAGGTATCGACTATCGTCTGCACATTCCTGTCCTTCGATGCCTCCACATAATTGTACTTGCCTGAATCCATCACCAGCATGCTGTCAGCCACGATGAAACTGCTGAACTTCGAGAAATCCGTAGACTTGTCATATGATGTGTACACCATATATTTGCCGTCGGTACGGTTCATGTCAGGTTCCTTGCGGCAGGCCGCCAAAGATATCACGGCCATCAATATTAAAACCAACTTTTTCATTTTCACAAAATTAAAATCATTTAATTTGATTTCTCCGAAATTGTCTGCCTATGTCACAGGGACATTCCCTCAACAGAGCGTGACAATGAATAAGGTACTATCCTTCCGTCAAGACGGACAGAATTGGAATTGAAATTCGGCATGACCACTGCATAGGCATAGTTGCTTTCGGCCGTTATCACGATATCGACCCTGGCACTTATGCCGATTCCGGTCACATTCATCGAATAATGGATATTGCCTCTTTTGTCAGTAGAGACCTTCACCCCTGATACAGTACCGTCGACAGTCACACCGCCCAGGCCGTTGGGACCTGCCGCAAAATATGACGGAGATACCTGAACGACAGCCCTGCTGCCTTTGACAGAGATGAAGTTTGTAGACGAATTGACCTGCACCCGAGTTCCCCTCTTGAATGTGACTGCATCAGCCTCAAGGACAAATGTGGCCTGTTGAAGAGAAAGCGCAGCCTGCTCTCCGGCAAGAGAATCCGTCACAGCCACCGCCATGCTCTTCATCTGACCCTGCCTGAACGTTTCCATATCACTTTTCCAACGCTCGATCCGTTCCTGCCGGGTCTCTTTGTTCTGGGCTGACCCGACAAAGCCCGCTGAAATCAAAATCAGCATCAAAATCAGTCGTTTCATAATTTAATTTATTAAATGTCACTATCTGTGATCAGTAATGTCACTGTGATCAATAATGTCACTGTGATCAATAATGTCACTGTCATGATCTAGTGATCTGTTGTTTTCTTCATAAACCTTTGGCTTCAGGTTACCGTTCAATTTCCGGCAACATTTTGTCCTCAGGTACTCCAATATCGGCTTTTGCCACGGAAAGGGGCTAAGACAAAGTACGCGCCAAACTCTTGAATTGCCCGATAAAATACATGATATCGGAGCTCTTCAGACAATATCACGGCCATTCCTAGCCTTCCAAAAGGCTATGCCCCTTCTATATCCATGGTTTTCATCTGACTTTTTGTCACTCCATATTTCTTTCCGTAGTTGCTCCAATATATTGTGGAAGCCATCACGAAAAGCCGTTTAGGAAGCGGCATTGTCACATGGAACTCTCCATAGCTTCCTGCAATGACCGAAGCTGCGAAACGATGTATCTTCCTTTTGACAAGATACCTGAAGCCTGGAATACCCAGGATGGCCTCTCCGCTTCCTATCTTCAGGACAGATCCGAAACGGAATCTGTTCTTCCGGCAGAAAAGTCTTATCATCTCCACCGCAAGATCATTCTGCTGATATTCAAAGAAGCCGCAGTTTATCATGACAGATATGACCGGTTTTGCAACAGGCTGCATGCTCTCCAATGTCTTCAGAAAATCAAGCAGTCCGACAGGAAGGGAATCGGCATAAAGAGGAAAGACAAGTACAATGTCTGTGAACTCAGCCATCCTGCCGCATAGTTCCGCGTGGTTTCTTCTCGTCAGGTTGAAATACTCTGCCGGAGTGCTGCCGCAATATCCGGCAAAGATTTCCGCATATCGCTTTGAATTGGACTTCGGAGCCCTTGGGCTGCCGTTGATTATCATTATCTTTCCCATCTTCATTTTCTCCATCTTGCCAATACCTTTTTTACTTCCTGTTCAACTTCCGCCTCCGAGGTAAAGATTATCTCATAGCTTTCAAAACTCATGTTGGAGGCATTCCTGCCGACGAGTCTCGTGAAGATATCCTTTTCTTCTGGAGAGAGATCCTCACCATAGGCTATTATCGTGGCTTTCTTCATGGCAACCGCCCTCTGGACATGATGCGTCTCACCATGATATATGCGGATAAAGGCCTGCTGCACAGGAATTGCCCTTTCAAGCATGGTCTTCATCGCCGTATCATAGCCGCCATACTTGATATGGCTCACATACAATAGGGTATCACTTTTGGCAATGTATGGATATACCTTCGTAGCGTCGTCGCGGATAACACACCGGCCCGGCGTTCTTGTCCAACATCCGAAACATCCTACGCAATTGGCAATCTTCAATGCCGACAGGTCAATGCATTTGATCTCCCCGCCTTCTTTCACTGTGACATCAAGATGTCTGTCGCTTAAAATCAGTTTCATTGTTCCAAAATATTGTTACACATATGGTTCCGACACGAGAAAGGTCGAACCGGGCTCATATATGCAACTGTCTGGCCAAAAATGGCGGATATCCGCAAAATTTTCCCTAACGCGTCGACATAGAGGATATTGTAGTCAGAATAGAAGAAGAGAAAGAAAGACACTCTCAGATGAGCAGGATTTCCGACAGGATCCGGACATTTGGCCTTTCCTTCGGCAACCTTCTTCTCACCGTCTTTCCATCCTGAATTGATGACCTGTATTGTGCCGTCTTCCTTAAGGATGTACTCGGCCGTGACATTCTCCATGCCGCGTTCGAACTTGTGGTCGAACCTAGCTATTTCATACCACTTGCCGAGATAGCGCTGCAGGTCGAGCTGCGCTACAGGTGTACTGTCATGGCTTGTACCGGCTGTGCATGAGCCTGCACACAGCAAGGCCACTGCAAAGATTGAAAAAACGGAGAGACGCCATGCACGCACTGCCATCAAGCCAGTACTAACGTCCGTCTGCTATGCTGTTTGCCTTTGCCAAGGCAAGTGAGATGTGAGGGAAAATATATTCCTTGCCTATCTCTTTATCTACACCGAACTTGTGGAGCGTAGCCAGAACATCGTCCGTCACTCCGGAAAGTATGACCTGTATCCCTCTTTTTCTGGTCCTGTCGCAGAGGTTCCTCAGATTCTTGACACCGGTGGAATCAATGAAAGGTACCTTTCTCATCCTTATGATACGGACCTTGACATTATGGCTGTTGAGATTCTCAAGCTCCTCGAAACGGCTTGCTATACCAAAGAAGAAAGGTCCGTTTATCTCATACACCTCGACCCCGTCATGTACATCAAGGAACTCGGTGTCGTCGGCGGAGACTTTCTCATCATTCTCTGTCGCGGCAAGCTTGTCTTCCTCAAGTACATTGATGGAAGACGTCTCCATGACCCTTTTGACAAAAAGCACTATGGCCATCAGGACCCCGGCTTCTATTGCCACAGTAAGGTCGATGATAACCGTCAGGAAGAATGTGATCAGAAGCACCGCCACATCCGGCTTATCCCCTTTGAGAAGATATCGGAATGTCTTCCACTCGCTCATGTTGTAGGCAACGACCACCAGTATGGCTGCGAGGCAGGACAGAGGGACATATACAGCATACGGCATCAGGAAAAAGTATATCAGCAGAAGCACTACGGCATGCACTATACCTGTCACAGGGGTCTTGCCTCCGTTGTTGATGCTGGCCATGGTACGTGCTATAGCTCCTGTAGCCGGTATGCCGCCGAAGAACGGAGTGACGACATTGGCTATTCCCTGTCCTATCAGCTCGGTATTCGAGTTGTGGTGCTTGCCTGTGACACCGTCTGCGACCATCGCCGCAAGCAATGATTCTATGGCACAGAGTATCGCTATCGTAAACGCCGGGGAAACGAGTTCCCGGAGAGTCTCATAATCGAATTCCGGAGCTACTGGCTGAGGTATGCCGAATCCGGCGGCAAGCTCCGGAAACCTTGTCCCGATTGTTGCAAGATGTATCCCAGCATATCTGTCGAGGATGACGGAGACAGCTGTACCTGCAAGAAGTGCAATGAGGGAGCCTGGGACTTTCTTAGTGACCTTGCCCCAGAGGACTATGACGGCAAGACATCCGAGGCTCATAAGCGTTTCAGGGACACTTATGGATGAAATATTCTGGAAATAGCAGCCCCACTGGGGGATGAAACCGGCAGGAACAGTCACATCCAGGCCGAAGAAGTCCTTCATCTGTGTGGAGAAGATAGTCACGGCGATACCACTGGTGAAGCCGACGACAATCGGATATGGAATGAACTTGAATATGGCCCCGAGACGGCAAAGGCCCATGATAATCAGGATTATTCCTGCCATTATCGTTGCTATGATGAGGCCCTGCATGCCATATCTGGCTACAATATCAGCGACAATGACGATGAATGCTCCCGTAGGTCCGCCTATAAGGAAATTGGAGCCTCCGAATACCGACACAAGAAGTCCTGCCACAATTGCTGTGATCAGCCCCTGCTGAGGGGTTACACCACTGGCTATTCCGAATGCTATTGCAAGAGGAAGCGCAATTATTCCTACAATGATACCTGCTATCAGGTCTGATGCGAATGTTTTTCTGTCATACCGCCCTTTGCGGAAGAGGCCGAAGAACTTCGGTCTGAACAGATCGGTCAAATCCAGTTTCATTTTTTCATATCAAAAGGGCGGCAAAGATAGGTATTTTCCCCATATCTCCAATACAGACTCTAGAGCTTTATGGCGAAACGCTTCAGACGGGAATCCAACATGTTTTCAGGGACTATCCTCCTGATGCAGTCTGCCACGGAGTTGAGCAGCCTCTCCCGGACGAAATCCTCATGGATCACTATCGACACTTCTCTGATAGGGACACAGGTCTCGCACGGCTGTCCGGAAGAGCGTCCTGTTATCGGTCTTAGATTCCTGCGCCGGGCCTCGTCAAGGAATGAAGCATGCAGCTCCGGGATGACAGTATAGCCTCCGTTGAAGTCCACCACCCGGATCAGGCTGCCGATGCTGCCGGCCTGGTACTCGGAGTGCATGTGCCTGCCGCTGTGGCAGAAGTTCAGCACCTGGCTGCGAAGGCAATGGCCTTCCTCCAGTATCCACAGGCGGTCGGTAGGAAGCTCGTCAGCCGCGATTTCATCCTTTGCATAGAATTCATCTTCCGGAGAGATGTAGGCAAGGAATTTCTCGTAGTAGAGCGGTATCTCCAGCAGATCCTTTTCTCCGAGAGGGGTGGACATTATGGCCATGTCGACCTCACCCGAGCGGAGCTTTTCTATCAGTACACCCGTACGCATCTCGGCGACCTTCATCTTCACCTTCGGATGTGAAACACGCATCTCACGGATAAGCCCGGGAAGCACATATGGGGCAACTGTCGGAATGGTGCCGATGAAGACCGCTCCTCCATCCTCGCCTTTCTCGCTCTGGACCAGTTCTTCTATCTGTGACGCGCTTCTGAGGGCCGCCCGTGCCATGGTAATTATCTTCTCCCCCAGAGGCGTAGGCCGCACCGGGTGGGAATTGCGGTTGAAGATGGTCACATCGAGCTCCTCTTCCATGTTCCTGATGGCTATGCTCAAGGTCGGCTGGGTGACTCCGCAGGCCTCTGCCGCCTTAACGAAATTGCGGTAGGTATCCACCGCCACGATGTATCTGAGTGTACTGAGGTTCGCTTTCATATCCTGTCTATTGTACTTTTATTCTTTCTATTGTACTTTCTGTCGTCATTTCTGTCGTCATTTCTGTCGTCATTTCTGTTGTCATTTCTGTTGTCTATCAGCATTTATTCCAGAATCCCCGACAAATTACAATGGTTACGGAATTCAATTCCGGACAAGTTTGTTCCATTTCCGTCTATTTCCGTCTATTCCGTCTATTTCCGTCTATTTCCGACTATTTCCGACTATTCCTATTCTCCCGAGAATCATTTTCATTCCGTATCGCCCTTGTCCAGGACAAATCGTATTTAATAGGGACATATCGTATTTAATTAGGGATTATCATACATATTGTCCTTATTGCGGGATTATCATACATATTGTCCTTATTGCGGCATTATTATTCTTGTCGCGGCATTCTCTGACAAATATATAGATTTTATCAATAATGGCATTGATAATATCAATTTGATTTATAATTATAGCATCCATATCTTTGCATCAGGAAACAGACAGAACAACAGAAACAAGGAACAATAAAAAATAAAAATCTGACATTATGGAAACCAACAATCTACAGACACAAGGCTACCAGATGCCACGCATAGGCGACAAAGCGCCTTCATTCGAAGCTGTCACAACACAGGGCAGGATAAGATTTCCAGAAGACTACAGCGGCAAATGGAAGATCCTCTTCAGCCATCCGGCTGACTTCACGCCTGTCTGCACTTCGGAATTCATGACCTTCGCCTCCAGGGCAGCGGAGTTCGAAGCATTGAACACTCAGCTTGTGGGACTATCCGTCGACGGACTCTACAGCCACATCGCATGGCTACGCACCATCCAGGAGAAGATTGAGTACAGGGGCATGAAGAATGTCCAGGTGATGTTTCCTCTGATCGAGGACATAACGATGGATATCGCACGCAGGTACGGGATGATCCAGCCTGGTGAGAGTGCTACACAGGCAGTCAGGGCGGTATTCTTCATCGACCCTCAGGATGTCATCCGGACCATCATCTACTATCCTCTTTCCCTCGGAAGGAATTTCGATGAACTGAAGAGGGTGCTTGTGGGACTCCAGACAAGCGACAAGTTCGGGGTTGCCCTGCCGGCAGACTGGCAGCCGGGAGACGAGGTAATCGTACCTACGGCGGGCTCTTGCGGAGTGGCAAAGAGCCGCATGGACGGAGAAGAGAAGGACATGCAGTGCTACGACTGGTTCTTCTGCACAAGGCAGCTGCCGAAAGAAAAGATAGAAGAAGGCCTCTACGGAAGCCGATGACACTGTCCGTCCGGATTTCGTAAGGTGGAACCATCATTCCGGATTGCATAAGATGGACACCATCCGGACGTCTGCATATACTCAACATATACCAGGAGCCCCTATTACAACCGGGGCTCCATAAAAATGATTTCCGCGACGGCCGGGATACATCAAAAACAGACGATACCCCCGACGACAGGGATCAATCTCAAAATTGACAGATCAAAGTCATATGACATCACAGGCTTGACTAATATACGTCACCTGACAGACTTCATTACAACAAGATCGCAACAAGATCGCAACAAGATCACAACAAGATCGCAACAAGATCGCAACAACATAAAAAGGAAACAAAAATGGCAACAGTACATATCGGGAAAGCAGAATTTCTCAAGAAAGTGTTTGATTATGAAAAAAATCCGCAGGCATGGAAATTTGAAGGCAGCAAGCCTGCTATAGTTGACTTCTACGCAACCTGGTGCGGTCCGTGCAAGGCTCTTGGTCCGGTACTGGAGGAAGTCTCAGAAGAGTACGGAGACAGGCTCGACATCTATAAGGTGGATGTGGACAAAGAACAGGAGCTTTCAGGAGTATTCGGGATACGGTCCGTACCGACACTCCTCTTTATACCTCTGGCAGGACAGCCGACCATGAGCAGCGGGGCACCTTCGAAGATGCAGCTGAAGGATATCATCGAGAAGCATCTGCTGTAGCATGGACGTGGCCTGGTGGCGCGGCGGGCCTCCCCGCTGAGGCGGGTCCCCTCCCTTTTCGGGAGCCAATGCCGCCATTGCCTTCCAGGCCACGTCCATGCTGTGTCCAGACTACTATATATTCCTTCAATGATATCGTACAATGACAGAACAGAGAATCCGGCGACAGAATCAATACTTCCTTAACCGTCTCGGCCGCAGACCGACTGCTGGCATCACGGCATCCTGATAATTTCTGACAGTGCGCTCATGGTGTTTTATCAGTGACTTTCAGCGACTCTATCAGTGACTTTATCGGGGACTTTTCTGAACTTGTCAGCGACTTTATCGGCGGCTTTTCGAACCCAAAAGCGTCGTGGAAAATATAACTTATTGATATTCAGAGATTCTTACAAAGTGAGATGCTTTTGACCCGTTTTTTAATGGTCAAAAGCATCATGCTTTTTATTATTTCATTATAAATCAGCAACTTGCATCTTTACGAGATGCTTTTGGGTACGGATTCAGCAAATGTCCTGGACGACTGAATCATTCCTGACCTCCGGAAATCTCCGGAAGACATCGACAAAGGAAATGTCCCGGACGACCAAACGGCCATTGCACAACTGGCTGTGGCGACAGGACGAAGCGCAAGGCCGAAATGACGAACTGAGACAACTGACCAGGACTACAGACCAGGACAGCTATCCGTGACAAAGAACCGATGCGACGGACAGGGACAACGGACTGTGGTATCGGGCCGAGGCGAAGCAGCAGGATCGAAGCAGCAGGGTCGAAGCAGCAGGGTCGAAGCAAATGACCGAAGCAGCAGGGTCGAAGCAGCAGGGTCGAAGCAGCAGGGTCGAAGCAACAGGGTCGAAGCAACAGGGTCGAAGCAACTGAAAGTTGCAAAGTGGATCACAGGTAGAATTTGGCGCCGATGAAATATGTCCTCGGCAAGGACGGTCCATAGATGTATGTTGCATCTTTGGCCGGGCCATAGTCCAGGTCGTTCTGATATGCGTCGAGAATGTTCTTGACTCCCCCGTTGATTTCGAGCCTGAGGTTTCCTCCAAGATGGAAATCATAGGAGAGCCGGAGTCCGAAGTCCCAGAAATCAGGAGTCATTACTTCCTCATCCTTTTCTATTGTACCGGCGTTGTGCTGAACAAGCATTCTGCCGGTATAATTGCCGAAAACGGATGCATTGAAATGTGATGTGATGTCGTAGCTGGCAGTCATGTAGGCATAGTGCTCCGGAGAACGGAACATCATGCGCTGCGGTGCCACGTCTTCCGACCATCTTTCCGGCTGGTCATACATGCTTTTCTGGAAAGTATAGCCAAGCTGCACATCAAAACGTCCCGGGATGCCGGCCTTCGCTTCCAGCGATACTCCTCCGACCTTTGCACCTGAAGCATTCCGGCGTTCCTTTATCACATTGCCCTGGGCATCCTCACCGACTTTCTCCAGAGTGAAGATATCCGAAAGCATTGTGTAGAATCCCTCTACGAGCAGATTGGCCCTTACCTTCCCGAATGAGCGGTACCAGTCGGCCGAGGCGCTCAGACTGTGCGAATATTCCGGTCTGAGTCCTTCTGCAAGACGGATTATCGCCACCTTGTTGTCGAGAGCATCGATATGTAGGTCTTCATTGTAGGCCTGTGGTGCACGGTAGCCGCTGGACCAGCTGGCCCTCAGGGCGAGGTCGCGGACAGGACTCCAGCGGAAGTTCACGCGAGGGGACACGACGACCTTTTCCATGAGATTATGCTTGTCCGCCCTGACTCCGACCAGGATGCTGAACTTGTCGTTCTTCCATTCGTTCTGGAGATATGCTCCTATTGAATTTGTGTTCTGAGTAAAATCACGTCCATAGCCGAGATATCTGTCATGGAGGGCATTATAATTGTCCTCCACACCGGCGGTGAACTCGGCCGGCATAAAGAATAGTCGTCTGAAACGGTAGGTGTACTGGACCCCGGCCACTGCCGTCACGTCTGATGTCTTGCCGTATGCGTCAGGGTTCATTCCTGTACCGTAATAGCTGTCCCTGTCTATTGTCTGGGCAGAGGCGTAGACCGACAGATAATGTCTTTCGTTCGGGGCGAACCACTCGAATGTGAGGCCTCCGCCGTCTATCTTATGGTTCAGTTGCTCGGCAATCTGCGCCATGTGCGGAGGATTGTCGAAATTGTCCCCTCCCCGCCTGAATTCATGGATATGATGGTATTCGGCAGTGAGCCTGGTAGAGCGGCTGAACTTGTAGTATGCCCTGAAGCCGGCTGTCTCCGAGCTGAGTTTCGGGATATCCGAGAATCCGTCGCCGTTCCTGTCGTAGGAATCCCTGTCCCTGACCATGCCGAAGATATATGCCCCCATCCGGTAGTCATCAGACACAAATGCACCGTTGAATGAAGTATTGAAATCCGCCGGACCTTTCTCTAACACATTGGTAGTGTTTGAGAGAGAGAATGTGTTGCGTACCGGTTCCTTTGTGATGATATTGACGACGCCCCCTATTGCATTGGCTCCGAACAGGGCCGAACCTCCTCCTCTGATGACCTCAACCCGTTCGATCATCGACAACGGGAGCTGCTCAAGTCCATATACGGCCGCCAGTGAACTGAATATAGGACGGCTGTCCAGAAGTATCTGCGAATACTGGCCTTCAAGTCCGTTCATCCTGAGCTGGACTGTCCCGCAGTTGCCGCAGTTGTTTTCCACACGCAGTCCTGACTGGAAGCTCATTGTCTCTGAAAGATTGCAGGAAGCCGTATTCTCAAAGAGCTTTGAAGATACGACATTGACTATTGCCGGAGCTGTCTTTCTCTGCGTGACGTTCCTGCTCGCAGAGACGACTGTCCCGTCAAGGGAAAGCGACTCTTCCTCAATCTCGAAATTAAGTTCCATCGTCCTGCCCCTGACCAGTTCAATTGTCTTCTCGGCTGGAGCATAGCCGACATATGCCGTAACCATCGTGACTTTTCCGGTAGGAAGGTCCTTTATGAAATAATGTCCGGTACTGTCTGTCACCGAACCGATCGTTGTTCCTTTGACCATTACTGCCACATCCTGGAGATGCACCCCTGTCTTCCTGTCAATGACATGACCCACCAGATTTGCATCAGTCCCTTTCCCGTCAGGAAGTTCTGATGCCGATGGCGTATCTGCTGCCGATGGTACAACTGCTGCCGATGGTACAACTGCTGCCGATGCTGCGTACAATTGTCCGCCGAGGATTGTCAGCGCCAATCCCAGTATTATATTTTTCATTTGATTTATAACAGTTTATATGTCCGCACGATGAGGATGCACGGACATGGTTTTTCCAAAGCCGTCAATGAATTGTTGCAATTAGGGCTCCGGGATAAATATTTGTCTGATTGACGATACCCGTCTTATGACGTATATCTTTCTGATGGCGGATGCCAGTATGAAATCTTCAGATACCAGTACAATAATCACGATACCAGATAATAATCACGATAACAGATAATAATCATGATACCAGATAATAATCACGATATCGGTCTCATGGCATATACCTGGCCGACAGACGGATCATACAGGCAGAATATCCGTTCAGCTGAATGTAATGACCTGGGAGGGAGGTGCCCGAAGGCCGTTGTAATGAACAGGGAAATCCTTGATATGTCCTTCCGGACAAGGGAAACGAAGCCGAGCGGCAATTACCGGGAAATGTCCCGGCAGAAGTCCGCCGCAGTCCGCAGGAGTAGCAAGGAATACAGACAGGATCGATATCAGTTTAAGTTCCTGGCTGGTGTGTCCGGATGATGAATTTCCGAACGGATGCGAATGGACAATGATCTGTCCGTCGACTATGTGTGTATGATAGAAAAGATGCGTACTGCTCCAGAACCCTATGAACAGCACAAGAAGGAAAAACGCTGATGTATTCCGCAGCAGTCTTTTCATCATGACAATTGTCTTCTCTTCAACATATCGGCTGGCCGCAATTATAGCACCGGCTATAAATGCAGACATAATGGGCAAATATACGGAATGTCATCAGATCTGCAAATAACCATTAATAGGAAGCCGATGCCGTCGCTGCTCCAAGGGCAAGTCTGACATCAACGCAGCCTATTACTTTCTGACAATGCTTTCATACTCTTTTATCGGCGACTTTCCGAACTTTATCGGCGACTTTCCGAACTTTATCGGCGACTTTTCGAACTTTATCGGCGACTTTTCGAACTTTATCGGCGACTTTCTGAACTTTATCGGCGACTTTTCGAACCCAAAAGCATCGCATCAAACACAACTTATTAATATTCAATAATTTGTATAAAGAGAGATGCTTTTGACCATTAAAAAACGGGGCAAAAGCATATTGCTGATTATTATTTCATTATAAATCAATAATTTACATCTTAACAAGATGCTTTTGGGTACGAATTTGGCAAATGTCCTTGGACGACAGAAACATTCCTGACCGCAGGAAATCTCCGGAAGACATCGACAAAGGAAATGTCCCGGACAACCAGACTGCAATTGCACAGCTGGCGGTAGCAACAGGCCGAAATGACGTGCTGAGAGGTCCGTGTAACGGACAGAAGAGACAGACAAAAGTGACAGACCAAAGCATCGGACTGAAATGGTAGACCTCCCCACCGAGGAGCATGCAGCCGCGTTTAGAAAGCCAATGCCACCGAGGAGCATGCAGCCGCGTTTAGAAAGCCAATGCCGCTGAGGAGCATGCCACACCGTTTAGGAAGCCAATGCTGCCGGTAAGCTCTGGTGCCGCCGGTAAGCTCTGGTGCCGCCGGTAAGCTCTGGCGCCGCCGGTAAGCTCTGGCGCCGCCGGTAAGCTCTGGTGCCGCCGGTAAGCTCTGGTGCAACGAGGACTACTGGAGGACTTCCGCAGCTTCTTCTGCCAATTTATCTGCACTGGCAGTGAAGACATGGTTGAAGATGCCGACCGAAACCACCTTGGTCTCTCCCCCATAGCTTACCGTACCTATGCTGCAGATGAAATAATCGTCGACCATCAGCATGTTATCTATGAAAAGTCCGCCGAAAGCGGACACCAGAGCAGAGCCCAAGGCTGAGCCGAGCAGATCATCATCTGAGTCTGATCCCTCAGACAATTCCTTGTCCATAGTCCTCTGGAGCACATTTTCCAGAGCATTGACATGATCTTCCCTATCCGGGCAAGTGACGGCGCAGATTCCTGCGAGAATAACAAATATCAGAATGGTATACAATACAGCTTTCATGATCCTGAAGCAATTCTATGGTTATGATGTCAGCAACAATCCTAAAACATGACGTCGGCAACAATATTAAAGTCCGGCCAAAGATAATAGTTTTTCCACAGAATCATTTGATCGCCGAGTCATGATTCAGCCGGATATGCGAGATTTCCGGCTGCCGAGATCGACTGGAGTGGAACAGATATTGCGGTCTGCCATGCAAAACAGTCCGTGAACACCGGGCAGCACATTGAACACTGAAAAGTACATTGAACACTGAAAAGTACATTGAACACCGGGCAGCACATTGAACACTGAAAAGCACATTGAACACTGAAAAGTACATTGAACACTGAAAAGTACATTGAACACTGAAAAGTACATTGAACACCGAAAAGTACATTGAACACCGAAAAGTACATTGAACACCGAAAAGTACATTGAACATCAGACAGCACATTGTTCAGACATCAAAAGGACTTGGATACTATGGAATCAGAAAAGAAAAGCCTTGTGGCATTCTTTTCACGCACAGGTGAAAATTATGCAGTCGGAAATGTCTCCGAGGGCAATACAGAAATTTTGGCAGGAATAATTGCAGACGAAACCGGATCTGACGTGTTCCGTATAGAGACAGAGATGCCCTATCCTGAACAGTATGACATGTGCGTAAAGGTCAGCATACAGGAGAAACGGTCAGATGCCAGGCCGGCCATAAAGGGAGACATCCGCATCGAAGATTACGATATGATATATTTAGGCTACCCGAACTGGTGCGGAGACATGCCTATGGCGGTCTATACCTTCATCAGCAGTCACATCTGGAACGGAAAGAAGATAGCTCCGTTCTGCACCAATGAAGGCAGCGGACTTTCCGGTACGGAAGAGCGCATCAGATCTTCATGCCCAGGAGCGACGGTCCTCAAAGGGCTGTCCGTAAGAGGAACTGCTGCTCAGCAGGAAAAGGATAAAGTCCGGTTTGATGTAAAGGCATGGCTGAAGACCCTTGGCATTGGCCTCAGCGGCCATTTATAGCTCCCGCTCGGCAAAGCCAAATAAATTTGTCTTTGCTCTCGCTTATTCACTATATTTGTCCCATATGAGAAGACTGGTCATAATCATCTGCATTATTGCCGGAGTGTGCTTTCCGGCGCATATCCAGGCCGGTGAGAGGCTCTACCTGGAGCAGATCTCAGTATCTGAAAACCTGCCTCACACGGATGTAAATGCTATTGTTGAAGACGATGAGGGCTTCATCTGGTTCGCTACTTTCGCCGGGCTGTGCAGATATGACGGGACAGGAATGCAGGTCTACAATGTCACCAATTCATTGCTCAGGAGCTCCAGGATCAAATCCCTCTATCTTGAAAAGGACGGGATGCTCTACATAGGGACAGAGACCGGAGGGCTTACTCTTTTTGACACAAAGCAGGATCGGTTCGTGACCACACTGCCCGTGCCGATGAACAATATCAACGGGATATTCGGTCATGAAGGCAAGATCTGCCTGTGCACAGACGCCGGAGTCACCTCACTTGAGATAAGCGACGGCCAGTACAACATGGATTCACACAGGATAAGCAGAGGTGTCATGGGAGGATGCAGCATACCAGGGAAAGGAATGGTGCTTTGTTCTCCTTCGGGGCTGTACTTCTATGAAGACGGGGCTGACGGGATGGGTACTTCTGCCATACGGACTGTCATGACTGGCTCCCACTGCATGTCATGCGTATACCTTGCAGACAAGGATATGCTCATGGTAGCAGGCTATGACGGCTGTCATACGGTCGACTGCCGGACATGGCAGGTACAAAGGATCAATACTACAGAGACAATCTCACTATATGAAGCTCCGGACGGCAACATCTGGGCCGGTACGAGAAAAGAAGGGATAATCTGTTTCGGACGCGACCTGAGCGTAAGATACAGGTATGGTCCATATGAAGAATACGGATCCAACAGCTGTGACATAACTTCATTTTTCATGGACAGCTCTTCGGTGCTCTGGATAGGGACCATCGGCAACGGCTGCTACAAGAAAATAAGCCATACGGACGACTTCCACCTGTATTCGATATATGACGGACTCCAGAAGGACCACATAGTCTGCATGTACACAGACAGTTCCGACAGGCTATGGATCTCAGCCAGGGACGGAAGCCTATATGTGATGGAAGGCAAGCGTATAACAAGAGTTGACCAGAGAAGTCTGTCCGGATTCGAAAACATGCCTATATCCTTCATATATGAAGACGTGAACGGGGCCTTGTGGATAGGAGCCTGGACCCATGGGATAAAGGTCATAAGCAAGAATGATATAGGAGCTGCTGCAGCCGGCAGACGATTCAGTTTCAGACACTTTGCCCTGACACCGCTTCTGAATGCAGCAAGTGTATATACAGCAGATCCGGATGCTTCCGGGAACATCTGGCTCAGCACAAACTACGGAGTCTTCCGTTATGCTCCCGGAAAAGAGCCTGGCCAGAGCATTGACTGCAAATGGTACAATGGCAACTGGACCAATTTCAGCAGCAGCCCTTCGGATACATGTTCGCTGTCCGACAATTTCTGTACAGACATACTTGCAGAGAGCAATGGAGGGAAACAGTATGTATGGGTCGGATCAAGATTCGGTCTGACGAGATTTATCTGCGACAACAAAGGGAATGTTCTGTCAATCAGAAGGATCAGTCCGTCGCAGGAAGACAGCGGTCTTTCCGGAGACTATGTATCGGTCATCCATAAGGACAAGAACGGGGACTTCTGGACAGTGACCTTAGGAGGGGGACTCAACAAGCTTATCAATAGCAGGGACAGCGCCAGGCTAAGATTCAGGCACTACAACAGCCGCAACGCATCTTTCCACAGCAATGAACTGGAATCACTCCAGGAAGACAGCAGCGGGGTCTTCTGGATCGGGAGCAGCCGTGGACTTACAAGATTCGACCCTCGGTCCGGGGAAATAAAGACATTCTCAAAGAAAGACGGACTGCAGAGCGATGTATTCAAGATCTGGGCTTCGGGAAAATTCAGTGACGGCCGCATGGTATTCGGAGGCCCGGAAGGATTCAATATCTTCGACCCGACAGGTATCAGCAGAAATACCATTCCACCTAAGACTGTAGTCACCGGACTTGACATCAACGGACATGAAATCTTTCCTGGCGATACTTTACGAGGGAAAGTGATATTGGAAAAGCCGCTGCGCCACCTGACAGGGATCATGCTTCCGTATGACTGCAACAGCCTCACATTCAGATTTGCTGCCCTGCACTACGAACACCCGGAAATGAACAGGTACAGATTCATGCTTGAGGGGGTGGACAACGTATGGAGATATACAGGCCAAAGGGATAATTCAGCCACATACCTCAACCTGAAGCCAGGCAGATACACCTTCTGCGTGTTCGGCTCCAACAGCGACGGGATATGGAGTACTGACCCGGCAAGGCTGGCCGTGACGATAAGGCCACCGCTCTGGCGGAGTGCGGCCGCCTACATTCTCTACTGCATAGTATTCATCTTCATCGTCTACCTTGTCAGGACGGCACTTGTCCGGCGCAACCGGCAGCATTATCAGCTCGAGATGGAGCACAAGCTCAGACTTGAGGAAGAGCAGCGCAACGAAAACGAGCTCAAGTTCCATACGGATTTCCTGCATGAGATCAAGACACCGCTCACTCTCATCACGGCACCGGTCAATGAGCTGCTGGACAGCACAAATCTTGGAAAGACAACCAGAGACAGGCTGCAGCTGGTCAAAAGGAGCACGATGATCCTGCAGAGACTTCTCGACAGGGTGACGGACCTGAGGAAATATGACAACGGACATATACATCTCCATGTAGTGGAAGTTGACTTCTGCCGTTTCGTGGAGGAGACAGTGATGCTTTTCGTGCCTTACATGAAGAGCAAGGGGATTTCATTCTCCTTTGAAAAGCCAGACTCCCCTGTCATGGTATATATTGACAAGGCGGAGATGGAGAAAGTGGTCATGAACCTCATGTCCAACGCCATCAGATACTCTCCGGAAAAAGGAGGCGGGACGATAAAGGCAACGATAGCAACAGATGATTCTGCTGGATATCCAGGGGTAATGCTTTCAGTCAGCAATACAGGCATCGGCATCCTTCCTGAAGATCTCACCAGGATATTCGAGCGCTTCAGGCAGGGAACGAACAACAATGCACACAAAGGAATGGGAATAGGACTTGCCATCTCTAAGCATGTAGTATCTCTGCACGGAGGAGAAATATATGCCGAGTCTGTACCTGGGAAAGAGACAGTCTTCCACGTGAGGCTTCGACTTGGCGACAGTCATTTCAGCGAAGATGTCATAGACAGGGCATACAGCAACAGTGATGACGTATCAAACTATGACAAGCTGCCGGAAACGGCATATGACCTTGCCGCAAGATACGCCGGGACAGGAGAAAAGACTTATACGGTACTGATCGCTGACGACAGTCCGGAACTCAGGAACTACCTGCAGCAGCTTCTTTCGATGCATTACAATGTGATTTGCGCATCAGACGGAAGAGAAGGATACGAGAAAGCGATAGCTGACCAGCCTGACATAATCATCTCCGATGTGGTCATGCCAGAAATGGACGGGATGGAACTCTGCCAGCGCATCAAGGGCAATCCGGACACATCGCACATACCTGTCATCCTTCTCTCCGCAAGGAATCTGCCTGTAGACAAGATCGAAGGCTTCGAGGCACTCGCGGATGAATACATGACCAAGCCGTTCCAGTCCGAAGTCCTTCTTTCCAGGATAGACAACCTTATCCGGCAGAGGGAAAGCATGCGCGAAGCATTCAGAAAGAACATTCTGCTGGAGCCGTCTGCAGTAACCGGCACGACTTCTGACGAAAGGTTCGTCAAGACAGTGATATCGGCCATAGAAGAGCACATGCCCGAGCCCGAATTCGGCATCGACGAACTTTGCAAGGAAATCGGGATATCGAGGCCGACACTTTACCGCAGGATCAAGTCTCTGACAGGCATGTCAGCAATCAGATTCCTCCGGAGCATCAGGCTCAAGAGGGCTGCGCAGCTGCTTGACTCCGATGACGGGCTTCCAGTATCTTCAGTAATGTATCAGACGGGATTCAGCAACATGTCTTATTTCTCAAGGATTTTCTTCGAGGAATTCCACATCCTGCCGAAAGACTATCATGACAGGGAGGACAAGATATAGCTGTCCAGGGTCTGCAATAGGTATTTTTTCACGATTCTGCAAAAATTTGAACGATTTGTGACGGCATGGGAACGATGCCGGTGACTATATTTGTCATAACCACATACCACAGCACTGGGACAAAATGAACAAGACGAAATCAATCCTGAAGTCCATGACTGCACTTGCAGCCATGATTCTCCTGATGCACACAGCATCCTGCAGCCGGAATGCTGTAGTTGAAATAAACGCCGACCCGGCAATCAAGGACTATACTCCGATTCTGAGGGAGGCTCTGGAATCCAATCCACGGGGGAATGTCACCATTAGATTCTCTTCCGGGACATTCTGCTTCTATCCCGAGAAGGCTACAGGAGAATATCTGACAGTATCCAACAATGACAACGGCATGAAGAAAGTCATCTTCAGCATAAGGGACATGAAGAATGTCTCGATTGAAGGTGATTCCACAGACTTCATCTTCTACGGGGCTGTAATCCCGTTTTCCGTTGCCGGCAGCCGGAATGTACGCCTGAGCGGATTCTCGATAGACTATGACTCCCCTTTCACTCTTGAAGGTACAGTAGTCGAGACTGACCCTGCCGCAAGGACATTCACGCTGAGGATAGACCCGGCGAACAGGTACCGCATACTGGACGGGCAGTTCCGGTTCCTCGGATATGACTGGGAATCAAGGCTCGGAGAAAATATAGTGTTCGACCCTCAGACAAAGTCGCCATACTACAATTCGGCCGCATACCAGCACTGGTCCCTGCATCAGTTCTCCGCTGAAGAGACCGGAGAAAGGACAGTAAGGTTCGGCAACGTATATGCTCGGGAACTTCCTCCGGTGGGAAGTGTCTGGGTCGACAAGGGCATGCATCCGCAGGAGAGATACTGCTCTGCGATAGTCCTGAGCGACAGCCGTGACATAACAGTCGAGAATGTCCACATATACCATAGCGGCGCAATGGCTCTCATCGCACAGTATTGTGAGAATGTGACCGTCCGCGGATACAGCACGGCAAGACGGGAAGGTTCTTCCCGCATGGTGACAGCTTCGGCTGACGCGACGCATTTCGTGGACTGCAAGGGTATGGTACTGATCGAGGACTGCTGCTTTGAAAGCATGCTGGACGATGCAGTCAACATCCATGGTACCTATATGCAGGTCAGGGAATTCATCTCGGACAACGAATTTGCAGCTTCTTTCGGACACAGGCAGCAGCAAGGCAACAGGTTTGCCGAAAAAGGCAGCACAATCCGTTTTGTGGACAAGGCGACAATGAGACCGGTCGGGACAGGCAAGGTGCTCTCGGTCCGCAGGGTCAACGAGAACTGGTATATCATACGTACGGATTTCCCTCTTGCTTCACTTTCTGATCCGGAGCACTATGCTGTAGAGAACATCTCAAGAGGTGCATCCGCCATCATCAGGAACTGCACCGTCCGCTACAACAGGGCGAGGAGCATCCTTCTGTCAACCCCAGGGAAGGTCCTGGTGGAGAACTGCGACTTTGCTTCCATGATGGCCGGCATCGTGATATGCGGAGACGCGAACTACTGGTATGAATCGGGCAATACTAATGACATCGCCATCAGAAACAACAGGTTCCGTGACCTTGCCACAGGAGGCCATTCTCCACAGGCGATACTGCAGATAGACCCGATGATAAGCAAGGAAGGCCGGTCTGATGATTTCTTCTACCACAGGAAAATATCTTTCGTCGGCAATACGGTCGAGACATTCGACTCCCAGCTGATCTATGCCCTGAGTGTAGGTGACCTTGAGATCAGGGACAATGTATTCAGGGACACAGGGACATTTCCACCTCTTTTCGGAGACCTGGCGGCAATAGACGTGCTGAACTGCGGCAAGGTGACGATACGCGGCAATGACTTCTCTCACTGGAAGAAAGACGCATACATAAGTGTCCATGACTGCCTTGAGACAGACATTGATGCCGACGGGCTGGAGATAACCGACAAGCCGAACCCGTATTTCTACGGGAATGCCGAGTAAGGCCAAGACAATTTACCATGACAGATTACAATAACAAGAATAACAGATCCATGATAACACTAGAAAGACATACCCTGGCCGGTCTCGCTGCACCGGTCTTCGCTTCAATGATCATTGCCGGGTGTTCAGCTGCTCCGGCAGACATCCCGAGAGCAGAAGGCTCAGACGAGATGAAGGCCGCCATCGCAGCATACGTTGAAGAAGCGGCACAGAAAGACATAGATATCAACTCCATCATGGTGATCCAGGACGGGAAGGTGACAGCTGAGGCATACGTCAACGGATGGACAGCTGATGACCCGCACCAGATGTGGTCTACCAGCAAGTCCTTCACCTCATTTGCCGTAGGATTTGCCATAAAGGAAGGAAAGCTGTCACTTGACGACAAGATGGCTGACATTTTCCCGCAGGAAGCAAAGGCTGTCCTCGACACGCTCAGCAATGAAGAATTCAAGGCCAACCTTCTTGATGCAGACATCAGGGATTATCTGGTGATGGCATGCGGACAGAAGAGAGACGCCACTTACGTGCTCGGTGAGAGATATGCAGCAGAGGGTCTCCAGGGAATCGACAGCCTTGACTCTTTCCTGAGGCAGCACGGAAAGAATCTCATAGAGGAATTCTTCACTGTGCCGTTTGAAGAAAAGCCAGGGACATACAACTGCTACAACAGCCTGGCTACATACATGCTTTCAGCTGCTGTCCAGAAAGTCACAGGTGAAAAGATAGTGGACTATCTCTATCCGAGGCTTTTCAGACCTCTCGGTATGGAAAAGCCGCTCTGGGATGAAGTCCAGGGCATAAACTGCGGAGGCTGGGGGCTATGGCTCAAGCCTGAAGACATGGCCAGGACAGGACTGATGATGCTGGACAAAGGCAAATATGACGGGCGGCAGACGGTACCGGCAGACTATCTTGCAGAAGCATCTGAAAGCTACTTCTCATGGGATCTGCCGGACGGCAGCCGGACCATGGAAGACAGATACCGCTCCACAGGCTACGGATACCAGATATGGCAGAACCCGGATGCCTTCTACACCGCCGGTATGTGGGGACAGTTCATATACGTGTTCCCGAGACTTAATGCCGTTGTAGTGGCCACAGCCGAGGTAAAGGATGACGACAGCAAGGAATCGGCCCTGATATGGAAGCACATTGTGCCTGTGCTGAGGAAAGACGGCAATACAGTTCCGGCTGGGGAAAAGACCAGATGGACAATAGAAGGAGACCATGCCATAGCATGGAATGTAGAATCCGGCGATCCGGAGCATTACGACCATATAGAGATGAGCGGAGAAAGGATCTCTGTGATATACGAATACGGAGTCGATCCGTGCGGAGCCTTCACCCTCAGAAGGAATGTCATCTGGCCGCTGCTCAGGAAATACCCGAATGACACTTACGGACATACCTCAATGCAGTTCTGCCAGGATTTCCTCGACGGAGCGACTGCAGACGGACACAGGATAGTCAAGGGCCAGACAGAGAAGATCATGCTTGACGGCAAGATGACAGTCGTGAGCCGGAACGGAAGACTCAGTATAACAAGATGCCTGTTCCCGTCGGTCGGAAAGGCAGCGATATGCGAAGAATATACGATCTGCAACCTGTCGTCAGACAGTGTATGCGTAAAGATACCTGCCAGAAGGGATGAATATCTGACAGACAAGGCTACAGGAGTCGACGGAGAATACCATCTTATCGCAAGGACATCACATTCCTCCGACATCATAAAGACACTTGCCCCGTCGGAAACGATGAGCTTCGGAGCTGAAGTCATCGGATACAAGTATCCTGAAATCGAAGAATACATTGACATAAGTCTGGAAAAATCCCTCAGGGATGCGTTCGTGTCAGAGGTGTGCGGCAAACTTGTGCTCTCGACACCTGACCCTGTGCTGAACACGATGTTTGCCTTCGCCAAAATAAGAGGCTCGGAAAGTCTCTTCAGGACAAAGGGAGGGCTGACCCACAGTCCGGGCGGAGGATATTACTATTCAGCCATCTGGGCCAATGACCAGGCTGAATACATCTGTCCTTTCTTCCCGTTCCTGGGATATGCGAAAGGCAATGAGGCCGCAATGAACGCTTTCCTGCATTTCGCCACATTCATGAACGATGCCTACGAAGCTCTGCCAAGCTCCGTGATCGCTGAATTCACAGATATCTGGAACGGATGCGGTGACAGAGGAGATGCTGCAATGATAGCCTACGGGGCCGGACGTTTTGCTCTTGCATACGGAGAGCCCGATGCAGCCCAGAGGCTATGGCCTCTGATCAGATGGTGCCTGGAATACTGCCGGCAGCACCTCACTGAAGACGGAGTGGTGGCATCCGATACTGACGAACTGGAAAACCGTTTCCCGTCAGGAAAGGCAAATCTCTGTACCTCAAGCCTCTATTATGACGCACTCGTCTCCGCATCATATCTTGCAGAAACCCAGGAAGAAAAAGACATGTACAGGGATCAGGCCGGGAAGATGAAAGAAGCCATAGAAAGCTACTTCGGAGCCGACATGAAAGGCTTCAGGGCATACAGATACTACGACGGCAACGACCTTCTCCGCTCATGGATATGCATACCCCTCACTATGGGCATATATGACCGCAAGGAAGGGACGGCAGATGCACTCCTTTCCAAATATCTATGGACAGAAAACGGCATACTCACACAGGAAGGGACAGCCGTATTCTGGGACAGGGCTACCCTCTATGCCCTCAGGGGAATATTCGCCGCAGGAAGGACGGAGGATGCGCTTTCGCATCTGCAGCAGTATTCGACAAGAAGGCTGCTGGGAGAGCATGTCCCTTATGCGGTAGAGGCATGGCCGGAAAATGACCAGAGGCATCTTTCGGCAGAAAGCGGGCTTTACTGCAGGGTATATACCGAGGGACTGTTCGGGCTGAGGCCTACAGGCTTCAGAAGCATAGACATCACGCCGCATCTTCCTGAAGGCTGGGAGTCAATGGCACTGAGCGATGTCTATGCATGCAGCGGGACACCTTACGACATAACAGTCAGAAGGTCTTCAGGCGATATGGTGACAGTGGAGATCTCAGACAAGAACGGCAAGAGACTTTCAGTCAAGACCATCAACGGGGAGCCAATCAGCGTAAAGCTGTGAACATGGCGGGATGAGACGACCGGACAACAGAACATCCGGACGACATTTCATCCGGACAACATTACTTCCAGACAACATTACTTCCAGACAACATTACACAGAAAGCATATAACCACATGAGAATATGAACAGAAACAGACTTTGCATTCTTCTTGCAGCGGCAGCAGGCCTTATCCTGGCGTGGTCCTGCCACAAGGACAATATTCCGGCTGAGCCAGAGGAGCCTGCCGTATATGATGTGAGCCCATACGCTGAAGAGGGCTGGGACATATATACAGGCACCGGCTACAGATACGGGGCATCGATAATAGTAAACAGCGACGGTTCGGCAGACCTCTGGCTTGCAGCTCCGGGCGGCACTTTCGGGGACGGAGTGAAGACATATCTCTCGGACGAGCAGGAAGCACAGCCGCTCGGCACAGACAGGACCCTCGCCCAGTATTTTGAATTCCAGGAGGAGTTTGTATGCGTAAGCCTCTGCTGCCCGTCATGGAACAGCAGCAAGGAAGGGTTTACCCTGTCGCTCTACAGCTGGGCCGGGGACTATGAGGCGACCGTATCAGGAAAGCCGGTGGCAACCACCAGGTTCGACAACTACACTGACAATTCCTGGCTTAAGATCTACGCCGGAGAAAGCGCAGACGGATCGGAAAAATTCCCTGCCGGGAAATATCTCTGGGTAATGTCGGAAGGAACCGCAAGCTCCGGGATATGGAAATGCGTCACTCCAGGATCAGGAGCACAGACCAATGCCGTATCGTATATAGATGGACAGGAGACTGAAGGACAGTTCTTCAGCATGATATGCACAAGGGACGGATCTTCGGAAATCTACTGGGACAAGATAGTATATATGCACTCTGATGACGGAGGCAAGACATGGACAGATGAGGTAGCTTCTCTTCTGCCGACTGAAGGCAGCCGCGATGCACTGTCATGCTGCGATCCTGGAGTGGCATACTGGGGCGGCTACTACTATATAGGCTATACCTCCACAGAAGACAAGTCCGGGAGATACAACCATGTCTATATGGCCAGAAGCAAGTCGCCTGCAGGACCTTGGGAAAAATGGAACGGCAACGGTTGGGGCGGAGACGATCCGCAGCCTGCTGTGACATTCGAGGGGACTCCAAGCGGATTCGGAGCGGGAGAGCCGTGCATAGTAGTATACAACGGGACTGTCTATCTCTATTATTCATGGAACGAATGGAACACTACCACCACACGTCTGTCCACAGCCCCGGCCTCGGATCCCGACTGGCCGGCAAGGCTTGAGTCCAGAGGCACTGTCATAGACAAGACAGACATGGAGGCCCCGGACCACACGGATGTGAAATATGTCGAGAGAAGCAGGAAATTCATAGCCATCCATGCTGTGGAACGCGATACTGACGGAAGCTATCTCCAGAGATGGGAATCAGAAGACGGAATCAGCTTCAGTATGGCAGGCAAAGTCGAAGGTTCACTCCGCAAAGGCATCATAAACGCAGGGATGAGCGGAGACGGCGAAGGTCATGTGAAACCGGACGCAACACAATACCTCTGCTACGCGCACAGCGATGCACCGAGGACCTGGGGACATTGGGCAACATGGTGGTCTCCACTGACATGGAAATGATCCTGCTGTTCCGAGGCTGCGTTTTTTTACAGAATTGAAAAAAACTGAACGATTTGTAAAACAGTAAAACGGACATTTTGGCTAATATTGTTACCGAAGGAAGCAGACAGGCTCTTGATTTCATAAGTCAACTGACAGGCAACAGATTGTTTCCGGAAGAAACTGAACACATATCACAATAACACAACTAATATCAAAAGTCATGAAAAGAATTCTATCATTATTCGCCTTATGCGGACTTTTCGTTCTTGGTTCATGCAAGAAAGACAACAAGGCAATTGAAAAGGACTTCGATTTCGGAGCCAGCGCCACAGAGACACTCATCGGGGAGACGGTGACATTCACTGATTATTCCATCAATGTGCAAAGCCGTACATGGACATTCCCTGACGGCACACCGGCCACTTCGGACAAGGCTGTAGCCGATGTAGTATTCAATGCTGCCGGAGAAAAGGATGTCACTCTTACAGTAACATATTCTGACGGCACACAGGACAGCGGCACAATAAAGATAACGGTACTCAACCCTATGTCCGCTGAAATCACAGCCGAAGGCCTGACCCCTAAAGGCTGCGCAAAGAAAGGAACTGAGATCACTTTCTCTCTTGATAAAGTGGAAGGAGACCCTACTTCATACGAATGGTCATTCCCGGGTGGCACACCTGCGACATCAACAGCGGTATCACCGAAAGTGGTATGGAACGACCAGATCAATGACGTCGAGGTATCCTGCAAGCTCACAAGGGAAAGCGACGGAGCCACAGTCACTGTGACCAGACATATCATAGCAGGAAATTATCCTATGTTCGTAAAGGATGAGCAGTACGGTCTGGATGTATACGGATTCGAGCAAGGCGAAGTCAATAGGGTATGGTACAACTGGGGAAACTTCCCTAGTGAAGCTGCAGGTGAACATGCAGATCTCATGACCATAGTTGACGGCGGAGCCAACGGCACGGCCAAATGTATGAAGATGGATATCTCAAAGACTATGGGAGACTGCATCTGGGAACATGCCACCAGGAACAACTGGTCCAACAATCCATGGCTGACTTCGGGAGAAGAATATGAGCTTTCACTCTGGTTCAAGGCAGATCTTCCTTCAGCGGGCACCATGGCAGGATGCATATGGCTGAATATATTCTCTTTCGTTCCTGATTACCTCAACGATCCGCTCAGAGCCCTCAATGGACAGGCGAGCTGGTCAACCATCTTCCCTGGTGATGAATTCACCGTTACTTCTCAGACCAAGCTCTGGGAAGGCACGATAACTGAGATAGGAGGTACAGAACAAGCTCCTGAATTCAAGAACCTCCTTACTACAGAATGGCAGAAGTATACCTTCACATTCACTGTCGAAGAAGGAAATCCTGGCGACATATTCAAGAACTGCTACCTTGCTTTCGGAATCACTGGAGTAGGAGCAACAGTTTATGTCGATGAGATCCAGCTCAACCTTATAGAAAAATAGGCCAACAATCACCCTATCAGAATATGATAAAAAAATGCATAGCCCTGCTCTGCCTGGTGCAGGTGGGGCTTGCTGCTTTTGCGCAGCAGACTGTCACAGGACATGTGACTGACAGCCAGGGAGATCCTATTCCATGGGCTGACGTATACCAGAAAGGTACCACAAACGGGACAGTAACCGATGACAGCGGGTATTACAGCATAACCGTAAATTCATCTGAAGCAGTACTGGTAGCCAATTTCATCGGATATCAGAGCGCAGAACTTCCGGTAGACGGGAAAATCACACTGGACTTTACCCTCCAGTCCGATGCCGAGATGCTTGACAATGCAGTCGTGATAGGATACGGTACTGCAAGAAGAGAGGACCTCACAGGCTCAGTAGCTTCAATCAACCCGGAGAATCTCAACAACCAGGTGATCTTCTCTGTGGATGATGCACTGAAGGGTGGTGTGGCAGGACTCATGGTCTCGTCCACAAGCGGCCAGCCTGGAGCAGCCACAAAGATGCTCATCCGTGGTGCCAGCTCCCTGTCAGGTTCTACCGGACCGCTGATTGTGGTGGACGGTTTCCCCCTCACAGGAGTGAACACATCATCCGGAATGGGAATGGGCAACCTTGACTCTCAGATGAGCGGCCTTGCCTTGATAAACCCCGAGGACATCGCATCCATTGAAGTCCTGAAAGACGCGTCTTCTACAGCAATCTACGGCAACAGGGGCGCAAACGGAGTCATAATGATCACCACCAAGAAAGGACGCGGATCATCAGGAAGGATCCAGTACAACGGATATGTCAGCATGCAGTCATTGCCGAGGAAGCTTGAAATGCTTGATTTCAAGGGATATGCTACCATGATGAACGAGCTCAACCCGATGTACGACCTGTTCTCTGACACTGACGGCAACCTCAGGAACTTTGACTTCGACAAGATAGAAAGCATAGACTGGCAGGACAGGCTCTACAGGACCGGTTTCATCCAGAACCACAACCTGTCCATCCAGAGCTCCAGCGACAAGACCAATTTCCTGATCAGCGGGTCTTTCATGCAGAACGAGTCTATCATCATATCGACCAACTGGACCAAATTCACAGCCAAGGCCAACATCGACCACAGGTTCACCGACAAGTTCCGTGTAGGTGTCGACATCAACTACAGCCGCATCAAGGATGACGGTGTACCTACTTCAGGAGGGAACGGTACGGCGATAGGTACAGTAATGAGCGCATTGACTTCACAGCCTTTTGACCTGACCGACGAAGACACACAGGCATATTTCAGAAGGGCCGGACTCCAGCAGTACCAGATAGATGCCTTCAATACGGCCAACAAGCAGAATCCTGTGACCATGGCAAATGACATCACCATGCTGAAGATCCTGAACAGGACCATCGTCAACTCATACCTCGAATATGACATAATCGATGACCTGACCCTCAGGGTGACAGGAGGACTGGACAACTACTCGCTTGAAGACAAGCAGTTCTACCCTACCACGACTCCACGAGGCTATCTGTACAACTCACAGGCGTGCATGGCCAATATCTCCACCTTCGGCTGGCTCAACGAGAACACCCTCACATGGTCCCCGACATTCGGCAGGCACAAGCTCAACCTCATGGCCGGTGTCACCGAACAGGGTACCCGCTACTACTACACTGCCACCGACGCATCTTCATTTGAGAATGAGACCCTCGGATTCAACAACCTCCAGATGGCCACAGACTTCAATTCGTTCTCAAATACAAGCTCCACGACGATGATGTCCTTCATATTCAGGGGGCATTATTCATACGATGACAGATATATCGGCACATTCACATTCAGACGAGACGGTACATCCACTTTCGTCAAGAATAAATGGGGTTCTTTCTACTCAGGAGCCTTCGCATGGAACGCCAAGCAGGAGAAATTCCTCCGGAATGTCAACGCCATCAGCACTCTCAGGCTCAGGCTTTCAGTCGGAGAAGTCGGAAACTCCAGCGTACCTACTTCCGGTTCATTTGCCCAGCTGTACAATACCAATACAGCCTTCGGCACTGACCTCAGCATAGGACAGTCGCCACTGACACTGGCGAACGAAGACCTCACCTGGGAAAAGACCCTGGAATACAATGTAGGACTTGAACTCGGACTCTGGGGTGAGAGACTGCATTTCGATCTCGACCTCTACCACAAGACCACCCGTGATCTTCTGCTTGAGGCACCGGTACTGAACATTTCAGGCTATACAAAGGCATGGCAGAACATAGGAAGCATCCGGAACATGGGTGCAGAGCTTTCAATGTCTGCTATCCTTATTGATAAGCATGACTTCCAATGGTCGCTCAACGCCAACCTCTCGCACAACAGGTCCAAGATCCTAAAGCTCGGACAGAACGGAGCCCCTATCTACCTCGGCATCACCTGTCTTGACGGACAGAACGCAGTGATTCTCCGCGAGGGCGGAAGTGTCGGTGAACTCTACGGCTACAGGGCCATAGGACTTTACCAGCTTGATGAATTTGACGCTGCACCGAGCGCGACAGACCCTGACGAGACAGTCTATACCCTCAAGCCTGGAATCCCTGCTCAGGGAGGAGAACAGCCTGGTTCGCTCAAGCTCTGGGACAAGGACGGCAACGGACAGATTGACGATGCCGACAGAGAGGTGATCGGAAACTTCCTTCCTACTGTCTATGGAGCATTCTCCACTACATTCAACTACAAGGCATTCAACCTCTATCTCGGCTTCCAGTACTCTGTAGGCAATGACCTCTACAATGCGAACTACAGCATGATCGCATCATATAACGGAGACGGCTCCAACCAGGTGGCTTACTGGAACGACAGGTGGACGACACAGAACCAGTCATCCCGCTACTATTCACAGATTCCGGATGGACTTGTATCCTCAGCATTCGTTGAAGATGCGTCTTTCCTGAGATTCTCGACGGCAAGGCTGACATATACCTTTTCACCGAAGCTCCTGCGGAGGGCAAAGCACATAGAATCATGCAGACTGTATGTGTCAGCAGACAATATCTGTGTGTTCACCAAATATTCCGGCTATGACCCGGAGGTCGGCATAAGCCAGAACTCTGCCGCTGCAATCTTGTCGCAGGGATTCGACTACGGCAACTTCCCTAAGGCAAGGACATTTACCTTCGGTGTAAACATTTCATTCAAATAGGAGGAAAAGAAAATGAGACGTATACTGATATTACTTCTTCCGTTCCTGTGGCTTGCCTCATCCTGCAACTTCCTGGAGACAAAGGTCGAGAGCAACATAACGACCAAGAACTTCTTCAAGACAGCAGCCGATTTCGACATGGCCCTGACAGGCATCTACTATACATTCACTTCAGTTGAATGGGATCCGCAGCACCGCTACGGCAACTATTTCACAGGCTTCATGTACTGGGGCAGGATAGGTACCGACGAATGTTTCGTGCCTTCCGCCAACAACGGAGAGGACATGATAGGATTCTACACCTATACCCCGGAACATCTGTTCGTCGAGAAAGTATGGTTCATGCAGTACCTCGGCATCCAGAGGGCCAATGTAGTGCTCAACAGACTTGCTGAATATACCGGAGACAGTATCTCGCAGCAGGACAAGGACAGGATAGCCGGAGAAGCATACTTCCTCAGGGGATGGTTCTACTTCCAGCTCGCGCGATACTTCGGAGAAGTGCCTCTTGTACTGACCGAGACCACAGACATCAGTGCACTGGACACCAGGAAAGCATCCCTGGCCGAAGTCTACAGCCAGGTCATCAAGGACTACGAGGAAGCTGAAAGACTCCTCCCGGAGACCAACACCGTAGGACATGCGCACAAATATGCGGCTACTGCCCTCAAGGCAAGGGCATACCTGCAGATGGCAGGCAAACCTCTTGAAGACCATGCTGCAGCAGCTCTCGCGGCCCAGGCCTGCCGTGATGTGATTGGAAGCGGGAAGTTCTCTCTTGTCACCGACTATTTCTCCCAGTTCGACGGCAAGCATGAGCACAACAGCGAATACATATTTGATGTCGAATTCGACAATACCCACAGCAACTCTCTCTACGGAGGTCAGGTGGGAACAACTGACGGCATCCCTACAGAAGACCAGATATACTGGACACAGGTCAGGGCCTTTCCTGAGATGTACAAGAAATTCGAGGAGAATGACCTGAGAAGAGGGTCTGTAAATCCAGGAGGTCATGCTGTCCTCAACCCCGATACCCAGAAGATGGAAATCGTCTATGACGCGGACTATGAAGGCAACTACTGGGTCTACAAGTTCCGTCATCCTCTCGACAAGGCAGACAGAGGGAGCAGCTGGGCCAACTGGTGCAACAACATCAATTTCCCTATAATCCGATATGCAGACGTGCTTCTTATGCTCGCAGAAGCTGAATACAGGGACAGCGGCACTCCTTCAGACGAAGCCATAGAATACGTCAACCAGGTTAGACGCAGAGGCTATGGTGTGGACATCATGACTCCGAATGAAGATGTGGACTATCATCTTGGAGATGAACCGTTTGAAAAGTTCATCCTTGATGAAAGAAGCCGTGAACTCTGCTTCGAGGGCCACAGATGGGCTGACCTTGTCCGCTTCGGCAAACTACAGGAAGCCTACCGCTCTGTGGGTCAGGATCCGGACTGGGTGCTTACTCCTACCTACCAGACCCTTATGAACAACTGCCAGGAAAAGCACTCCATATTTCCTATCCCGCAATCAGTAATTGATGCTTCAAACGGGGCGATAAAACAGAATCCGCTATGGTAAAAGACAAGATTTCCAGACATATCCTGCCATATATATCTGCGATTGCATTCATCTGCAGCATATCCCTTTCAGCATGCACGAAGGAATGGTTTCCCGTCCCGGAGGCAGAGACCGGGAATGCCCAGGAAGGACAGTCATCTGACGGAAGCGGAGACGACAGCGCTGAAGAAGAACAGGTCACCTGGACCGAAGTCAGCGAAAACGTATCCATTTCCGAGACAAAAGTCATTACTCAGAATTCAGATACTTTCCTCAGGGGCTACTGGCCGGACGGGAAACTGATTCCTATCAAAAAAGGCAACCAGTGGCAGCTTTTCTGGTGTGAATCAACCGATGCCCTCACCGTAGCCGGCACTCCGTTCCCTGAGGATCACGCGCAGTACCTTACTGACGACAGCAAGGTCTGGGGAAAGGACTTCAGCAGGATCGACGGATTCAACGACGGAGGCTCATGGTTCATCGGCATATTCCCTCTTGATGATTCCGGCCATTACGTAGGATTCTTCCATGCTGAAAGCCACTGGGACAACAGCGGCATTGCCCACAAATCCATAGGTGTCGTCTATTCCGATGACTATGGCGCCACATGGAGAGATCCCCAGCCTATCATAACAGATGCCAAGGCTAAGCCTGCAAATCCGGACTGGACCGGACTCGGAGACGGGTGCGTCATATGGGACGAGGCCAGCTCAAGATACATCTGCTACTATCAGGGCAAGATAGCATCCGGAGCCAATGCCCTGTGCATGGCAGCCTCATCAGACAGGAGCGGTGCCCCGGGGACATGGAAGAAATGGGACGGCAGTGACTTTACCTTGCCGGCCTGTGACCAGACTACCGGACTCGGAGGAGAGAACATACCTGTAGCAGGACTCTCCGGTGTCACCGGAGCCAACCCTTCAGTCATGTGGAACACATTCCTCGGCAAGTGGGTCATGGTATATGCCTCATGGTCGAAAGTGGTCTACATGTCATTCAGCTCCGACGGCATCACCTGGACCAGCCCAGAGCAGATAACTGGCAATCCGACAAGCCCGGCATGCTATCCTAACCTCATCAGTGAAGATGGAGACCTCGAAGGAGGAGAGACAGTACAGCTGTACTGGTCCCATAACCAGAACTCAATGACAGGCATCAGAGACCTGGCTTACGCAAAAATCCGATTCAAAAAATGAAAAGAACAATCATAGCCATATATAGCCTGTTCTGTGCAATGATATGCATGGTCTCCTGCGGACAGAAGACCTACACCATATCCGAAGATATGGCTGAAGGAGACTGCACTCCCCTAGTGAGGGAAATCCTCGAAGCACACCCTGACGGCAACATACACATACATTTCACGAAAGGCAGATATGAATTCTATCCTGAAAATGCCCCGACAGAATTCCTGAGCATGTCCAACAATGACAGCGGAGACCGCAAGGTCGCATTCCTGATCAAGGATATGGAAAATGTCACAGTCAGCTGCGACAGTGCCGACTTCCTGTTCCATGGGGCGATTGTACCTTTTGCTGTCAAGAATTCAGGGAATGTGAGGATAAGCGGACATTTCTCCATCGACTATGACTATCCTTGGACATTCGAAGGAGAGGTCATCGCCAATGACCCTGCCCGCAAGGCATTTACTGTCAAGGTATTCCCTGACAACAAATATAGGATCAAGGGAGACAGGCTGTATTTCGGGGGATATGACTGGGAATATCCTATGGCGGAAAACATAGTATTCAACCCGGAGACAAGGAGGCCTTTCTACAATACTGCCGTTTACGAACATGCCCATTGGGCCGGAGAACTCAAGGCCAGGGAGATTTCGGAAGGTCTTGTGGAATTCTACGGACTTCTTGCAAGGGAAGTTCCTCCGGTAGGAAGCATCTGGGATGACAAAGGTCCTATGGAACTCAACAGGTCATATCCCGGATTCGCCATCCTGCAGAGCCGCAATGTGGAAATCAGCGATGTACATATCTACAAGGCAGGAGCCATGGGACTTATCGCTGAATTTTCAGAAGACATCCGTGTCCGGGGAATGTCAACTGCAGCTGCCCCCGGATCGAAGAGGATGATAACCATATCAGCTGATGCGACCCACTTTGTGGACTGCTCCGGGATTGTAGTGCTTGAGGACTGTACATTCGAAAGCATGCTCGATGATGCCACCAACATCCATGGGGTGTACATGAAAGTTGATTCACTTCTGGCTCCAGGAGTATTCAGGACATCATTCGGACATTTCCAGCAGGAAGGCAACCATTTCGCTGATGTCGGCGACAGCATCCGGTTTGTGGACAGGAAGACACTCAGGCCTGTTGCGGTTTCAGTACTTGAAGACATAGACAGGTCAGAAAGAAAGTCCTACATACTCAAGGCAAGCCCGGACCTCTCCGGATCCGGAGAGAATATCTCCAGCCTTGTCGTAGAGAACATTTCCAGAGGCTGCGACGTGGTGATCAGGAACTGCCGTGTCCACTACAACAGGGCGCGGAGCCTTCTGCTCTCGACACCGGGGAATGTACTTGTGGAAGGATGCGACTTCAGCTCAATGATGGCGGGGATCAGGATATGCGGAGATGCCAACTACTGGTTTGAATCCGGCAATACAAGGGATATCGTCATCCGCGGGAACAAGTTTACAGACGGAGGCCTGGGTGGAGGCAATCCGCAGGCCATCCTGCAGATTGATCCTATCATTCCGAAGGATGCACGTGGCGACGGGTTCTTCTACCACGACAGGATTGTATTCTCAGGCAATACAGTCAGCACATTCGACTGCCAGGTCATCTACGGGCTTAGCATAAAGGATCTTGAGATCACAGACAACACGTTCATTGACAGCGGTTCATACGAGCCGATATTCCCGGGGCTGTCGGTCATAGACCTGCAGTACTGCGGCAATGTCGTCATCAGAGGCAATGACTTCTCAAGATGGAAGCCGGATGCCACAATCAGTGTCCATGAATGTCTGGAGGTAAGCAACGACTCCCCTCTCCCTACTGTAGACAGTCCGAATCCGTTCTTCTACGGGAGCTGAGAGGCAAGGCAGGAGACTTCTGCATTGTTCCCAGACATCAATTCCTACAGTCAAGGCAAATCGAGTAGGAGGTAAATACTAATCATAGGTATTTATCTCCTACTTTCGTATTTACCGACCTCTCACACCACCGTACGTGCCGTTCGGCATACGGCGGTTCCTATTTTGGATGCCATTCGAGATACGCCC
>JADIMK010000031.1 GCA_017694785.1 Candidatus Cryptobacteroides intestinigallinarum
CTTCTCCTGAAATGTCAGCCTCGTCAGAAGCGGATGAGCATACTCTGTAACCGACATATCCTTCTGAGCTGTTTTCATCATACATGACCTTCAGAGACGGAGGACTTAGCGTCTGTTCCCCGCCCCAGGATCTGGTGATCTCCCTTGCTACCTGCTCGGAGAGCTCTTCCCTTTCGGCAACTACATTCCTGACCATAAGCACAGGAATCATCATAAAAAGTGCAGTCAGTACGACAACCGCACCTTTAAGCATCAGTTTCTTGTTTTCATCCAGTTTCATGATTTCCGAAATTCTTTGTTCCTGACCGCTAATTTGGAGGATATTGCACTGTCTGCAAAATATCTGCAGGCCTGTTTTACGAAACGCCTGCTCCGGTGTATGAAATGCCTCTGAGCCGTGATGAAAAAATTTCACCCTGCTCCAATAGATTGTTATATTTGCAAGAGAGATATCATCAGCTATGAAAGATCTTCTGTTGCCCAACAGCGGGACCGAAATCCTCAAGGTGCAGCCGCCGGACATTCTGTACATAGAAGCCGACGGCAACTACTGCAATATGCATATCACCGGCGGCTTCACACAGCAGCTATGGTTCAGCCGGCAGAAATTCATAGGCATCATCAGCGAACAGCTCAGGAACGAACGGCCTGTTTTCGTAACCGTCGGACGGAGCTATATAATCAACATCACTTATATCTACCTCATCAACCCGGTAAAGGGTGAACTTGTCCTTTTCGACAGGAAGAATCCGGCCATGACGACATTGCACGCATCACAGCAAGCCCTCAACAGTCTCAAGAAAATCATAAGCTTGGCTGATACAGATATCTTCCAGGACCGTTAAAAAAAGAGATGACAATGACAGAGACAGACAGATACAAGGCTGACGACAAAGTCAGGACAAATATATGCGAGTCTGACGATGATGTCAGGATAATAGGAGGTTCCGGATGGAACCCTGAGAGAGATCCGTACGGCAGCGGCACCGCGTCCGGAGACACCTCACATCATGATGAAAAAGACAGGAAGAACCGGTGGAAAATGCTGTCCATGATACTTGCGGCACTGATGATCCTGGCTGCCGCAGCCTTCCTGTTCCGGCATATCAGCTACAGCCGCGAGTTTCCGGCATCACGCCCTGACAAGGAAATAGTCAGCTGCCTCCAGGAAACGATGCCGGGAAAGGCCGGGATCACTATGGAAACTGATGAGTCAATGGGTGTGGAAATGAAAATCTACAGGATTGACGGCCTCAAGGCCTATTTTGCAGACACAGTGCCGGACCTGAAAGAGCCTTCTGTCTATCTCGTCACACGCAGCGCCGACTACATGATACAGGACGACAAGATAAAGATCATCGGAGATTTCATACAGGACGGCGTGAGCCTATCCAAAAGCAGATGGAGGGCAGGATTCATGGCGATTGCTGACGGAAATGCCCAGATCGGCGTAAGCAGGAGCGACATTGTCCGCAGATATGTCCTGAAACAAAGAGGTTCATTCTTCAGACAGATGGCCATAGTCTCAGCCGGCACGAGATGTGACAGCCAGTTCATCCTGAAAGGCAAGGTCACCAGATGTGCCTATGCAAGAGACGAGTCCGGCAGGCTTTATTTCATAGAGACTGTCAATCCAGAGACGCTGTACGGATTTGCCGATGCCCTCATCGAGTATGGCTTCATAGACGCCGTCTATGTCACCGGAGGTACTCAGCCAGACCTGTTCTACCGGAGTGAGGACGGGGCACCGCACGGGACATATATAGATGACAAGCCGCACAAGCTCGTAGTATGGACATCAGCGCAGACGGCCGGACTTTAGAAAACCATAGAGACTATGCTTACATTCATATCCTGTGCAAAGACAATGGCTCCGGGGGCATCGGTCGCCACACCGTTCCAGACAGAGCCGCAATATATTAATCAGGCGAAGCTGTATGCTTCAGCCATGGCATCCTGCTCGGAGGAAGAGCTCATGGACATGCTGCATGTCAGCGGACAGATCGCAGCCACCGTCAGAAAATACTATACAGATATAGTCAGGGGCGAAGCAGAGCTCATACCTGCGATACTTGCCTACACCGGAGCCGTGTTCAAGAGGATTTCACCCAAGGATTTCTCTGCAGAAGACTTTGCATTTGCTCAGGAACACCTCAGGATCACATCCTTCCTGTACGGTCTGCTCCGTCCGCTCGACCTGATCTCGCCTTACAGGCTTGAAGGGAATGCCATACTCCACATGTCAGGAAGCTCCGCAGCGCAGAAGCAGACTGAGGATAACGGAGGGAAAGACATGTTTTCACGATGGAGACCGGTGCTTACGGATGGATTCATCTCCGAGATCCGCACCCGCGGAGGCATCCTAGTCAACCTCGCAAGCGAAGAGATGAAGGACCTCTTCGACTGGAAGCGCGTATGCAGCGAAGTAAGTGTCGTCCGTCCAGAGTTCAGGACCCGCACTCCGGAAGGCAAGCTCAAGACAATCGTCATCTACGCCAAGATGTGCCGGGGAGAAATGACACGCATGATCATCAGGCAGAGAATCCAGGACCCGGAAGAGCTCAAAGGATTCTGCTGGGAGGGATTCTGCTACGACCGGAGCCTCAGCACCCCGGACCGGATGTTCTTCGTAAAGGAAGCCTGACGGAAATGTCAGCCGGCCGGTACAGCCAAGGTCGGCATAGCTGCTTTCAGTAAATCTGTTCACATTATCAGTAAAAGAGTTACGTGGCGGAACATAATTCCGCCATAACTTTGCATTGCATAAAGGGAGCAACAATGAAAAAGACAATAGCAATCATGTTGACCTGCCTGCTGGCGACCAATGCCATGCCGGCACAGAATAATGTAGAAATGGACAGGACAGATATCTGTAAAGAAAACTACCGGACCCTTTTCGGAAGGGAAGCGCTTACAGGAGAAGGCACAGATCCGGAAATGATGGCCATTCTCCAGAAATTCATCTTCGGGGAAGTGTTCACGACTGGGGACCTTACCTTGAAGCAAAGGGAAATGATCACATGCATCACACTCGCCACGATGCAGACGCTGCCTCAGCTTAAGGCCCATGCGGCCGCGGCTCTGAATGTCGGGGTGACTCAGGAAGAACTGCGTGAAACCATGTACCTCACTGCTCCATTCATCGGATTTCCCAAGATGCTCAACGCAGTCGGCGCGATCAACGAGGTATTCGCAGGCAGAGGCATTGATCTTCCGCTGCCGGGCCAGACGACAGTCACTGAAGAAAGCCGTCATGCAACCGGTGAAGAAATCCAGCAGAGGCTGTATCCTGGAGGGATTTCCGGTGCCATGGATGGAGTCCCCGGAGACCTCGGACCGGATGTGGAACGATTCCTTACAGACTATTTCTTCGGAGAGATCTACAGCCGCGGTGCACTTGACCTCAAGACCAGGGAACTGCTGGGATATTGCGTACTTGCCACGATCGGAGCCGACAGCCAGCTCAGGTCACACTACCACGGCAACCTCAACGCAGGGAACTCCCCGGAGACCCTCGCCGCGGCCATTGTACAATGCCTTCCGTACATAGGCTTCCCTGCAGCCATAAAGGCCCTGAAGATCATCGCGGACGCTGGCAGAGAACAATCACCAGAAGACAACCTTGTCAGGATATCCAGGATAAAGGTCGACAGGAGACAGCTTGACGAGTACAATGCCTTCCTTAAAGAAGAAATAGAAGCTTCAATGCGTCTTGAGCCCGGCGTGCTCACCCTTTATGCCACAGCCGAAAAGGACTCCCCGGAAAATATCACAATACTGGAGATATATGCCGACAGGGCCGCTTACGAAAGCCACCTGAAGACTCCGCATTTCCAGAAATACAAGCAGGGTACACTGAAAATGGTCAAGAAGCTTGAGCTCATCGACACCAGTCCGCTCATTCCCGGCCTGAAAATAAAATGACCCCTCATAGATACCGACTACATAAAATGAAAATCGCCATGAAAAAGACAATCATTGCAATTGGCGCCGCGCTTGCCGCTACATGCACGACAGGTGCGCAGCCGAAGGCAGACATGGGTGAAATACTTGTGGCATATTTTTCAGCCACCGGCACAACAGCCTACGCTGCCAGGACAATAGCAGAAGTCACAGGAGGCACATTGCATGAAATAGTCCCGGCTGTCCCCTACTCTGGCGCTGACCTCAACTGGAATGACAAGGATTCCCGCAGCTCGGTCGAAATGAAAATACCTTTCGCCACTTCCGGCGGCAGCTCCATCGCAAACAGCTCAAGAGTACTGAAGCAAACCTACCCTGATCTGGAATGGCTTCCGGGACGGCTCCTCAACAGGACCGGCAGAAGTGCTGTCGCCGAATGGATCGGCAGCCTTTCCTTGTGACCGGATATATGCAGGTTCTACAGATTCAAGACACACAAAATAGTCCTGCAAGCTGACTGGCTAAAGTGATATCTCTGAATGGCGGATCAGAATACCCAGCTCAGGCTGATTCCTTTGGATGATTCATATGAATAGAAACGGTCCGTCCATGCATATCTGAGTTCGACTGAGAGTCTGAGATGTCCGAAGAACTCGACCCCGAAGCGAGGATACAACATGCGATAGTATTGGTTGTATTCTGACCCCGAGTCATATTCCTTATGGTTGATACCGAATCCAATTCCGGCCCCTAAGAATGGCCTTACCTTGCGGCCTGGGCGGAAAACATATTCTGAAAGTGCGCTTATGCTTGGCATGTGGTTAACGAATCTGATTACAGGGTTACCCGGCGTAGGATTGCCTTCTGCAGTGTGGAACTGATAAGACAGGTTTATTCCGGCATCCCACCCGTCCGTTATGAAGTACCTGTATTCAAGAAAGGCTCTCGGACCTGGATAATGAGCCGGTCCCCCCACAAGACCAAGATTTCCAAACATGTCTGCGCCTGCACCGATTTCAAACTTGTGTGCTTGCCGGTCCTTTGCCAAGAGAGTTCCGGATCCGAAGCTTATGCTCATCAGAAGCAAGAGAAATAAAGCTGTTTTTTTCATAACGGCAGGCCTTTAGAATTTTGACACAATAAAAGATGCCTTGATACACCGTTATGTTGCACAATCATATCAAAAAAGAGGCCGACCCAAAAGAGATTTTGCGGTCGGCTTCTTTAGCATAACGGGAGGAGAGATCTTCGGCTGCAATTTTTTCAGATTGCAGCCGATTCCTTTTTTA
>JADIMK010000032.1 GCA_017694785.1 Candidatus Cryptobacteroides intestinigallinarum
CTAATTTACTAATAATCAATGAATTATGCAATACTTTTCTTATATGTTTTCCGGCATTTTATCGCACTCCAAAACACTGAATTACTGCTGCTTGTAGATTCATCTGTTGACAATATTTCAATGAACTTTTATAGGGTTTGAGCCGGCCTTATCCGACTCGATTGTTAAATTTTAAAATTTTCGGTTAAAATTTACCGAAGTATTGTGAAGAAGATTCTATTGAAATTTGCTTTTGCGGCAATGCTTTCTGCGTGCGTTGCCATGACATTCTCGCGTACACACGTCCAGGGTGAAGACCAGCCTGGAAAGGAAGACGGCGGAACTGATGTGGGTGGCGATGACCAGGGAAGCGGAGAAATCCATGAGGGATTGCTCTCAGATGCCCAGCTGTCTGAAATCAAGGCATATTTTGATGAAAGGCTTTCTGGGAAGGATGATGCATTCTTCGATGATGTCATCCTTTCAGCAGACAAGGTAGATGAAAACACAGATCTTGTATGGGCTGCGTGGAAGGCTGCAAATGATGCGTTCAATGAGGAGAAGCTTATTGAAATCACTCCGCTGTCGGAGGGAAACCATTCCAAGTTCTCTCTGCCGTCGGAACTCGAGCCTTCAGCTGTCATGCCATATTATTATGGCTCGAAAGGCAGCAAGCCTCAGGCAGGATGGCCGCTGTTCGTATATATGCACGGTTCGGGATCGAAGGATGCCGAGTGGTCTACGGGCCTGCAGCTTTGCCGGGCTTTCGATGATGCCCCGTCTCTGTATTTCATTCCTCAGATACCTAATGAGGGAGAGTGGTACCGCTGGTGGCAGAAATCGAAGCAGTATGCCTGGAACAAGCTGCTGAGACTTGCTCTTGTGTCAGGTGAAGTCAATCCGGACAGGATATATTTCTTCGGCATTTCTGAAGGCGGCTACGGCTCACAGCGTCTGGCTTCATTCTATGCGGACTATCTTGCTGTGGCAGGGCCTATGGCAGGCGGCGAGCCGCTGAAGAATGCTCCGGCAGAGAACTGTGCGAATATTGCTTTCTCCCTGAGGACCGGATCTCTGGATACAAGCTTTGGAAGGAATATCCTTACCGGATATACAAAAGATGAATTTGACCGTCTTGAGGAGGAGCACCCGGGCTACTATGTGCATAACATCGAGATAATCCAGGGCGCCGGACACGGCATAGACTATTATCCTACGACTCCTTGGCTGGCACAGTACACCAGGAATCCTTGGCCGAAGTATGTCTGCTGGGAAAACTTCGAGATGGACGGATGGTACAGGGACGGATTCCACAATCTCCAGGTCCTCGAGAGATCCAATCCGGACACAAGCCTCCGCACGACATATGAGATGACTATAGACGGCAATACTGTCAACATGTCCGTGCACAATGTCAGCTACACCACGACCGAGACGATGAGCGGCATAGAGATGAAGTTTGAAAAGACCATGCAGGATGTCTCTTCTGGCAAGTTCCGCATATATCTCAACAGCCATCTTGTCGATCTTTCCGGCGAGGTCACTGTCAATGTCAACGGCAAGCAGGTATTCAAGGGTGTGCTTCAGCCGAAGCTGGAATACATGGCTGAAAGCTGTGCCCTCTACTATGATCCTATGAGAGTATTCGCCTATGCGGTAGACGTGGATCTCGCAGAACTCTGATCAAGTGGGACATATCATATTTCCCCGGACTCTTGCGGCAAAGAGTCTGGGGAAATTTTGTCTTTGCTGTGTCTGGCCGCTGCTTTTGGCTAAATTTGGCCACTTCGTGTCCATTTATAGCTGTCGTTCGGCAAAGTGAAAATAAATTTTCCTTTGCTCTCACTTAATCGCTATATTTGCAGATTGTAAAAGAGAAAATATGACGACAGCAGAACAGATAAAGGATCTTCATCAGAGGGTGGATACCCTCAAGAGATGCCTTGACATAGATGCAAAGAGGGAAGAGACGCAGGAAAAGCAGAAGCGGACCCTGGAGCCTGACTTCTGGAATGATCCTAAGGAAGCCGAGAAATTCCTTAAGGAACTTGCGGGCGTGAAGTTCTGGGTGACCGGCTATGACAAGGTGGCTGCAGGTGTGGCTGACCTTGATGTGCTGTATGAGTTCGCCAAAGACAGCCTGGCTTCCGCCGGGGAAGAAGGCGTGACAGACGAGACCAGGGAGCTTGACGATGCCTTCAGGACCGTCAGCAAGGAGATCGAGGACCTTGAGCTGCGCAATATGCTCGGTGAGGAGGGTGACAATCTCGGAGCTATCCTAACGATAAATTCCGGAGCCGGCGGTACAGAGGCGAACGACTGGTCGTCGATGCTCATGAGGATGTACATGAGGTGGGGCGAAAGAAACGGCTATAAGGTGACTGTGACTGATCTTCTTGAAGGCGAGGATGCCGGCATCAAGTCTGCTACCATACAGTTTGAAGGCGACTATGCATTCGGTTACCTGAAGGCTGAAAGCGGAGTGCACAGGCTTGTGAGAATCTCTCCGTTCAATGCCCAGGGCAAGAGACAGACCACTTTTTCTTCAGTGTTCGTATATCCTCTTGTAGATGACACGATAGATATTGAAATCAATCCGGCAGATCTTGAGTGGGACACTTACCGTTCAAGCGGTGCCGGCGGACAGAACGTCAACAAGGTCGAGACCGGTGTCCGGGTGCGTCATATTCCTACCGGCATAGTTGTTGAGAACACCGAGACACGTTCGCAGCTGGACAACCGGCAGAATGCTTTGAGGATACTGAAGTCACGTCTGTATGACCTCGAGCTGAAGAAACGCCAGGCAAAGCAGGCGGAGCTGGAGGGTCAGAAGAAGAAGATCGAGTGGGGATCCCAGATCCGCAGCTATGTCCTGCATCCGTACAAGATGGTAAAGGACCTGAGGACGGGCTACGAGACTTCCGACACCCAGGCTGTCTTGGACGGTGACATCAATGAGTTCATGAAGGTCTATCTGATGGAAGGAAACAAGAACTGACGATACAAACAAATCAAAGTTATATGGTAGAATTTAAGTATGCACCTATGTTTCAGCTTGGCGAGGACAAGACTGAATACTATCTTCTTACAAAAGACTATGTGTCTGTAGGTGAATTCGAAGGCAAGCCTATCCTCAAGATTGAGAAGGACGGGCTTACGGCAATGGCCAACGCAGCTTTCAGGGATGTCTCCTTCATGCTGCGCCCTTCCCATAATGAGCAGGTGGCCAAGATTCTTTCTGATCCGGAGGCCAGCGACAATGACAAATATGTAGCCCTTACTTTCCTGCGTAATGCAGAAGTTGCATGCAAAGGCAAGCTCCCTTTCTGCCAGGATACAGGTACAGCCATCATCCATGGCGAAAAAGGCCAGCAGGTATGGACCGGATACTGTGACGAAGAAGCTCTTTCGCGCGGAGTCTTCAAGACTTATACCGAGGAGAATCTCCGTTACTCCCAGAATGCACCTCTTACGATGTACGAAGAGGTCAATACAAAATGCAACCTTCCGGCTCAGATTGACATAGAGGCAACCGAAGGCATGGAGTACCGCTTCCTCTGTGTAGCAAAGGGCGGTGGTTCAGCGAACAAGACATACCTCTACCAGGAGACCAAGGCTATTCTCAATCCTGCTACCTTGGTGCCTTTCCTCGTGGCAAAGATGAAGACTCTCGGAACTGCAGCATGTCCTCCTTATCATATCGCTTTCGTGATTGGAGGTACTTCAGCAGAAAAGAACCTTCTTACTGTCAAGCTCGCTTCCACCCACTACTATGATTCCCTGCCTACCACAGGAGACGAGACTGGCCGTGCATTTAGAGACATTGAGCTTGAGAAACAGGTGCTTGAAGCTGCCCATAAGATCGGCCTCGGAGCACAGTTCGGAGGAAAATACTATGCTCATGACGTGAGGATCGTCAGACTCCCTCGCCATGGTGCAAGCTGCCCTGTTGGTCTCGGCGTAAGCTGCTCTGCAGACAGGAACATCAAGTGCAAGATCAACAAGGACGGTATCTGGATAGAGAAGATGGATGACAATCCTGGCCGTCTCATTCCTGAGGAGCTCCGTCATGCAGGAGAAGGCAATGCCGTCAAGATCAATCTTGACCAGCCTATGGCAGATATCCTCAAGGAACTTACAAAATATCCTGTATCTACCCGACTGAGCCTCAGCGGCACTATAATCGTCGCCCGTGATATAGCACACGCGAAGATCAAGGAACGCCTTGACAGGGGAGAGGAGATGCCTCAGTACTTCAAGGATCATCCTATATATTATGCCGGTCCGGCGAAGACTCCTGCCGGAATGGCGTGCGGCTCAATGGGCCCGACTACAGCCGGCCGCATGGATCCTTATGTAGATTTGTTCCAGAGCCACGGCGGAAGCATGGTGATGCTTGCAAAAGGCAACAGAAGCCAGCAGGTGACCGATGCTTGCAAGAAGCACGGCGGATTCTATCTCGGTTCGATCGGCGGTCCTGCCGCTATCCTTGCCCAGAACAACATCAAGTCCATAGAGTGCGTGGAATATCCGGAGCTCGGTATGGAGGCCATCTGGAAGATCCGTGTCGAGGACTTCCCTGCATTCATACTTGTCGATGACAAGGGCAACGATTTCTTCAAGCAGATAGGACTGTAGCCATTTGCATGTTAATTTGACTACAGGTGCCTGAAAAGACACACGGAGAAAAGAAAATATTTTATATAAAGTGCCAAAATGCGGATTTAAATTCGTATATTGGCACTATTGTTTTCTAAATCTATTAATCTAAAACACTCGTGTCCGGTAAAATTCCGGACTAGTTATTAAAAAGTTTAACAATTAAAACAAAGTAGGTTCGGTAGAACCATCCAGTTCATTGACAATATTGCAGTTAGGTTTTGCAAAGAGGTCTTTTAGGCAGATACTCATCTTTTTCTGCACAATCGCTATCATACAATAGGTGGTTATGGCAGTGTAAATTTGGATTCTTACGGCATTCTCGGTCTCGCCCCAGAATTTTTTAATCTTCAGATGCTGCTTCAGCCACTTGAAGAACA
>JADIMK010000033.1 GCA_017694785.1 Candidatus Cryptobacteroides intestinigallinarum
ATGCTTGAACGATTTATTTGCGTGTTCGGCATTAAACCGGACACGACATTAATTGACAAAATTTTCAAGGAACTCATTTTATTTACTGCCAGAGCCGCTTAGGCTCGGCTGATTTTTAACGAACTATTGTACGATTTTATTCCGTCCTGTTCTTCCTGTAATCGGCAGGCGGGACTCCCGTATATTTCTTGAAGAATTTTGTAAAGGCTGCCTGGTCAGAGAAATGAAGCATATCAGAAACCTGCTGTACAAGCAGGCTCTCGTCCTGCAGCAGCTGCACTGAAAGGGAAAACAGTTCAGAAGAGATGATCTCGTGAGGCGATTTGCCGGAAGCGTCCTTCACGACCCTTGCCAGCTGCTTCGGAGTCACACAAAGCTGCTTTGCATAAAATGCCACTGAACGGTTCTCTATGAAATTCCGCCACACGAGGTCCATGAACTCCACCATGAGCATATCCCGCCTGCGGCAACTCTCCAGAGGAACGTCATCAATAGTGCCATACAGTCCTGACATGAGATTGCCGATCTCCAGGGCAAACGCCTTGAGATAAGCATTCAGCAGCTCCTGGCGATAAAGGTTACCGACATCGGCAAGTTTTCCCGCCATGAGCAGGATATTGTTTTTCAAGACAGACGACTGCCCTGTCTCCAGCCGCATGACAGGATTTGTCATTATCTTGAGAATATAGTTCTGAAGCCTGGGAAGAGTCCCCTGCAGCGCATCCATTATATATTTGCGTGTTGTGAAAATGCAGTAGAACTCCGAGTCATCCGATGCCGAGTCAAACTGCAGTTTCGTACCTTCCAGGACATCTGCGAAATCATTCTCCGAAAGGATGGTCACCCTTCCGTTTATGCGCACATTCACTGTTCCTCTGCAAACCAGGGAAATGATACGGCAACCGATGAAAGGAATCCCTGAATACCGACCGATGTCCCTGCCTTCAAGAAGCACGAAATGCTTGTCTATCTTCTGTGATTTATCTGAGAAATCGGATATTTGCTGAAGACTTATATGACGCATGACCTTTTGGCACAATTTCTGTTTGACGATGTCGCATTTTGACAAATCCCCCATATATAATATGTCTGGATAACATATTGGGAATTTTGGACAAATTTATAAGAAATTTGCACAAGTCAAAAGGAAAAGTATATGATATTTTTGTGTCCGAATTTATTTAAGGAAAAAATATAGTAGAAATGAAAGGTTTAAATGTAATCACAATCGGACTGTGCTTGCTGTCGGCAATGACATCATGCAAGCAGCAGACAGCACAGCAGCCGAAGGCCAGCACTTATCCACTTATCACGCTGGCTCCTGAAGACAGAACCCTCACAGTAAGCTACACAGCTGTGATTGAAGGAAAACAGGACGTGGAAATCAGGCCTCAGGTTTCCGGTTTTGTAACAGACGTCCTCGTGAAAGAAGGGGCAAAGGTGAGAAAAGGAGAAACCCTTTTCATCATTGATACGATACCTTATGCCGCTACATATCAGGAGGCAAAGGCAGCCGTTGCTACAGCCGAAGCGCAGATGGCGACAGCAAAGCTCACTCTTGAAGGAGACGAGGAACTATACGACCAGAAAGTCATTTCCGACTTCCAGCTTCAGACGACACGCAACAGCTACAACACAGCAGTTGCTGCGCTCGCACAGGCCAAGGCACAGGAAGCAAGCGCAGCCAACAACCTTTCATTCGCAAAGGTCACCAGTCCGGTAAACGGAGTTGCGGGAATGACATCCGTCCGTGTAGGTGCTCTTGTCAGCTCTGCGATGACCGAGCCTCTTATAGATGTGACCGACAATTCCCAGATCTACGTATATTTCTCTCTTCCGGAAAAGGAAGTACTGGCACTGACGAAACAGTACGGGTCCATCGACAAGACAGTTTCCGCATTTCCGGCAGTAACCATCACCCTCAATGACGGCAGCATCTACGAACACGAAGGCAAGATCGATGTGATAAGCCGCATAGTGGACAAGTCCACAGGGACAGTAAGTATAAGAGCGATCTTCGACAACCCTGACGGAAGGCTCATGAGCGGAGGATCATGCAACATAAATATCCCTTACGACAGGAAAGGAGTCATAGTGATCCCTCAGGAAGCCACATTTGAAGTCCAGGACAAGATATTCGCATACAAGGTCGTTGACGGGAAGGCTGTTTCTGTCCAGATCAATGTATTCAAAGTCAATGATGGAAAGGAATACATTGTTGATGAAGGACTTGCCGCAGGCGACACAATCGTTGCAAAAGGCGCAGGTCTGCTCAGGGAAGGGACCGCTATTGCAGCACAGGCTGCCGGGGAACAGAACCAGACAGAAGCTGCAGCCGGTGACGTTTCAACCAAAGAAGGAAAATAGACCATGAATCTAAAGACATTTATCGACAGGCCGATATTGTCTCTGGTCATATCGGTTTTCATTGTGCTGGTCGGCCTGATAGGTCTGGCAGTGCTTCCTATCGAGCAATATCCGGACATTGCCCCTCCTACCATCAGGGTCAGTACAACATACAGTGGAGCAAATGCAGCCGCTGTCCAGAACAGTGTCATCGTGCCTCTTGAGGAAGCCATCAACGGTGTCGAGAACATGACCTACATGACATCCGATGCCAGCAACACCGGAAGCGCGACAATCACAGTATACTTCAAACAGGGAGTCGATGCGGACATGGCGGCAGTCAACGTCCAGAACAGGGTATCAAGAGCCCAGTCTCTCCTTCCATCGGAAGTTACAAGGGTCGGTGTAGAGACCATGAAGAGGCAGAGCAGTACCCTGAAGGTATTCTCCCTTGCCAGCCCTGACGGGACATATGACGAGACATTCCTCACCAACTACCTCAGCATCAACATCAAACCTGAGATACAGCGTATATCCGGAGTCGGAGAAGCCAATGTCATGGGCGGTGACTATGCCATGCGTATCTGGCTGAAGCCGGACATCATGGCCCAGTACGGCCTTCAGCCGAGTGACATATCATCTGCCCTTGCTGCCCAGAATATCGAGGCATCTACCGGATCTATCGGAGAAGACTCAAAGAATGTATTCCAGTACACACTTAAATACAAAGGACGTCTCACCACTGAGGATGAATTCGGAGAGATAGTGCTGAAGGCATACGAGGACGGCCGTACGCTCAAGCTGAAGGATGTGGCAGATATCACCCTCGGTGCCGTAAGCTACGCCTACGAAGGACGTGTCAAAGGCGCCCCAGGTGTGACTATGATGATAAACCAGACCGCAGGCAGCAACGCGAACGAGATCATCGAAGCTGTGGATGCGTACCTTGCTGAAGCCGCTAAGGATCTGCCTAAGGGCACCGAATTTGTGGACATCATGAGTACCAAGGACTTCCTTGATGCATCAATCCACGAGGTCATCAAGACCCTCTTCGAAGCCATCCTCCTGGTGATCCTGGTGGTGTATTTCTTCCTCCAGAACATCAGGTCGACCATCATCCCTACCGTCAGCATATTTGTAGCCCTGATAGGAACTTTCGCATTCCTGGTCATAGCCGGATTCTCCATAAACCTCCTTACCCTCTTCGCCCTTGTGCTGGCTATCGGTACAATAGTCGATGATGCCATCATTGTCGTGGAGGCGGTACAGGTGAAGTTCGACGAAGGCTACCAGTCGCCTTACAAGGCAGCAGTAGACGGCGTCTCGAATGTGGCAACGGCCATCTTCACATCTACACTTGTGTTCATGGCTGTGTTCATACCGGTATCGTTCATGGGAGGAACCTCCGGTGTGTTCTACAGACAGTTCGGTCTGACAATGGCAGTTTCAGTCGGTCTTTCAGCAGTAAACTCCCTTACACTTTCACCGGCACTCTGTGCTCTTCTTCTCAAGCCGAACGAGATCGTAGCCCCAGGCCAGAAGCCTAAGCAGTTCTCGACAAGGTTCCGTATGGCATTTGAATCTGCTTTCGGAAGAATTGTCAAAAAATACAAGTTCGGTGCAGCATTCTTCATAAGGAACAAATGGGTGACAGGTCTCTGCCTTCTTGGGGCAGTCGGAGCTCTTATGTATCTCATGAGTACGTCAAAGACCAGCCTTGTGCCTAACGAGGATACTGGCTCTCTCTTCATCAGCATCGACGCTCCTGCAGGAAGTACATTGTACGAGACCAACCAGATCCTCACAGAGGTGCAGGAATGTATCCAGGACATACCTGAGATAAGGACCTTCAACCAGGTTGCCGGCTTCTCGTTCTCAGGAAGCGGAGCATCACACGGAATGATGATGATAAAGCTCCAGCCTTGGGATATGCGAGAAGGCAAGGAACACAGCAACACTGCGGTTATGAACGAGATCTACCGCAGGACAGCAGGCATCAAGAATGCCCAGATCTTCATCTTCGCACCACCTATGATTTCCGGTTACGGTACAGGAAACAGCTTCCAGGTCGACCTTCAGGACAGGTCAGGAAAGGGTATAAATGCCCTCAATGAAGTGACAAAGGAAGTGATCGCAGCCCTCAACCAGAGGCCGGAGATCCAGATGGCATACACTTCATTCAGTACAGAATATCCTCAGTATACTGTAGATGTGGATGCTGCAAAATGTCTGCGCGCCGGCACTACAGCTGACCAGGTGCTCTCTGTAATGCAGGGTTACCTCGGAAGCTACTATGCATCCAACTTCAACAGGTTCACCAAGCTGTACAGGGTCATACTGCAGGCAAAGCCTGAAGACAGGGACCAGATACAGTCACTTGACAACATCTACGTAAAGACAGCATCCGGCATGGCTCCTGTAAGCCAGTTCATAACACTGACCAAATCGTATGGTTCCGAAATCCTCAACAGGTTCAACCTGTTCCCGTCAATCACGATAATGGGTATGCCTAACGACGGATACAGCTCCGGAGATGTGATAAACACCGTACAGGAAGTCGCTGCTGAGACACTTCCGACAGGATTCGGGTATGAATTCTCAGGTATGACCAGGGAAGAGGCACAGCTGGCAGAATCACATACGACTACCATAATTTATCTGCTGTGCATCATATTCATATATCTCATCCTCTGCGGACTCTACGAGAGCTTCTTCCTGCCTCTGGCTGTCATCTGCTCAGTTCCGTTCGGTCTGATGGGAAGTTTCTTCTTCTCAAGGCTCTGGGGTATAGACACCAACATCTACATGCAGGTAGGTATTGTCATGCTTATCGGACTTCTGTCCAAGACCGCGATCCTCATCACTGAATACGCCGTGGAAAGAAGGAACAAAGGCATGTCACTCAGCCACTCGGCAATATCGGCCGCAGGACTCAGGCTCAGGCCTATCCTCATGACTGTGATGACGATGATCTTCGGTCTACTTCCTCTTGTGGTAGCATCAGGAGTCGGTGCGAACGGATACCGTTCACTCGGTGTCGGAGTCGTCGGAGGACTTATCATAGGATCAATCGCACTGCTTTTCATAACACCTACATTCTTCGTGATATTCCAGTACATTGAAGAAAAAGTAATGGGCAAGAGAAAGGAGGACAGAGCATAATGAAGAAATCACTGTATATGGCTGCTGGCAAGACCCTTGCCGCAGCAGCCCTGATAATGACGATGAGCAGCTGCTCAATCTACCGCAAGTACCAGAGGCCGGAGAACCTGCCTACAGACAGCCTCTACAGGGCAGAACTCGTACCTGAAGCCCAGGCATCTGACCAGCCAGACACAAATTCCCTCGGATATATGTCCTGGGAGAAACTGTTCACCGATCCGTGTCTGCAGGATCTGATCCGCAAAGGGCTTGACAACAATGTGGATCTGCAGAGTGCCATCCTGAGGGTTGAACAGGCGAAGGCCCAGCTTTCCGCAGCGAAATGGGCATACGCACCTTCGCTCAACCTCACTCCGCAGGGAGGCCTGACAAGTATCGACGGAGGGAAGCCGTCCTGGACCTACAACCTCGGCGGGGCGGTCAGTTGGGACATAGATCTCTTCGGTTCACTTCTGAACGCAAAGAGAGGTGCCCAGGCTACACTCCTGCAGCAGGAAGCATACAGGCAAGCTGTAAAGTCACAGCTCATAGCGACTATAGCGACATCATATTTTTCTCTTCTCATGCTTGATGATCAGGTAGCCATCAGCGCTGAGAATGTGAGAATCTTCCAGGAGCAGGTCCGCACCATGGAAGCAATGCTCAAGACAGGAAGGACAACAGAAAATGCCGTGACACAAGCCAGGGCAAACCTTTTCGGCCTTGAGGCATCATACGCCGACCTCCTGAGACAGCAGAAAGAGACGGAGAACTCGATATGTTCCCTGCTCGGACAGCCGTCAATGCCGATAGTCAGAGGCAAGCTTGCAGACCAGACCGTGCCTGATGAAATAAAAGTAGGGATTCCGCTCCAGCTTCTGTCCAACAGGCCGGATGTCTATCAGGCTGAGATGACTCTTGCAAGCGCATATTACTCGACCAACCAGGCACGCTCTGCTTTCTACCCTAGCATCAACCTTTCAGGCAGCGCAGGATGGACCAACAGTCTCGGCCAGGCAATCAGTAATCCTGCCGGCTGGCTCATATCAGCTCTCGGACAACTGACCATGCCTATCTTCAACCACGGGCAGCTCAAGGCAAATCTCAAGGTAAGCAAGGCTGAAGAACAGATTGCACTGCTTAACTACAGGCAGGCCCTGATCAATGCCGGGGAGGAGGTCAACAATGCCCTCTATGCAGTAGAGATTGCAGAACAGATGTACAGCAAGCATATGGCTCAGGTAAAAGACCTTGAAAGGACTGTAGAGACTTCTGAAATGCTCTACGAAAGATCTACCGGGACATATCTGGAACTTCTTTCTGCAAGGCAGTCTCTCCTGAGCGCAGAGCTCAATACAGTAGCAGACCAGTTCACAAGACTCCAGTCTGTTGTCAGCCTGTATCAGGCACTCGGCGGAGGAAAGGAATAAATCCTCAATCCTTACTGTGAATAAATAATAAAGCCCGGTCAAAGATACCGGGCTTTATTCATATTGTCTCCTTAAAATGTAAATCCTGTAAGATCAGCCTAAAGTTTCCCCAACGATGATGCCGGATCATAAGCAAAAAGCGAAGAATACAATTTGTGCAGAGTTTCAGGACTTCCTGATGAGAAAAGACGCACATGAGGTGCATCCGCGCATGAAGATGTCCGGACTGCATCAACAGGAGCGGTCGATCCAGAGGATGCCAGTTTGCCAGATTCTGCAATGGAGGCTTGGAGAAGGCCTTCAGATGTCATGACATCACACAGATGCCTTGCCACGGCCGGGGCAGGATCTATCACAGATACTCCTGGTCCGGCGACCTTACGTATGACATCCATCAGAAAGGGATAATGGGTACATCCAAGGACTATTACATCGGCTCCTGCATCAAGGAGCGGCTGCAGGCTTGCCCTTACCGTATTCTCTGCCTCCGGGCCTGATGTGATACCGCGTTCAACAAGCTCGACGAAGCCTTTACCGACATGCTCGACAACTTTGACTCCGGATGCGAAGCGGTCCCTTGTACAATGGTATTTCTGTCCGCCAAGAGTCCCCGCCGTGGCAAGGACGCCGACGACTCCGGTCCTGGTCAGGGCGGCAGCAGGCTTAATTGCCGGCTCCATTCCTATGAACATCACGTGGTCATGATGTCCAGAAGTAAGGCTGAGGACACGGTCTGCTGTCTCAGGATGCCTCGGATCCGAATATTCATATCGGAGATCATTGATTGCCGCAGCTGTGGCAGTATTGCAGGCAACGACAATGATATCAGCACCTTCTCCAAGCAGGAAATCAGTAATCTTCCTGGCACGGTCCACAATAAAGGTCCGCGACTTCTCACCATACGGGCAATAGGCATTGTCTGACCAATAGACATAGTCAGCCTCAGGAAGAATCCGGTAGATCTCCCTGAACACAGACAGTCCGCCTGCGCCTGAATCAAATATGCCTATTGTCGCCATCTTCAATGCTTAGAATCGGCAAATTTAGGATTTTTATCGATAATATGACAAGGAAGCCGGCCCAAATGATCTGGACCGGCTTCACGGCGATGACTGATGTCATCTATTTCCACCAATATGATCTTCTCTAGAGAGTCCAGCCTGATGTCCAGTTGTCAGAAGCATCGACTGCACCGCTCTGTCCTACTTTCCCTACAAAGCCTGAAGTAAAGCTGAATGAATTGTAGTCTGCAGTATTTCCTGCCTCTACGAAATCTGCGTTATCGTATCCTGAGCTCTCTTCATTCACAAGTTCACCTGAGATATATGTATTCTTGATTGAAGATGTACCGTTGTCGAATGATGTTACTGTCTGGGCAGTCTCGAGGGTGATCGGAGATGGCTTGCCTGTGACAAGTGCATACTCGAGGGTAACCTGTGTACCGGCACGGAAGCGGAGACCTCTCTTGTTGTCCGAGCTGTTGTTTCCGACAAATGTCGCGTAACGTATGGTAGGGTGTGCTACCGGAGTGGCGTCATTGTTGTCTCCGTTGTTGTCGCACTCCATCAGGCAGTCACATTCTGCGACAGTCTGGTAAGCTACGATATACTCGGCAGTGCCGTTCCAGCCTTCAGTCCAGTCAAATGAATCATCTGTACAGTTCTCGACTACACAATGGTCGATGTCTACAGCACCTCCGAAGAACTCGATGCCGTCGTCTGACCCGTCCTTTATCTGGATGTGTGAAATGGATGTACCGTTTCCTACTCCATAGAGAGAGAGTCCGTTTGCCTCATGCTCAGAATCAAGTGCCAGACCTGAATAGAGTATGCGCACATATTTCAGGCTGCCTGAATTGTCGGCATCGTTGCTTCCTCCATAAGGAGCGCCTCCGATCTCTGACATTGTACCCTCAGGGGCATTTGTATGTGCATAACCGCAGATATGGAGTCCGCCCCAGGCACCTGAGACCTCTTCAGCCGCAGTCATAGTTATAGGCTCTGATTCTGTCCCTTCTGCGATGATCTTTGCACCCTGCTCGATCAGGATGTAGATGATCTTTCCGTCAGTAACATCTGAAGTGATGGTCACGCCAGGCTCTATCGTAAGCGTAGCCGGTGCCTCCATCTGAAGACTTCCGGTAAGCCTGTATTCCCCTTTCTTGAGAGTAAGGTCGTTTGAATAGCGGCCGCTGATCTCTCCTCCTTCGAGGACAAGAGCGTCTCCGGCATTGTCTGATCCATCTTTTTCACATGCGGTGAAGCAAGCTGCCACACCCATTGCAGCAAGGAATGCTGCAAAAAAATCCATTGTTCTCATACTTCTTTAATTAATCCGTATTGTAAATCGTTTTCTGTTCCTTAATAAATCACTGTCTTACCGGTAGAGTCCTACAGTCAAAGTGAATAGCTGACTCCTATCTGGAAGCCTGTACCGACCCTCCACTGCTCGACATCCACCGTACGTCCTGCATTAGGTATCTCCTGCCGGAATACCACTTTGGAATCAAGCATATTGTCAAATGTCAGCTTTATGGAGAAATGCTTGTCGAAATTGTATGTAGCGGCGAAATCCAGGGTATTCAGCGGCATCTGCTTCACATCGCCCAGACCCATGATGCCGACGGCATGGATCCTCGGGCCCTGGAGGTTATAGAGCAGGGCAAGAGAAAGGCTTGAACCGTTCTTGAACGACGGTGTATAACTGATGTCTGCATTGGCGAGGTATGGAGAAGCCCCCTGGAGAGACCTCTGGTGGTTTGTGTATGCTCCTCCTTCCGGAAGGATAACGTTCGTGTACATATAGGATGCATTGGCACTTACAGAAAGGTCCTTTACTATCTCTTTTCTGAACTCGACCTCGACACCTGCGGCAATACCGTTGTCTGCATTCTGGAAAGAATGCTCTGTCGCTCCACCGGAAAGCCGCTGTGTCCTCTCTATCGGATCTTCAAGGTACTTGAAATATGCCGTCACCGAGAACATGTCGGTATTCTTCTCTGCAAAGAATTCATATTTGAGGTCTACATTGTAGTTGTAGCCGTTCTGCAGATCTTCATTTCCTCTTATCTGTGCTCCGCCGAAACTTTCCTGGTAGAGGAACGGAGCCATCTCTATGAATGAAGGTCTGGTGACTGTACGCGAAAGCGAAAGTCTGAACATGCTTCTGGAAGTCATGTCATATTTAAGATTGACGGCAGGGAAAAGGTCGATTGCGTCAAGATTGCGGGTAAGGTCCTCGACATCATCGTTGTAATCTACACTCTGGCGGCTTGCCTCAAGTCTCAGTCCTGCATTGAGAAACCATCTCTCGCCGAATTTCAGGTCAGTCTCGACAAACGCAGCTCCTATAAGATTGGATGCATCATACTGGTCCCTGTCATACTTGCTGCGGTTCACCGAAATGAGTCCGTCCTGGACATTCGTGAAGTTCAGATAAGCATCAGGGTTGTTGAAATCGGTGACAGGATCATTGATATCCTTGACGTCATAGTAGAATCTTGTCGAGCGGAATGTCCTTATCTTGTCCTTGGCCGTAAGTCCGAAGCGGATCCTGTCGTCTTTATTGAAGGAATATGTTGCCTTGACATCTGCAACAGTTTCGTTCTCATTGAGGCGTCCGAAATATCTCTGGGTCTCCTGCTGATTGAGCTTGAAGAAATACCACTCCCCGTCTGAACCCAGCCTGTACATCACCTGCCGTCTGTCAGGTTCATCGCTGGATGTGAGGGTATATGATGCGCCCCAGTCTATGAGCCAGTCATTGATTTCATGATGACCGGAAAGCTGATAGTTCTGGAGAGTGTAGACATGGGTCACCTGGTTGCGTCCGACGAGGTCATATGATTCGACATAATCGATTCCTCTCCTGTCAAGATGGGTATCCTTGGCGTTTCTTGCGAAAAATGCCGTGAAACCTATGTTATCGCTTTGTCTGAGGGTATAGTCCAGGTCTACCAGTGCTGCTATGTCGAGTTTCTGCGTATAACTGTCATAGTTATAGTCGCTCTGCATATTGCCTACTGTACTTGCCTCATAAGTGCGGTAGAAAGCATCTGTCATGGTCTCATCTCCGCTCTTGATGCTCGCTGAGGCAACAAGCGAAAGGGTCTGGCCTCCGATGGCAAAGTTCTTTCCGAATCCTATGCCTCCGTCCAGGTCAGGCATCGGATTGCGTCTGAAAGTCCTGAACGATGTTCCGAATATGTCCTTTGACCTGGAATAATCCGAGAATTCCCTGTATGGGATGTTCTCTGCCGTCGGATCAAGCTTTTCTGTCAGGAAAAGACTCTTGCCGTCCATACGGTAGAAATCATTTGAAAGTGTGTGGAAATATCCTCCGGTAGAGAACGAGACATTGAAGAAATCCTCGCTCTGGCCCTCTTTTGTACTTATGTCCACATGGGCACCGGAATAGTCAGCAAATGAGCTGGCTTCATAGACCTTGCTCACAGTGATGTTCTGGATGGTCGAGGCCGGGAATATATCAAGAGGAATGAGCTTGTTGTCAGGGTTTGGAGAAGCAATCGGAAGTCCGTTGAGTGTCGTAGTGCTGTAGCGGTCGCCCAGGCCACGGACGATAAGCTGACCGGCACTTGCAACCGAAATTCCGGATAGTTTCACCACACTCTCCTGGGCATTTGATATGCCCTTGAGACTCATCTCCTTGGCACCCATGTTCTCGATTGCGAAGCCTGAACCGATACGTTCGTTCTGCAGCGCCTTGATTGATTCAAGATTTTTCCTGGCTGTCACGACTGCATCATCAAGGACCTTCTCATCAGCCTGAAGACAAATATAAAGGAGCCCGTCTTCAGGATGCACCGAGACTGAAGTCCCTTGTGAAGAAGATGTAGCCGAAAGAATTCCTCTCTTTCCTGTCTCGACAGAAACTTCAGCCGAAAGATAGCCTATATAAGAGACAGTAAGGCTGCAACGGCCGTCTTCAAGATCAAGTTCGAAATCACCGTCCAGTCCTGTGACTGCGCCGTAGGTTGTGCCGGAGACCATCACACCGGCCCCGATGAGAGGTTCACCGGATGCAATATCCATGACGACACCTTTGACTTTCCGTTCTGCTCCGGCTTCAGAAGCCGGCTCTGCAGCATTCAGCTGACCCGCATACATCATACAGATCAAGGCCAAGAGCCATACACCCGAACCGGATATGAAAGAGAGTCTGTATTTTTCCATATTCCACCTTTTGTATTGTGCCGGCAAAATTACCCGCGCAAGGTGAAATATATTTTAACCGTTTTCTATATTATTGTTACAGAATCCTACAATATTGTTAAGAAATACAAGAAATTGTTACAGTCTCCAAAACTACAGCCAAGCTTATGCAATAGATGTCAACTCTTGCTCACCCATCGGCTTCCACCACGTCAATTATACAGATAATATCTTGAGGCAAGCTCCCTGAATGCCTCGGTATCCTTCTGCCAGTATCCGATGATGTCCGACACCTGATATCTCTTTCCGAATTCCTTGCGGATATAGTCCGAACCGCAGACCTTGTCGAAAAGGCCCACACCTGTCGCTGTCTCGAACGGCTTCTTGTCCGGATAAAGCGAAGCTATAGCCTGCATGACATAGAACTGCACGAGAGTCACAGGGGCTGTCTCATAGTCCGTGAAGAAATACTGGACTCCCTTCACGAGCTTTCCCGCAGTGCGTCCGGAAAGAGGCTTGAAATATATTGTCCTGAATGCCACCCCAGGAATACGGTAGCTGTCAAGAGTCTCCTTGAGAGCCTCGGCGTCAATCCACTCCTCTGCGAATACCTGGAATGGCATAGTGTAGCCTATACCGATGTTAAGGAAGCCATAAAGCTCACCGCAGATGCCGGCAGCGCAATAATATATAGGAGAAGTACTGTGCGGTATGTTCGGAGACGGCAGTACCCACGGCAAACCTGTATCCTGATACAGCATTCCACGGTGCCAGCCCTCCATCGGAATCACGGTGAGCTTGCATTTTGCAGGTGCCTGACGGCCGTTCTGTCCGCAGTTGAGTCCCTCCGAATTGATGAGCATGGCAAGCTCCCCGACAGTAAGTCCATAGATATAAGGTATCCTGTACTGGCTTACAAATGAGAAGAAACCGGGCTCCACAAAGCTGCCCTCGATCTTCAGCCCGCCGAGCGGATCAGGACGGTCAAGCACCATGACCTCTATCCCCTTCTCGGCACAGGCTTCCATGACAAGTCCTAGTGTACTGATGAAAGTGTAGGAACGGGCTCCGGTATCCTGAATGTCATAGGCCATCACGTCGATGCCTTCGAGCATCTCAGGCGTAGGCTTCCTGGTTGCGCCATAAAGGGAATATACGGGTAGTCCTGTTGCTGGATCCACGGCATCTGACACTTTTCCCCCAGCATATACGTCGCCTCTGACACCGTGCTCAGGACCATAGAGAGCCACAAGCTCGACTCCAGGAGCATTGTACAGGATATCTATTGTGGAACGCAGGTTACGGTCTACTCCGCTCGGATTGGTCACAAGGCCGACACGTTTACCTACAAGTCCCGGAAACCCCATGCTTCTCAGAACCTCTATCCCTGGACGTACGGTCTGCCCTTGCACGGACTTTTTCCTGTCACTGCGTCTTGACCTGTAGCGGGCGTCCTGGGAAAGAGAGGTCAAGTCTTCACCGGAGGCCCCTTCATGAGGAACCATATATGATCCTTCAGCTGCCTGAATCGATATAATGGCCATTGCTGCAGCAATGGCCATAGTAACTGTTCGTCTTATAAATCCTGTCATAGATGTAGCTTTAAAATATTCCGCCACAGATGTGTCTTCAATATAGACAAGAGCTGCCGTCAGATATTCATCACCCTGCCGATGAAAAGGATATTGTCGGAAGTCCTGTCTGCTATAGCAAAGAGGAACGGCCTGTCGACATTCATCTCCACTATCGGCTCAAATGTAGGGGCTGAAGTAAGCTTGAGGCCTATGCTTGTCACAGCAGCAGCTTCCGAGCCTTCTTCATTGACTTCTATGAAGCATTTCTGCCGTACCTGATCCACACATATACGGGCATCGGATATGCCGTCAAGTTCAGCTGAAGCGCTGAAGACCTTCTTTACGCCCATTTCCATCAGGATACTGTTGAGCACGAGGTCGGTGTCGAACTTGAATCTTGGAAGTGTCAGATGCACTTTTCTTCTTCCGAGCATATCGAGTGCCGTCCTGAAGTTCTGTTCAGACAGCCCTGCAACCACGTCATCAATACTCAATCCCGACTGCGGAAGCATTACGAGCATCGAATATCTGCCGCCCTTGTACGGGAGTTCGACCAGCTGCGAGCCGTCAGCCTCTGCATAGCTGAGGTGCTTTGTCATTGTCATCATCGGCACCTGTTTGTCTCCGGCCGAGCCATGGAATGTACGGTCAGCAGTTACGGCCGGATTGAACTCGTTCTGCCAAGGAGCCTTGAAATACAAAGCATTGACAAGGAACAGCATCATGTCAGGACTTATCTGGTCCACTATCTCAGTTATGCGTCCCTCTGTATTTTCCGAGCACCATGAATTGATGGCATCGACAGTCTGCGGACTTGAAAAATCCTTTTCAGCTATCATTGCCCCATAAGTCTGCTCCAGAAGAGAAGAATAAGTATCTTTCACATGGAAGCCTGACCTCAGCCATGCCGAATTCGCAGATCTGACATCAGCTATGGTATCCACTGCCAGGAGATCACCTGGGAAAAGCTGTCCGCCCATAGCGGAGACGAGCTCTTCCCGTGTCTGACCTTCAGCTCCTTCTGCCAACATAGAGAGAGCAGTGCCGGCACTGAACGGAGACACAAGGACATTGGCATCCTTATCCTGAGAAGCGACTGTATTCCTGAAGAGAGCCAGCGCGAAGCCTGTCCTTGACTCAATAGGCTCCGATGAAGCCTGCTGTGCAGCCTGGCCGCATCCTGTCAATGCGATGGCTGCTGCAGAGAGACATGTAAACAAAATCTTTTCCATAATCTTACGTAATCAGTTTGACAACTTCCCCATCCTGTCCTCGATGAAGAGTCGGATTGTAAATATAGCGATTTATCTGGAATTCTTTTTCCCGAATGCCGGATCGACATGCCGGGCCACTGCAATTGTCACGGCAGCGGTAGCCAGGCAGCACACCATCACCATCCAGAAAAACATCCTGTAGCCCAGCCACTCCTGCATATATCCTGCCACCATTCCTGGAAGCATCATGCTCAAGGCCATGAACGCAGTACAGATCGCATAGTGTGTAGTCTTGAACTCACCTTCGGAAAAATGTATCATATACAGCATATAGGCTGTGAAGCCGAATCCATAGCCGAACTGTTCCACCAGTACACAGAGATTTATGACAATAAGACTCTGAGGCTGGACTATGCTGAGATATACGAAAGTAAGACAAGGGAGAGTCATGCTGAGGGCCATCGGAAGGAGAGATTTCCGCAGCCCCATCCAGGAGGCGGCAATCCCGCCGACAATTCCCCCGACTGTCAGGGCGGCAACTCCGACCGTACCGTACACTATGCCGACATTCTCTGTAGAGAGCCCCAATCCTCCAGCTTCAGCCGGATCAAGCAGGAAGGGATTCATCATCTTCATCAGAAATGCTTCAGGAAGCCTGTAGAGAAGCATGAAGAGAATTGCTGTCCATACATATTTCTTGCGGAAGAATGACACAAAGGTCCTTCCGGAAGCTTCAAGTATGCCTTTGACCGTCATCCCTGCAGATTCCGGTCCGGAAACATGACGGGGGCGTTCATTCGGCAGGACAAAGGCATGGTACAGGGTCAGGCAGGCAAGGAATACAGAGCTCAGAAGCAATGTCACAGTCCAGGCCTTAGGGACATCTCCGGTCCTGGTCTCAAGGATACCCGCGATCACCACCAGGACTCCTTGGCCGAATATGGAAGCAAGGCGGTAGAATGTACTTCTTATGCCTACAAAGAGAGACTGCCTGTTGGAATCCAGGGCTATCATGTAGAAGCCGTCGGCGGCAATGTCATGTGTAGCCGATGCGAAAGCAGCTATCCAGAACATCACAAGAGTCACCGAGAACAAGGAGACCGGAACATGTCCAGAAGAAATAGTCTCCGGGGATGGGTCCGGAAGCGTAAGGGCCGATATCACAAATGCGGCTGCCATCACTGTCTGCATGGTCACTACCCACCATCTCTTGGTCCTTATTATGTCCACAAAAGGACTCCACAGTGGCTTTATTACCCATGGAAGATAAAGTAAGCCTGTGTACATGGCCATGTCACCATTGGACATGCCCATGTTCTTGAACATTATCACAGAAATGGTATTGACGATGAAATAAGGCACTCCCTCGGCAAAATACAATGTCGGGACCCATACCCATGGAGTCAGATTACTTGCAGTCCTCATATCCACATCCCCTCCTTCATGACAGATTCACGTCATGAGCCATAGTCACGACATCCGCACCTTTATAATAATGGCCGAGAATCTCTCTGTAGCCATATCCCTCCGATGCCATCACAGCAGCACCTATCTGGCATAGGCCGACACCATGTCCCCAGCCCTTGCCTTCAAGGACAATCCTGCTGACATCAAGTCTGACGGCATCTTCATCATCAGAAGCAGCCTTTTCAACGGCAGAAGACGGGATCCGCATTCCTGCGGAATTGTAATAGGCCACATCGAAAGCAGAACTTTTCAGATGCGATTCCGAAAGGATTTTTCTGATTTCAAGCTCCTTGCCCACAATGAGAGTCTTGTGTGACCCTACGATCCGGATGCGGTCTATCCTGCCTGACGGTCCCCTGTGCTCCGGAACCAATGCCCGTACCATACCTATATCATATCCGGACCTGCGCGAGAGAAGTTCTGAAAGTTCCTTGACCCCATATGACTCCTCCCATCTGAAGAAGTCCGGAGTCTCCCTATCATAGTCATTGAGCACCTGTGAAAGTACAGTCTCATCAGATGTATTGCAGAATGCATCTTCAGCAGTCCTGCCATCCGGGGCATCCACTACCGGAGACAGGTATGGATAGTCCACATCGTCCCAGCAGGTAGAGAATTTCTCTGTGATTCCTCCGCAGCATTTGGAAAAACGTGCGTCACAGATATGTCCACCATATTCAAGCACTTCGCCCCATGTTGCATCCACAGCTTTCCTCACAAGACTGCCTGAAGCCCTTGTCAGTCCCTGATAGCGCTGGCAATGGTCATCTGCACACACGTCAAAAAGCTTGTGGTCATCATGGTCATACCATCGTCTTATGACTGCTGCCGGACGATCTTCTTCAGGAAGGTCCAGATCAGGCTGAATATCACCAGTCCGGCTGTTCATGCTGATGTCCAGATGAGTGACAAGCGCAGGCAAGGAAAGTGCCCATGACGGCACTTCTTTCCGGGATTTGGCGGCTGTTTTCCTGTCTTCTATCCTGGACATTACCCAAGACCTTGAGATCACGGCATGTGCCTTGAGGAACTCAAGCGAAGAAGTAGACTTCATCTCGGATGAAATCACGCTCACAAGATAGTCTTCCACGCCTATGACATTTATTGCCAGAAGGCTGTTCCGTGATATGATGATCTTCAGGGCACCTGCGAACTTCTGGTTTTCCTTCCTCTCCCAATGGAAACCGACACCTATCGTGACATCATGCAGGACAAAGCCGGCTTCTGCAAACATTGTGGAAAGTGTCTGCTCCTCAAAATACAGCTCATCATATAGGGCACCGTCATACTCTATCTTCCCTTCCCGGTAGACGGCCTTCCGTATTCCGGCTCCGTCAGAAAGTATCTCAAATGAAATCTCAGGTCCTGACATGATACCTACCGAGAGCTTAGGCTGGGTACGGACCAGACGCTTGATTACAAGAGCTTCATTTTCTTCCGACACAGACACTTCATCCAGGACTTCCTGAAGCAGAGCAGCATCAAGCCTGTTGAAATCCTTTTCAGCCGGCACGACAAAGAAGCCGGCCATATCGGCACACCCCGGGCTGAGCATCAGCCGGTCCTCTCCCTCCGAATAATACCGCGCCGGGCGATGCGCTCCACGTAGCATGACAGCGGAACGGAATTCCGTCCCGGTGTACCAGGTCAGGAGATTGAACATCGGCTCCGACGAACCTTCTTTCACAGGAGCACAGTCCAGAAGCCGGTAGAAGAGCTTGGCCATCGACTTGGGGGTTGTGGCCCGGAGCAGGAAGACACCCCTTGTGAAGCGTCTGTAATGATAGAGTTCAGCCTCCTTCACGCATGTCACATACTCAAGAGGGCCATTTCCTGAAGCAAGGCCGTCCAGACAGGCATCGGCATCCTTCTCAAGAGGCAGTATATTGCGCCTCAGTGCCTGGAAATGATGATGGTCAGGTGCAGATGCACCGCACTCAGGACCGTTGTACATGAAGGTATAGCCTTTGTACAGACGTGACAGGTCCAGCATATCCACATACCTCTTCCAGATGGACTGGTCGCAATGGTGGTCCATCGCTATCACAAGATGCTCAGGGAAAATAGGATATGGGTTGACAAGTATGTCATATCTGCGGCCCTTGCGGCCCTCGAACTTCATCTTGATCTGCTCCTGGGGACGGTTGTCCCTGCACAGGAAGCACTTTCTCCTGCTTATCGACTCCTTGCTTACATCAGCTCCGGTAGACACTATCCGGGCAGGATTGAACTGCAGGATGACATCAAGTCCTCCGACAGAAAGAGTCCTGGTACGGACATTCTTCAGAGCCCTGTAGTTGTCTCTGGCCAGAGGCCAGCACGAGAGCTGGTCATTTGAGAAACTGTCAAACGGTTTGTTCTTCACTTTGCTTTCCTTTTCTTCTTGTCAGGATTTCTTTCCAGCGTTCATGGCGATCCTGGCTTCAAGTTCCCATGTCCTGAGCCTGTCCTTGTAGAAATTGTTTGTATTTGATGCCTGAAGATCCAGAGCTGCATCTGAATTGCCTTCCCACCTGCGGCAGCAGTAAAGGACATCATATATCCTTCCTATCCTGTGGCTCCGGCTCATCCTCAGCCCCATCGCATAATCCTCGCCATAGCTCGTGTCCGGGAAACGGTATTTCCGCACAAGGCTTGTCCGGAATGCCCTGGGAGCCCCCAGCCCATTGATACGCAAAGCATTGTTGCGTCCGTTCTCATCCGTCCACTCCTTGTGGTCAATCACTCCTGGAGGTATGGGCTTCATATTGAAATCAGTCATAAGATAAGAACCTATGACCATTGCACAGTCCTCATGTCTGAAGGCCGAGACTATCTTTTCCAGAGTATCAGGTCCGGAATATATGTCATCGCTGTCAAGCTGCACTATATATCTGCCGCAACGCGGGTCATCAGCTGCAAGATTCCAGCATCCGCCTATTCCAAGACCGTATCTGTCAGGGACAATATGGATGAGACTGCCAGACCCGGATGCGAGCTCATCGAGCAAGGCTGAGGTCCCGTCTGTGGAATGGTTGTCGACCACTATGACATTGTAGATGAAAGAGCATTTCTGGGACAAGGCACTCCTTACTGCATCTGCTACAGTCCTCACCCTGTTGAATACCGGTATCACAACTGTAGCCGTGACAGGAAAATCCTCTGCTTCCGCCTCTTCAGTCTCCTCTCCTGCAGCCGGCTGAGGCGGCAGGCAGGCTCCTATACGTTCAAGATGCCTGGTGCATATCTGTTCCATCTCCAGCTGGACCTTCCTGTTCTTTGGATCGACATAGTCGAACTGCTTTTCCCCGGACTTACGGAAATCCACAGGCATGTCGGTATAGAGAGGTTCATTCACATGGACAATGTTCTTCATCCTCAGACGAAGGTCATACAGAGCTCCGAACCGGCAGTCCACATCCATCGAACGCACGGCTCTGCGGAAAGAAGATGTCCTGAAGACCAGCACTGGCCCGAAATCGAAGTCATCCCTCAACGAACCTTTCTGACAGTCGATCAGAGGATGTCTGACAAGGACATGTCTGCCATTGACGTCATCTGCAAGATCATAGTGGTCGGAATAGAGCATATCAGCCCCCGTATCCGAGGCAATCGAGACGATGCGGTCAAGGGCTCCAGGGCCCATTTCAAGAGGAAGGTCCTTGATGTACAGGAGGATATATTCTGATGCGGCGGCTCCAGCTATGTTCCGTAGAGTTGCTGTTGTCCTGAAGGACTCTCCCGTGAGGATAGTCACTCCCGAAAAAGAAGCATTGCCGCTGAAAGATGCGACTGACGACGATACGCCGTCATCCGGCATGGCCGGGATAAAACACTCGATACTGTCCATTTTCTCCATTCTGAAGGAATCCTACAGAAGAGAAGACAACCTGTCCTTTATTCTGAGGAACTCTCCTTCAAAGTTAGGGGTAAAGACTGACTTTCCCAAATTTTCAGATATTTCATCCATGCTCCACGGACGGACTTCATCGACTTCATCGTGATCAGGGGAAAGAGTAAAATTCCCTACTGCTGCGAAGACATTGACCATCTCCTTCTCTATTGACGACTCGAACTCATACGAACATATCCACACCGGATTGTATTCCTTGAAGCCGAGCTCTTCGGAAGACTCCCTGAAAAGTGCCTCAAGGATGCTTTCCCCATAGTCGACATGGCCGCCTACCGCCGTATCCCATTTTCCAGACTGGATATCCTTCTTTGCAGACCTCTTCTGCAGGAATAGCCGGCCGTACCTGTCAAGGATATGGAGATGGACCACAGGATGCAGAGGCTTTGCCCCTGAATGACAATATTGTCTGGATGCCCTGCCGATCACTTCCCCGTTGGAAAGTATCACAGGGAACATTTCCCTACGGACAATCCCGGCGCTCGCCGCAGATCGTGCCGAGGCAGTAGAAACGTCCGGGGCCGGAATCTCCGGAGCTATATCATCAGGATAAATCAGTTCAAACATATTCTACTACAAAACATGCCGCGATGATGACAACGACAAGCAGGATAAGGCCTTCAACTGCCTTGCGGGAAGGCTTGTGCTTGACGGCATCAGCTTCTATTGATTCCTTGAAGAAGATATACATGGCAGGAAGACAGCAGACAGCAAGGATTATGTCTTCCGGTATATTGAAGAAGATTATCTTGGAGATGGCTATGACAGCCCAATGCACTATGAATATGAATGCGAAGAAATTGATCTTCCTGTTGAATGTCATGAGCACGCCGAGCATGAACTGAGCCACCGCACTCGGAAGCAGAGGCGTGGTCATCATAGGGAAAGACATGCCTCTTGCCAGCGATATCAGCGGATACACCAGAGGAAGGATAAGCATTATCACTCCCCAAGGACGATATTTTCCTGATTTCTGGAAAGATGAGAAATGCGTCACAAGGTCATAGACCCATGATGCCGCCACCATGCACCAGAATATCGTCATGACCGAAGAATACTCCCTGACCGACCCGAACTTCATGTAATAGACGAAAGCCACCCACAATGATATCACTACCATAAACACCTTCATGGCTATCTTTGCCCATGTGGACGGACGGAACGAAAGGATCATGGTCAGGACAAATGCGACGGCAATGAATCCGATCTGCCAAGGCCACGTGGCTGCATTATATAAGGCTATGGAATCCCAGAATACTTCTTTCATGTTTTCAGTGAATCTTATTATAAGGCAGATATACTGCCGGTTATCAGGCAATCCTTCTGCCGTTTATGAAGCATGGAGCCTAAATGAATCTTGATCCCCGTGTCATCGAATTGGCGCGTTCCCTGAGCAGGAAGACAGGGACTGTCGCACCTACAGCAAGCATGAAGATGACACTGAATGCTACAGCTCCGTTGAAAAGCATAGACTGAAGATACTCCCAGCCCTGCGATGGAGAAGATATCCCCTGCAGGAACATTATCAGAGAGAACACAGTCTTGTAGGCATAGGTTCCCGGGACCATAGGAAGGAGGGCCGGTATATAGAGGACAGTCATAGGGCAGAAGACCTTCCTGCCGCACCAGACGCTTCCTGTACCTATTATGAAGGCTGCTACAAATGAGGCGGAAGCTATGTCGACTCCGAGGAAGTTCATGAGACAATATCTTGTGGCATGCCCTATTGCAGCCAGAAGGGCTATGAACTTGAACGCCCTCATAGGAGGATCGGAGATTGAGCCGAATCCCATTGCGGCCACAGCCGCGAACAATCCGTCGGAAATAATGTCAAATGCAATCATAACAGACTGTTTTTAACCAGCATCAGCGTACCGGACATTCCGATGGCTATGCAGATGATAAGCATAAGTGCATTGACCAGACGGCTGATGCCGATCTGTGTATGGCCGTCAGTGATATCTATCACACCATTGATGAGAGGCACTCCTGGGACAAGGTAGAGGACACTGGTAGCCAGGGCTATCTCAGCAGTATTGATCCCCAGGGTCAAGGCGGACGAAGCACACAGCGAAGCCACAAAGGAAGACACCGTGAATACTATGAAATGGTTGACATGCTTCTTCATCAGATGCTGCCTGATGAAAAAGCCGATCATTGTCGCCGTGAATGTGATGAGCATAGCCCACATGTCACCTCCGAACAGCCTGCAGAAAGAAGCATTGGCAAGAGAGACCATGAAAAGGACGAAGGTAGGGTTCATCTTGGGCTTCGCCACAAGCTTATCGAACCTCTCCGATACCTCTTCCAGGCTTAGATTGTTGTCCAGAGCAGCCCAGCTCAGGGCACTCAGGTCAGCATTCCATTCAAAGCTTATGGCAAACGGAGGGACATCCACGACCCTGGAGTTCATGAGATTGTCCTTGCGGACAGTGATCGTCGCGGTCTTTAGAGACGTATGGATGCTGACATCCACCCCGAAGGCCGTCCCGAGACGTTTGCTGTTGCGTACGACCCGAGAAGTATGCACGCCTGCGCCCAGCATATAAGAGAGATAGCGGGAAAGGAAATCCGCTATCTCATTGATACGATGCTGTGTCATCGTG
>JADIMK010000034.1 GCA_017694785.1 Candidatus Cryptobacteroides intestinigallinarum
ATGTTCAGTCCCTTCGAACCGAGTGCCGGTCCTACTGGAGGTGATGGATTGGCTGCGCCACCTTTGATCTGGAGTTTGATAAACCCGGTAGCTTCTTTTGCCATAATTCTGATTATTCTTTAGTTACTTGCGTAAAGTTGAGTTCAAGCAGAGTTTTTCTGCCGAAGATCACAACCATCACTTTGAGTTTGCTTCTGTCTTCCACTATCTCTTCAACCGTACCGTCGAAACCGCTGAAAGGTCCGTCAGTTATCTTGACTGCCTCGCCTACGGTGTAGTCCACGATTGTCTCTCCTTCGCTGTCGGCTACTTCATCCTGTTCTCCGAGAATCCTCTTCACCTCAGAATCTCTGAGCGGAACAGGGATCCTCTCTTCCTGGGATTTACCGTTGCCTTTGCTGACGTCTCTCTTTTCTGTAAGGAAACCTGACATGTGCGGAACCTCATTTCTGATTATATACTGAAGCTCGCCTGTAAGCTCTGCTTCAATGAGCACATATCCTGGATAGAACAATCTTTCCGAGCTGTACCTTTTTCCGTCGCGGATCTTGTATACTTTCTCGGAAGGGACAAGAACCTGGGAGACAAGATCCTGAAGACCATATCTCTCAATTTCTTTCTCGAGGTACTCTTTGGCTTTCTTTTCCTTTCCTCCTGCAGCCCTGAGAACATACCATTTTTTGTTGCCTTCGCTCATAGATGTACTCAGATTATAATGTATAGATGGCTGACATCAGATTCTGGAAAGCATAATCCATAATGAAGATGACAACGGCAAAAATCACAGAAGCAACCATAACGAGAATGGCTGAACTCTGCAATTTGTCCCATGTAGGCCACGAAACCTTCTTGGTCATCTCAAAATAGGACTCCTTAAGATAGTTTATGAATCTTCTCATCTTTACTTTTAATGGATGCCAATGTTGGAAGCTTGCTATGGCATCTGTTAAACAATTACCAAATCGTAACCTTTGATATTTGCAGGGGAAGCAGGATTCGAACCCACATCGACGGTTTTGGAGACCGCTGAACTACCCTTGTTCTATTCCCCTAAAAAAGAGGGTGCCGAGTGATATTGACACCCTCTTGTATCTGTAATACCTGAATGTATTATTCAAGGATCTTGGTTACCTGACCTGCACCTACTGTACGACCACCTTCGCGGATTGCGAAACGGAGACCTTCGTTAAGTGCTACAGGGTAGATGAGCTGTACAGTGATTGTAACATTGTCGCCCGGCATAACCATCTCAACTCCCTCTGGAAGAGAAATCTCTCCTGTGATGTCAAGAGTACGGATGAAGAACTGTGGACGGTAGTGGTTGTGGAATGGTGTGTGACGGCCACCTTCGTCTTTCTTCAGCACGTAGATCTCTGCCTGGAACTTCTGGTGAGGATGGATTGTACCTGGCTTTGCAAGTACCTGTCCTCTCTTGATTTCCTTCTTGTCGATACCACGGAGGAGAAGTCCTACGTTGTCTCCAGCCTCTCCTTCATCAAGGATCTTGCGGAACATCTCGACACCTGTTACGGTAGTCTTCTTAGGCTCTTCACCGAGACCTACGATCTCAACCTCATCACCTGTGCGTACAACACCTGTTTCGATACGGCCTGTTGCAACAGTTCCACGTCCTGTGATTGAGAAGATATCCTCGATAGGCATAAGGAAAGGTTTCTCGTTGTCACGTGGAGGTATAGGAATATACTCGTCAACTGCATCCATGAGTTCGAGGATCTTCTGTACGTACTGTGGATCACCGTTGAGTGCTCCAAGTGCTGATCCGCGGATTACAGGAGCGTTGTCTCCGTCGAAGTTGTAGAATGTGAGAAGGTCACGTACTTCCATCTCAACGAGGTCAAGCATCTCAGGATCGTCTACAAGGTCAACCTTGTTAAGGAAAACGACGATTCTAGGAACGTTCACCTGACGTGCGAGAAGGATGTGCTCACGGGTCTGAGGCATTGGACCGTCGGTTGCTGCAACAACAAGGATAGCACCATCCATCTGAGCGGCACCTGTTACCATGTTCTTCACATAGTCAGCGTGGCCCGGGCAGTCAACGTGTGCATAGTGGCGGTTCTTTGTCTCGTATTCAACGTGTGCGGTATTGATAGTAATACCACGCTCTTTCTCTTCAGGTGCATTGTCTATCTGGTCGAAAGATTTTGCTCCCTCTGCTGAAACTCCAGCATCGTGCAGTACCTTTGTGATAGCTGCTGTAAGAGTAGTCTTACCATGGTCAACGTGGCCGATTGTACCGATGTTAACGTGTGGTTTGTCTCTTTTAAAGGTTTCTTTAGCCATAATTTAGTATTTTAATTGAGTATTATATACACAAAAAAAGCAGAGCCGGTGATGAGATTTGAACTCATGACCTCTTCCTTACCAAGGAAGCGCTCTACCCCTGAGCTACACTGGCGTAGTGTTTATGTCTTTGAGCGGAAGACGAGGTTCGAACCCGCGACCCTTAGCTTGGAAGGCTAATGCTCTACCAACTGAGCTACTTCCGCTTGTGTGGGAGAAGATGGATTCGAACCACCGAAGGTATAAACCAGCAGATTTACAGTCTGCCCCATTTGGCCACTCTGGTATTCTCCCGATTATTGATGATCTCATCATCAATGATGGAATCTTCAATGAACTTTGAGCCGATGGAGGGAATCGAACCCACGACCCCGAGATTACAAATCACGTGCTCTAGCCAACTGAGCTACATCGGCATTTCCTTTCTTCAGACTATTTGTTTTCCGAAAGGGATTGCAAAGATAGACATTAATTCCGACTTTCCAAAACTTTTTCAATTTTTATCAGATTTTTTTCAGTCCTTCCTTTCCGCAGCCATCATTTCTTCTCCAATGGCTTTGTAGATGTCATCTTTGTCAAGCCCGCACTCCTTTCTGAGTTCAGCCTGGCTGCCTTGCGGAATGAATCTGTCCGGTATCCCTATCCCTGTTATCCTGATGCTTTTTTTCTTTGCTGCTGCGTACTCTGTGATTTCTCCGTAGAGTCCGCCTGCCAGGCATCCGTCTTCTATCGTTATTATGCTCCTGAACTTTTCCAGTATATTGTCCAGCATGTCAGTGTCCAGGGGCTTTATGAACCTTATATTATATACTGCTGGATTCTTCCCGTATTTCTCTCCGTATTCTGCAGCTGCTTCCTTTGCCCTGTTTACGACTGGGCCGGCTCCGATGACAGCGACATCTTCACCATCGGCAAGAAGTTCACTCTTGCCGATCTCAAGTCTGGTGAATCCGGTCTCTCTCCATTCGGTCCCTTCTCCATATCCTCTCGGATATCTGATTATGAACGGTCCTGTTTCCGTAAGTGATGCGGTGTACATCAGGTTCTTCAGTTCAGTCTCATCTTTAGGGGCAGAGATTATGGTATCCGGTATGCTTCTGTATGCCGCGATATCAAAGCATCCGTGGTGAGTGGCCCCGTCTTCTCCCACAAGGCCGCTCCTGTCGAAGCAAAGTACTACTCCGAGCTTCTGCAGCGCAACATCGTGGATGATCTGGTCGTATGCCCTCTGTGAGAATGACGAATATATGTTGCAGAACGGTTTCATGCCGCCGGCGGCAAGTCCTGCGGAAAATGTAACCGCATGTTCTTCCGCAATGCCGACATCAAAGAATCTTTCAGGCATCTCCTTGGCAAGGATGTTCATGCCGCATCCGGATGCCATGGCAGGAGTCACTCCGACAATTCTGCTGTCTTTCCTTGCAAGTTCAAGCAGGACTTCTCCGAATACATCCTGATAGCGGCTTATTCCAGGTCGTGTCGGTGTCAGACGTTTTCCTGTAACGGGGTCGAACATACCGGGAGCATGCCATACGGTCTGGTCCTCTTCCGCAGGCGCATATCCCTTTCCTTTGGTGGTGATGGTATGCAGGATTCTCGGTCCGTCAATGTCCTTGAGCCGCCTGAGTGCATCGACGGTCTGCGCTATGTCGTTCCCGTCGATAGGACCGAAATACCTGAATCCGAGGGCTTCAAAGAGAGCTCCACCTGAGTTGTGCACCAGATGTGACTTGGTGGTTACCACAAGGTTCTGTATGGCCTCCCTGAACTTTCCTTCACCGATCCTGTTCCAGATGCTTTTCTTGAGCCTGTTGTATCCGGGATGTGTGGTGAGTCTGAGCAGGTGCTCGTGGATGCCTCCTATGTTCTTGTCTATGGAGATATTGTTGTCATTTATTATGACAAGTATGTCAGTCTTGCTGTTTCCTGCGTTATTCAGTCCCTCAAATGCAAGTCCTCCGGACAGGGCTCCGTCTCCGATGAGGGCTATGGTCTTTGCTCCTGTCCCTTGCATCTTTGCCGCATTCGCAAGTCCGAGAGCTGCGGATATGGATGTGGAAGAATGTCCGGCTCCGAATACGTCGTAGCTGCTTTCTGCTCGCTTTGTAAATCCGCTTATGCCGTCTTTCTTCCGGTTCTGCCTGAAAGCCTCCCGCCTTCCGGTGATGATCTTGTGCGCATACGCCTGATGTCCGACATCAAAGACTATATTGTCTTTGGGTGTATCGTACACGTAGTGCATTGCTACAATAAGCTCGACCGCCCCAAGGCTTGAGCCGAGGTGTCCCGGGTTTGTGGCGCAGCATCCGATCATGTAGCTTCTGATTTCAGCGCAGAGCTCCTTGAGCTCTTCAATGCTGAAATCCTTTATGTCTGCGGGGGAGTTTACCTTATCAAGCAATCTGTACATTCCGAAGGATTGACATTGTTAATTTCTTGCAGGCAGGTCTATCCCGAGTTCCGGGTGCCTCCTTGATGAAAATATGAGCATCATGGCTACGGCAATCGCAGCTATGCCCAGACCGATGAATATGAATTCGGCATTTACGGCCGCTGCCGTCTCCTGTACCATGTTTCCCGGTTCCGTGACTGTAGACTTGAATATCTTGCCTACGAATATAGGGACAAGCAGCATTCCCATGTTCTGGATCCAGTATATGAGCGAATACGCTGTACCGAGATTCTTCTCCGGGATTATCTTAGGTACTGAAGGCCACATGGCTGATGGTACCAGCGAATATCCTATTCCCAGAAGCGATATGGCAAGGTATCCGTAGAAGGCTGTGCCCTGCGGGGCGAATGCCATAAGCAGGTGGGCAGCAAGGACTAGGACCGCTCCTGTGATCATCCAGGTCGTGGCTTTACCCACCTTGTCCACAAGAGCTCCGAACAGAGGGGTGAAGACTATGGTGAAGAAAGGTATCATCGTGATCATCCACTTCGCCGAATCAACATCCATCCCGAATCTCGGTATGACAATCGATGTGCCGAATTTCTTGAAGGATATTATGCAGCAATAGAAGAACACGCACAGCAGGGCGATCATTATGAACCTCGGGTTTGTAAGGACCTTGAGTATGTCAGAGAATCTGAACTTGTCCTCGTCTTTTACCTTGCCTTTGCCGGAGGATCTGCCGGTAGCCTTGTCGAAGCGGGCATCCATTGCTACGAATATGGCCCAGAGGATGCATCCTATAAGCAGCATTCCGAGTCCTGCCATAGCCGGTCTTGCCGTTTCAGCAAGAGTGTAGATCTCTCCCTGGGCCTTTTGGGCTACAAGCACAGGGGAAAGTATGAAAGCCGTGGCTGTACCGAGTCTTGCGATGGCAAGCTGCAGCCCCATCGCAAGGGCGACATTCCTGCCTTTGAACCATTTGGCTATCGAACGTGTCACAGCCACTCCTGCTATCTCGCTTCCCAGCCCGAACAACATGCATCCTATATAGGCTATTGTCAGAGATGTACCTGGCTCAAGACCGGATGTAAGCGCATAGAATACCGTCACAGCACCAGCTGTCATCAGACCGACGAAGACCGATCCGACAACCCTTACTCCGAACATGTCCAGCAGTATTCCGCATATCACAAGGCCTCCGCAGACGCAAAGGAATGAATATCCTCCGGCATAGAAGCCGTAGTCTGCGCTGTCCCATCCTAGCTCCAGCATTTCAGGGGCCTGGAAAATATGGGAGAGCGTGGAGAACATGTCATCGAAGAAATATGACGCGAACATCGGCACGACAAGACAGGCGAGTGCAGCCCAGCATGCCGCGCTCCCTATACGTATATTTCCTGAATCGGTTTTTGCCATTTCAATTGTCCGGTCTGTCTTAAGTTGAGTATATCCTGCTCTTCAGAAGATTGTCATTCCTCGTTTTCTTTCCTGATGTTCGGGAGTTCGAGCCCGAATCCTTTCTTCCTGTCCTCGACTTTCAGCAGGAGGCTGAAGATGAATGCAAGGACTCCGAAAGATGAGAATATTACCATAGGCATGAGGTAGCCGCCTGTCTGGTTGAGCACGATGCCTATCAGGAGAGGTACAAGGCAGAGTCCGATGTTCTGTACCCAGAAGATGAGGCAATATGCGCTTCCGAGTATCTTCTCGTCGATGATCTTCGGTACGCTTGGCCAGAGAGCCGCAGGCACCAGGGAGAAGCTTACACCGAGCACTACTATAAGCAGCACTGCAAACCACTTGTACGGGAATACAGGCAGAAGGAATGCGAAGCTCAGATGACATACTATCATGATGATGGCTCCAACCATGAGCATTGAAGCTCCTTTTCCCTTGTGGTCAAGGAAGATGCCGAGGAGCGGCGTGAGTACCATGGCTAGTATAGGGAAGCAACTGAACAGTCTTGATGCGGTGTTGGCATCGACATTCAGTGTCACTTCAAGGAAGTTCGGTGCATATCTCTGGAACGGGAATATCGCAGAGTAGTAGAGGACGCAGAGCAGGGCTACAAGCCAGAACATCTTGCTTGAGAAAATCTGCCCGAGGTCCTTTATGTGGAATTCGTCTTCAGGACTCTTCTCTTCCGTCGCTTCGCCTGCAGCAATGAGTTCCTTGTCAAGTCTGGTATCCATCACTGAGAACACCAGGTAATTGATGAGTCCGACAAGGAGAAGGCAGGTGCAGAATGCAAGTGGAGCAACCACAGAGCCTCCGAACTTGTCTGAAATGGCAGGGGAGAGCCACATCACAGCGAATACCCCCAGTCTGGCTATAGCCATCTCAAGTCCCATGGCAAGAGCCATTTCCTTGCCCTTGAACCATTTCGCAATAGATTTCGATACAGTGGTGCCGGCCATCTCACATCCACAGCCGAAGATCATGAAGCCCAGTGCTGCCATCTTGGCGCTGCCCGGCATGGCTGTCCACCAGGTCCCAAGCCATGCATTCAGCTCTGTGGTCTGGAACCAGTCGCTTATACCTATGTATTTGACAGCTGCACCGAATACCATCAGCGATGCTGACAGTATGCCGGTGAACCGTATCCCCATCTTGTCCAGGATAATACCGGCGATGATGAGGAATCCGCAGACGTTCAGTATATATTCTGATGCCGCATATGTCCCGAATACTCCGCTGTCCCAGCCTCTCTGGCTTTCAATGAGTGACTTGAGCGGTGACATGACGTCCACGAACATATACGCGAAGAACATCATCAGGGCAATAAGGATGAGTGCCGTCCATCTTGCGGCAGCGTAGTCATTGAGGAATCTTTTTATTGTTGCAGTCATTTTTGTCTTTGTTGTTTGCATGTGAAAATATCCTTGTCACAAGGATTACGGAATATCCTGGTATAAGGCCAGGACGGATATTTATCTCATGATTGTGGCCTCGCGGTCAGGTCCGAGGGAAATGATCTTTATAGGCACTCCGAGATAGCTTTCCATGAAGCTGATGTAGTCTTTGAATTCCTTAGGAAGCTCATTCTCGCTTCGGCATCCGGTCAGGTCTTTGTTCCATCCCTTGAATTCTGTGTATACAGGTTCGATCTCGGCGTATGTGTCGAAAGGCACCTGATCAGTTTCCTTGCCGTCCACTTTGTATGAGGTGCAGACCTTGATCACCGGGAATGAATCCAGACAGTCGGATTTCATCATGATAAGATCGGTCACCCCGCTTATCATGACTGCATATCTGAGGGCTACGAGATCAAGCCATCCGGTCCTTCTCGGTCTTCCGGTAACGGCTCCGAACTCATGTCCGATGGCCCTGATCTTTTCTCCTGTCTCGTCGAAGAGCTCAGTAGGGAACGGACCGCTTCCGACCCTTGTGCAGTATGCCTTGAATATTCCGTAGACATGGCCTATCATAGAAGGTGCGATGCCGAGTCCGATACATGCTCCTGCACAGGCAGTAGATGAAGATGTGACGAACGGATATGAACCGTAGTCGATGTCGAGCATCGATCCCTGTGCGCCTTCAGCAAGGATAGGCTTGGTCTTGAGTGTCTCATTGACGTAGTATTCGCAGTCAATCAGCTTGAATTCCTTGAGGAATTCGACAGCTTCCATGAAGGATGCCTCTTCAGCATCAGGATTGCATTCATATCCCATCTGGCTCAGCTGCCTGACATGACGGTCCTTGAGCTTGCGGTACCTTTCCATGAAGTTGTCAGCGAGGATATCTCCTACGCGCAGGCCGTTGCGGCTGACCTTGTCTGTATAGGCCGGCCCTATACCTTTGAGTGTAGACCCGATCTTTCCCTTTCCCATTGCTGCCTCGTTGGCTGCATCAAGAAGCCTGTGGGTCGGCAGTATGAGGTGGGCTTTCTTCGCAATGAGTATCCTTTCCTTTACAGGAACTCCTGTCTTGGCGATATTTTCACATTCACCCTTGAATGTGATAGGGTCGAGGACAACTCCGTTGCCTACGATGTTGACTGCATCGTCCCTGAAAATACCTGATGGAACGGATCTGAGCACGAAGCTGTGTCCTTCGAAATGGAGTGAATGTCCTGCATTAGGACCTCCCTGGAATCTTGCCACTACAGGATATTGACCTGCAAGGACATCGACAATCTTTCCTTTGCCTTCATCTCCCCACTGGAGACCGAGAACTACATCAAGTTTCATTGTATATCCGTTTTATTTGTTTTCATT
>JADIMK010000001.1 GCA_017694785.1 Candidatus Cryptobacteroides intestinigallinarum
TATCTTCTGCTCATCATTGCGAAGAAGCGATACGGGTTGGATCCAAGTCTTCATTCTATCTCTAACTCAATCGGACAAGTCCTCTTCCAGAGGGCGGATATCCGTGAAATTTATAATCAGCCGACAACTCCCGTTAGTGTTCCGGAGGCGGGTTCTGTCGAGCAACCTGCTTTATGGTAAAATTTCTCCGGACAGCAGTGATTTGGTTATTGGATTTACCGAAGGGAGACCATAAATTTGCCGACTGATGCTTACTGAAATCATCGGCTCTATGGCAACAGGATCCAGACAGGCCGGAATTCTGCCCGGACATTTGCTTATAAGGGCCAAGATAGCTTCAACGAATCGCATCAACTGATTTTAAGAAAAAGAAACATGGAAAGACATCATTTATCAATGTTTGCTGCAGCTGCCGCCATACTGTGCCTGGCACTTGCTGGCTGCGGCAGAAATGACATAGGCTATATCCCTGAAGCACCGGACTATTCTGACCCTGACCTGTGGTATGTCGAGGAAAATGACAGTACCGGATCCGGGGCAGACGTTTTCTATGTCGTGTCCACCTGGGAATTCGACTGGACCACAGACAAAGGGGAAATCTGCCACTATGCCGATGTCTACAATGATAAGCACAGGAAGGACATGGCCACAGAAATGGCGATGATCGCTGATTATATGGGAGAAGGAAACAATTTCTACGCACCATATTACAGACATATTACCATCGAAGGATGGGCGACTCTCGACGAAGAAGTCATCAGCCGTAGGTTCCGGACTTCATTTGAAGACATACGTGATGCATTCAACACATTCCTACAGAAAAGGGATCCGTCAAGACCTCTGGTCCTCGCCGGTTTCAGCCAGGGAGGGAAGGGGGTAGTCGAACTCCTCAAGGTCATGCCTGACGATGTCTACAGCAAGCTTGTGGCAGCTTATGTCCTCGGGTACAAGGTGACGCCAGAGGACACCCTCGCATCCCCGCACATAAGGGGAGCGAAATCTGCCGACGACCTCGGAGTGACTGTCTGCTACAATTCCGTCAGCGATGTCCGATACATCCAGCCTGTCATCGCTGCTCCATGCGCCTTCTGCATCAATCCGGTCAACTGGCGCACTGACGACACTCCGGCAATCCTGCACGACACCATCACTGTCCGCATAGCCCCCAAGGAACATGTCCTGGTCCTCACCGGCTACAGCGGCAAGGAATACGCTCCGATACTCGGCTTCCTCAATGTCGGGGACTTCCACAGCTGCGAGCCTTTCCTCTACAAGGAATGCCTGAGGCAGAACATCCGGGACCGCATCGCGGCATTCAGGGAGCATAGCCGGTAGCCGCTTTAGTCTTCGCACTTAGATAATTTCTCTCGCAAAACTGTCCTCAAGGAATCAACAGAAGAAGATTTGCGAAAATTTCAGCAAAGCTAAAGAACTGAAAATATCTGAGTTTTTCAACACCTTGATAACCATTCTCTTTACAATGTCTATTGCTTCGGATGTATTGAGACACCAAAAGCATTTCGCGTCGATCTGCAACAAATGAAAGTAACATTAAAACAGTGAAATGACTATGAAATGGGAAGAATTTGAACGCGGCGTATGGACTACTTTGATACGTTTTGGTCTAGGAGCCATATTCGGATGGATTCTGGCAATAGTCCTTGGATTGTTAATAATTTATCTATTAAGCTTTATAATTCATTAAATCTTTTTCCTGCCAAAAGGACAGCCGGATCTGATCTTGTTTCGTTAACTTTATAAGATGATTAAAATTATAGAAGTAAACATCAAAACAGTAAAATAAAATGAAAGATGGAGCTTTGACACGGATAGGTGCTGTAGATGCTCTTTCCGTTCCCGTACAGAAAATTGATTTCAAATGCCATCACTGACAGATTTGCATAGAAATTCTCTATATTTGCTCACTGCGTTCGCATTTATAGCTGCCGCTCGGCATAGTCAAATTAATTTGCCTCTGCTCTCGCTTAATCGCTATATTTGGACATGTTTAGCTACATAAGATACATACCCGCAACATGAGAATTCTCTACATACACGGCTTCAACGGCTCGCCTGAAGGCCACAGTTTCAGCCTTCTCAAGAAGCATCTTCCTGAAGGGGCTCAGATCTTCGGCATGGACTATTGCCAGGACGACTGCGCATTGGCACTGGAACAGATAGCACGCACTATCTCCGAAAAGAACATTGATATCCTTGTCGGGAGCTCCCTCGGCGGCTTTCTGACAATCCTTACAACAGGGATCGAAAGGTACGCAGTCAACCCGTGCTACAGGCCTTCAGCAGAACTCCCGAAGCTCGGGCCGCAGAACGGTCTCCCGGCTCCAAGCCCGGAGATGACAGCGACCTACGCCGCTGCAGAGCCCCGGCTGAGACAGCTCGATGAAGAAGACAGGAAGAGGGTACATGTACTGATGGGAGACAAGGACGAACTCCTCGGTGACAGATACTTCCGGCATATCACTGAGGACCTCGGCCACAGGCCCGGAATTGTCTTCTCCACCCACCACCTCTCGGAATCCGCTGCCGAGACCATCTGCAGCCTCATCGGCAAGGGCAACAGGATGCTTTCCGATGCACACAAGTATGCCACAGCAAACGAGTCTCTTGTAAAAAGGTCCACCAGATGCGGCTGCTTCAACTGCATGGATACTTACCCGCCTGAAGAGATACTGGACTGGATAGACGACAAGGACGGACGCACTGCGGTCTGTCCGCACTGCTTCGTTGATGCTGTCCTGCCGGACTCGTGTCCTTACAGCATCTCGCCGGACTTCCTCAGGAGGATGAACAGGAAATGGTTCTGATCCAAGACACGCCAATAATAGACAATCCTATCATAGATAGACTTTATTCAATCATAAATTCACGATATCCAATTACAGAAACACTGATATCATGGAAAAGGAAAGAATATCACCTGACAATATCACCTCACTTGGGGAAAATGAGATTTTCGTTTTCGGGTCCAACCTTCAAGGTTACCATGGGGGAGGAGCAGCCAGGACAGCCTACAGGCATTTCGGTGCAGAATGGGGCAAGGGTACAGGCAGGACAGGACGGTGCTATGCCATCCCGACGATGCATGGCGGAGTAGAAGCAATCCGTCCATACGTCAATGAATTCATCAGTTATGCGAAGTCACATCCTGAACTGAAATTCCTGGTCACCAGGATAGGCTGCGGCATCGCAGGCTTCACTGACAGCCAGATCGCGCCTCTGTTCAAGGAGTGCCTCAGCTTCGATAATGTCTATCTTCCGGCATCCTTTCTCCAAATAATGCAAATGAAGTGACTTCCGAATTCTGCTGATGGATTGACTTCCGGATTCAACTGATGAAGCGATGTCCGGATTCAACTGATGAAGTGACTTCCGGATACTGCGGATGAATTCTCAGAAGAAAATGAAGCCGGCCCGAAAAATATTTCCGGACCGGCTTCGGCTATTATCATGAAGTTCGTGCAGTCAATCTACCAGGGAATAGGTTCGGACACTGAAAAGTCCTCTGTGCTCACTCCGGTTCCTGAAGACTGCGGCCGATGGAAATACAGTATAGTCGGTCCGGACATAGGGTAGAGGAACTGGCCCTGACCATAGATGTAAGTATCTCCGAAATCTATATATCCCTCCCCGGCATTGTAGGTACCGAAGCGTCCAGAACCTGATTGCAATGGGACGGACACAAGCTGGGCAAGCCCTCCTGTATCAGGATGCAAGATACCGAGATTGTTTGCCTGCATGATAAATTCCACATTTGCAGCATCGGTCGCATCACACAATATCATTCCACCTGCTCCCGCATAGACAAATCCAGCCTGTTCCAGTTCCGGACATGAAGCGAACGGCTCAAGTACCCGGAAATAGTCTTCTCCGACCATTTTCTCTATGGTCAGATTCTCTACCGTGAACGGAGCTACCTGATAGAAAAGACCGCATTCAAGATATCCGTCCGTAGAGACAAGTTCCCATTCCTTTGAAGGATCAAGTCCAGGATATACCTCTGTCCTGTACTCCAAGGAGGCAATTGCATCAACCCCGGTCGCACTTATAGCCATTATGAGAAGTACATATTCAGAATCAAAACTTAGTGACCTGAATTGAAGCATTGTACCTGATGCAGAATTTGCCTCCGCTACCATTGCATCGTCAAGATCATGGCCATAATTGTTTACGATGCTCCTGTTGTCATATCCGGATGCAATTTCCTCGTCATACGATGCCTTAATCATCATAACATATTTTATGGAGCTGGCATCTGTTGTTCTGACAGTGAATATACCTTCACTATAAGGAGCATCCGTAGGATTAACTGAAATGTTGATTTCCGGAGCCTCTCCTTCTGCTACTGCACTCCTTACGTCCACGACAACGACTTCTCCATAGGAAGCTTTTCCGTCAGAATATGCAGCAAGTATCTTATAGTCAGTATCCGATACTACTCCAGACATTCCGCTTATATTGAAAGCCTGGGTCTGACTGAGCTGCAGTGCCCCTTCTGCTCCGACAGGAAATACTGATCCATAGGCATCAAGGATATCTCCTGCCAATGCCTGGTCATCACTATAGCCAGAATCCATATACTCGTTCCATGCACTTGCATAGACAAGAACAGTGATGACGGAACTGTTCGGAGAGGCTTCTACGGTATATCCGACTGCAGTAGCCTCAGGTTTCACGTCAGTGATGGAGACAGGGGACAGGGGAGCGAACTGGAATTCACCCATATCCACTACCGATGATCTCCGCACATCGATACTTTTCTGAGTACTCTGGACACCGACATTTCCTTCGCTGTCTTCCATAGATACACTGAATCCGCTTTCATATACACGGGCAGGCACCACCATATAGACATAGGTAGGGCTGGATGGATCCAACTGAAGACCGTCAGGGCCCAACTCAATGCCAAGACTGGTAATCGGTAAATAGTCAGGATTGAAATCCCCGTAGTAGTCCTGCATATTGCCGGATACTATGTCTTCGGCAGGGACGGAAAGATACCCTGCCATAGTTTCTCCGGAATTGCTGCTGAAGGAAAGCTTCTTCAGTGTTTGAGTCCCCGTGATGCTCAGACGGACAACGCCACATATATTCCTGAATTCGAGTTCCGTAGAAGTGCTGTAGGCTACCATAGGATTCGAATACTGCGCGAAGGTACCGTTCTCAAAGATCTGGTCGGCGAAATAGAAATAATAGTTTGTTCCATCAGAGTAAGGAGGATAGTCCGGATTGCAATACATGGCGTAATATTCACCGCTTTCCGGTACATTGTACACTGAAGCCCTCGTAGGGTCATTTGCATCAGGGACTACATCAAAGATTTCTCCGTTTACGATGATGCGGTCACCTTCGCTCCACAGGACATGTCCTACATTGCCTTCAATGTCAATTGAAGTCCTTGTCTCGATACCTGCATTGGAGACAGTAAGGGTTACAGTCTTCCCGGGATCTGGGGGTGCATCAGTAATCTCAGTGACATCACACTGTGTCACCGACATCGGCAGCACAATGGCAATTAATAATAAATAGAATAGTTTTTTCATAGGAAAAGGATTTAACTGATTTTCTTCACCAATCACTGCAAACAAAGTTACGAAAAGGAAGAAACTGCCAAAATTTTCACCGGTTTCCACGCAATTTTTTGTTCCATTGATAAAAATTTGTTGCAATGATTGACTGTCTGGTCAATTATTACAACTAATATTTGTATCTTTGACAAAGATTTAAGTGATAATATCTTAACCTATTATTGACTGTCAGCTGCTGACCAGCCTATGAATGAAATATCAGAAAACCTTTCTCATTATATGAGAGGTGCTGCCACCATGTTCTACCTTATCCTGAGCATCGGTGTTTTCAAAGAGAGGAAAGAGAGTCACCTCAAGTCCATACTGTTCTTCAGTATGCTTTTCATGGTATTCCTGACGCTAAAGGACATGGTGCTTCTCGATACAGGCTGCTATTTCAATGATTACATCATCAATATCATAGTCCTTGTCGATTATCTTTATGTCCCTGTCATGGCTTTATTCTTCCTTGAAGCCGTGTCCCCAGGCTGGGTCTCTCACTTGAGGACCGCAATGTTTCTTTTCCCGTTCATTGCCGGAATATTACTGTACTCATTTACTGAAAGCGAATCAGTACTATTCATCATGTTCCTTTTTGCCTTCGTATTCGGTCTGGCCATAACAATAATAATACTTTCAGCAGTATCCGAGCGGGACAACAGGATAAAGGAGTATTTTTCAGAAGACAGCGAAATCTCGGTAGTCTGGGTCAGGAAGGCCATACTGGCATTGTTCTTCAGCCTGTTCATCTGGACATTCCTCCAATGGGATTCTACCTGGGCCGGGGATTCGGTCTATTTCCTTGTATCAATCATCGTCTGGACCTATATATATAGCATGGCTATCAAACATAAGGTCGTGGATATCCCAGGATCTGAAGACATCCAGGAGAATGTTTATGATCAGGATGAGCCGCAGGATATCATCCCTGGAATCGAAGAACTTCTCCTGAGGGCAATGGAGGAACAGGCACCTTACCTCAATCCAAAGATAACACTTTCGGATCTTGCATCGACTGTCGGAACGAACAGGACTTACCTGTCGGAGTATCTAAACAAGTCATTGCAGATGACATTCTACGAATTCATAAACAACTACAGGGTAAAGAAAGCAGTGGAGATAATGGCAGAATCACCGGGACTGACTCTAGCCGAAATCGCTGAAAAAAGCGGTTTCAACTCCCAGTCGACTTTCAACAGGGCCTTTATGAAGAATGTAGGGATGCAGCCAGCAAGGTACCAGAAGAAACTGTTCAATGAGAATTCTTAATTTTATAATATATGAAAAGACTTTATCTTCTCCTGATCACCATGGTCATGCTGCAGGTGAGCGCCTCAGCACAGAAATTCCAGGTGGATCTCCTTTTCTCGGATTCAACAGCCGTGCGTCAGATGATTCTGGCCGACACCACATGGGTGGAAGCCGATGACCCCACAAGGGCAATGATCCCTCACGGCTTTGAGTTCGAAAGCATTGACATCGACTCAGAAGACAGCAGGATCATCTTTGCGATGGACGGGAAATACTACAGGATCCCGTTCAATTCAGTCCGTTTCAGCAACGACAATGCCGATGACGTTACCAACCCGCTGCCTCCTAAGATAGTGAGACGGCACACGGCACTCGCGCACTTCTTTGCCACTCTGACACCGTACATCATCATCCTGCTGCTGATTGCAGGAGGCATGGCGACCGGTATAGCAGGGCTCAGGGTAAGGTCTCTCAAGAAGGTTGCGATGATTGTACTTCCTGCCTGCCTTGCGGCGGCTTCGCTGCTCGAAGTCCTTGCCTTCTTCATGATAGGTGACGACATGGTGTGGTGGTGCGACGACGATCTACAGGGATTCTGGGGAGCGCTGATCGGTGCCATACCGTTTACTGCCGTGATACTCATGCAGTTCTATAGCATGAAGCTCTACCGCACGCTTATCTTCGGGGACCAGTCCAGGGTCGATGAAGACCAGAGGAAGAAGATCTCCCTCAAGCCCGCAGCCTGGGGAATAGGACTTCTCCTACCTATGATAATAGTCCTTATGCTCATCATGAACTGGATAGGCTGGACCGGCACTCTTTCAGACCTGGTCGTGCTTCTTGTCGCAGTCCTCATTACAGCACTGCTGATAGGCAAAGGATTCAGGGACAACATCAGGACCCTCGGTGCAGCCAGCGGCATCGCGGTATCGGTGTTCAGCATAGTGTACCTGCTCGGTCTGATAATCTCGGCTGTACTGCTTGTCATCGTGATATTCAAGATCATACTTCAGATAATAATCATGGCTGTCTTTGCTGTCGGCTGCCTCTACATCGTCTCGTTCATTTCCAAGGAACCGCCTTCCGATACGCCGACCAGATATTATGCAAAAGACGGGACAAGCTTCAACAGCAGATACGATGCAGACAGGCACAACGAACGCATTGACGCAAACAGAAGCTGATCCTGCATGAATCTGTCCCGCATGGTACGGATATCCGAACAAAATACTACATTTGTAGCCGTATTCAAGAACTGACGATAAAATGGATACGGTTATGAATCTTAGAAACTGCCGCTGCAGACATCTCCTGATCTGGATATGCTATGCAGCGGCTGCTGTGATTGTCCAGGCTGCGGCAGGAGATTTCCCGGCGGGATTCTTCGCTTTTCCTGTCAATGCCGCCGTCATGCTGCTCTGGCTTGCCTTGTTATGGGTGCTCTTCAGGGAGAAGAGGGACTCTGCCTTCATGAAGCTGATGCTCTCGATGGAGACTACGCTTTCTCTGATAGGTCTGTCCATAGCCGCATTTCTTGTGCAGGGATTCAGCGCCTCCAGACTTACTGGCTCCTGGTGGTTCATAGCGATACTTGTTGCTCTTCTCTCGCATATCTTCCTTGTGCTGCTGCGGGGGATGAGCCATCCGAGGCCCCGCAAGCTGCGTTTTTTCCTGAATCATGCAGGACTTTTCCTGGCACTTGCTGCAGGGCTTTTCGGCAGTCCGGACACAAGGGACTGGAGGACTGTTGCCGATGCACAGACCCCGTCACACGATGTCTATGACAAGGCCGGACATCTGGCCGCGCTTGAACATGAGTTCCAGCTCGTGGACTGGGATGTGGAGTCGTATGAAAACGGTGCGCCGAAGAGCTACCGTGCCACGGTCCGTATTGACGGGGAGAAGGATGCTGTACTTGAAGTGAACCACCCTTACAGGCTGTCCTGGAGAGACGACCTGTACCTGTCAGGATTCAATGCCCAAGGCTGTATCCTTCAGGTTGTCCGCCATCCATGGAAATACATTGAGGCAGCAGGCATACTGATGCTGCTTGCAGGAGCCGTCATGGTATTTCTCCAGGGCCCTGCCGGGAAAGAAGTCAAGAGGAGGGAAAGATGATGATAAGCTGGTCTGAATTCGTATATTTCGCCTGTGCGGCAGTCATCCTGTGGTTTGCAGGTGCAGCCGCGGCATGGAAGAAAAGTCCAAAGTCAGCTCTGGGACTCTCTCTGACTGGGCTGTGCGTCTACACTGCATTCATCATAGGTCTGTGGCTCTCCCTTGACAGGCCTCCGATGCGCACTCTGGGGGAGACGAGGCTCTGGTACTCGTTCTTCATGGCCATTTCGGGCCTGGTAGTCTACGCAAGATGGAGATACAGGTGGATAATGCTGTTCTCAGCAGTGCTTGCAACCGTATTCATCTGCCTGAACATCTTCATGCCACAGATCCACGACCAGACCCTGCCTCCTGCACTGCAGAGCGGATGGTTCGTGCCTCATGTGACTGTCTACATGTTTTCATATTCAGTCGTAGGCTGTGCCGTGATAATGTCCGTGGCAGGGCTCATACAGAAGACAGACAGATACCTTGTGTCAGTCGACAGCCTTCTATATATAGGTACGGCTTTCCTCACTCTGGGGATGCTCAGCGGAGCACTCTGGGCAAAGGCTGCCTGGGGCATGTACTGGAGCTGGGACCCGAAGGAGACATGGGCTGCGATCACATGGTGCATCTGCCTCGGATACATACATCTCAGACTGAGGGGACAGAAATCCTGGAAAGCTGCATACATACTTGTGATCCTTGCATTTATAGGGCTGCAGATGTGCTGGTACGGGGTCAGCTGGCTGCCTTCGGCACAAGAAAGCATGCATGTATATGGACAATAATCAAAAAATTTGCATATTTTTGGGGCCATTTTTAATAAACGTCATTACTGATAAATTGAACAGCTATGAAGAAAAGTTCTAAAATTCTGATTGCGGTGGTGATAGTCATCGCAGTTCTTGCTGTCATCTACAGGGCGGTCAACAGAGCTCCGTCCGCAGACCTGACGGCAAATGAGCAGCTTCTTCAGATTCTGGAAGACGGAGGATGCGCAGAGTGCCACTCAGCAGATCCGAAGTTGCCTTTCTACGCCAATTGGCCGATTGCCAAGTCGTTGATTACGAAACACATCGTCGATGGCTATGCGACCTTTGACATCATGCCTTTCGAAGAAGCCCTCACAAACGGGACGGCTCCTAACGAGGTGGATCTGGCAAAGGTTGAGCGCTGTCTTTCAGACGGTTCGATGCCTCTCGCACAGTATTACCTTGTTCACTGGGGATCTTCTGTAACAGGGGCAAAGGAAGCAATCGCACTTGAAGCTGTAAGACAGCTCAGGGCTCAGTTCTATCCGAACACACTTGCGGCAGCCGAGTTTGCAAACGAGCCTATCAGACCCATACCTGACAGCGTACCGTTCGATGAGAAGAAGGCAGCCCTCGGCAACATCCTTTATCACGATACAAGGCTTTCTGCTGATGGGACAGTGTCCTGCGCCACCTGCCACGGACTTACTACAGGCGGTGTGGACAACAAACGCTACTCAGAAGGCATAAAGGGCCAGCTCGGCGGTGTAAATGCACCTACAGTGTACAATGCAGTGTTCAACTTCGTCCAGTTCTGGGACGGAAGGGCAGCAACCCTTGCGGAACAGGCAGGCGGTCCGCCATTGAATCCTGTCGAGATGGGATGTTCGTCTTTCGACGAGATTGTGGCCAGACTCTCTGAGGACAAGGAATTTGTCAAGGAGTTTACTGCTGTATATCCTGAAGGACTCAGCCAGGCTACGATCACCGATGCAATCGGAGAATTCGAGAAGACCCTTGTCACTCCGAATTCAGCATTCGACCGTTACCTCAAGGGAGACAAGACTGCCATGACTGCAGACCAGATCGAAGGTTATGCACTCTTCAAGGAGTACAACTGCGCTACCTGCCATGCTGGAGTCAACATGGGAGGTCTGACCTATGAGCTTATGGGCCAGCGCGACAACTACTTCGAGGACCGCGACCTTACCCTCAAGTCAGGACTTACCGACGGTGACAACGGACGCTGGGCACAGACAGGTGTTGAGCGCGACCGCTACCGCTTCAAGACTCCGGGCCTCCGCAATGTCGCTCTCACATATCCTTACTACCATGACGGAAGCGTCAAGACCCTCTCCGAGGCAATCAACAAGATGGCTCGCTTCCAGGTCGGCAGGAAGATATCTGCAGCAGACAACAAGAAGGTCGAAAGCTTCCTCAATGCTCTTACAGGCGAATACAACGGCGTAGTGCTGACCAACACAAACGGTAACAGCGCTGAAGAAGCCGCAGCAAAGACCGAAGCAGCACCAGCAGCTGAAGAATAGACATTGCTCCGGAGCGGCATGCCTTCATGTCTCCTGCCGGACGATAAATAAAGATCAAGAGAGAGACCGTAAAGTCCATGACTTCCGGTCTCTCTCTTTTCGTATGGATGCTGAGGAAGAGACTGCAATTGATCCTGAGAGGCGTGGCCGGCCGCGGCCTCGTGAGCGGCTCCCGACAGGACGGTGCTGAGCATCAGCCTTTCCTTTGTGGATTTAACAAATTATTGATATATTTAACAAGGAATTGCATGCTTTTGGCATTGAAAATGCACACTTGCAGCTCTCAGTAGAATACGGGGATTGCCCCGCCCACAATTTAAAGCATCCATATGGAAAAAATGATAATATACCAGATGCTTCCGAGGCTCTGGGGAAGGAACAGGAACACCGGGGACAAAAGCTCAGAAGGGTCTCTTGACGGAGGATTGCGCCGCAGAGGCTCGATGGAAGACAACGGGACAGGAAAGTTTTCAGACATTGACAGCCCGACACTTGAATACATCAGGTGGCTGGGCTGTTCCCATGTATGGTTCACCGGAGTCATACGACATTCCACAAAGGCGGCCGGACACGGATGCACACCATCACATCCTCAGTTTGTTAAGGGAGAAGCAGGCTCCCCATACGCCATCGAAGATTACTATGACGTCAATCCTTATCTCGCTGACGACCCGGACAAGAGGATGGAAGAGTTCGGAGACCTCGTCAAGAGAACACATGAAGCCGGCCTCAAGGTGATAATCGACTTTGTCCCTAACCATGTGTCCAGAGACTATGGCCAGATCTCCCGTATGTCACACAAGGAAGCCAACGAGCCTGTACTTGGAGAGAATGATGACAGGGGAGTACACTGGAGGGAAGAAAACGACTTCTTCTATTATCCTGGACAGGCACTGCTGCTGCCTGACGATGAGGATTTCCGCAAGGAATGCAAGGCAATCGCAGACATGGATTTCAGCAGGGAGTACAGGATCATCCCGCAGTGGCTGGTCGAAGAAGCGGAAAGAAAGGCAGAGGAACTGATATCCGAGCTTCATCCGGAGGACGGGGTAAGCGAGAATGAAATCAAGATGCTAATAAAGGACAGGTACAAGGCATATCTGCACAATTATCAGGAGCTCCTGACCCCTTACCATGAAATGCCGGCTCGTGCCACAGGCAACAACTGCTACAGTGCTGCACCTGGGCAGAACGACTGGTATGAGACTGTCAAGATCAATTACTGCGACACATTCAGCCTGACATGGGACAGGATGTACAATATCATCCGCTTCTGGGCCGAGAAAGGGGTGGACGGGTTCCGCTGCGACATGGTGGAGCTTGTTCCCGCCGAGTTCTTCAGATGGCTGATCGCAAAGATAAAGAAAGACTTCCCGGACCTTGTCTTCATCGCTGAAGTCTACAAGAAAGATCTGTACCGCAAATACATAAGGGAAGTCGGCTTCGACCTTCTCTACGACAAGTCCGGACTCTATGACACACTCAGGACAATAGTTGAGAAGAATGTGGACGACAACGGCATGCCTGTCGAGCTATGGCAGTCTGCCACGAGGATAACAAAGAACTGGCAGTCACTGGGAGACATGCAGCCATATATGCTCAATTTCCTTGAAAACCATGACGAACAGAGGTTCGCCTCCGATTTCTTCGGTAAAGACGCAGCAAATTCCTTTGCGGCTCTGTACGTATCTCTGTTCTTCAACCGTGCTCCGTTCATGCTCTACTTCGGGGAAGAGGCCGGCGAGAAAGGCATGGAGGAAGAAGGCTTCAGTGGAAAGGACGGCAGGACAACCATATTCGACTGGTGGACTCCGGAATCAGTCATGAGACTCCACAGTATGATAGACTCTGGAAAATACAGGTCAGCTGGTGATGGCAATACAGCATCAGAATCCCCATCAGAAGCCAAGGATACAGGCGACGCACTGTGGAACAGTCACGATGAAGACGTCTTCAGGCGCTACAGCCAGGCCCTGAGATTTGCAGCTGAAGACCAGGCCATATCCCAAGGCAGCACCTACGACCTCTGCTACTGCAACTTCAGCTCCGACGGCTTCGACAAGGACAGGCATTTCGTCTGGCTCCGTGACCACGAGGAAGAGACTCTGCTAATTGCTGCCAATTTCTCAAGACGTGAGGCTCACATGAAGCTCCGTATCCCGGACCATGCCTTCGAATGGCTGGGGATGCCTACTACAGACAAGTTGAACCCGGATACAGTGCTCAACGTTACTGTACCGGCGATGGACGGAGTCATCATCAGACTCTGCCCTGACAACGAACTGGCCTGAAAAGTCAGGGACCGGTAGACTGTAAAGACAATGTTTTCCGACCCTACGTACTCAGAAACCTACAACAGCCCTGTTGGACGACCTGTCTATGAAGGCAATAAGTTCGGCAGGGCATTTATATACCTTCACAAAGCGGCCTTCGGCTACACATTCAAGGGATTCGATGGTCTCCATATCAAGGCTGCCTGAGCCTGTGGCAAGATTGACAGTAAGATAACCTATCCCCAGAGATGTGATGTTCTGGAAGAAATGGGTGCCCTGGCTCGGCTCAATCTGGTAGCCAGGGATGCCGCACTCGACAATCATCCTGGCCTCTGATATCTCGTCCCATGTGACAGGCACACCTAACCATGGATCAGAAGATCCCCACCGTCCAGGGCCGGCAAGCAGGTATGAACGTCCCTCTTTCTTCATCATGGCATTGAATCCGGCGATCTCCTCTTTCATTTCCCTTGTATGGGCACTGTCGAATACTTCCGGACTTATATACATGATATGGTCCATTCCGATGATATGACCTGACCCGAGGGCCATGTCAGAAGTCACAAGGAGCTTGCCCAGGTCAGCCTTCACATCTTCAAGGGAAGTGTCCTTGTCATCCAGATATTCACTTATAGGACGTATCTGAAGAAGCTTCAGCACACATTCGCTTCCTTCTGATTCAGGTATCACATCTGCGGCAAATTCCATCTCCACATCACTCATGAGCTCTCTCTTGCATATCTCCAGCAGATCCGAAATGACCTTTGGAAGAGGGAAGCGTCCGTATTTCAATATCGAATCGAATGAAATTACCCTCGGACCCTGTACTCCCGTCCCCGGGACCATCCTGTTGTCGGCTATGCTGAATGTCGAAGCCACAAGCTCAGGATAGGCAAATGTCTTGAGCATCTCAGACACAGGCTCCTTTGTGAGGTTTATGCCGTCATTCTTTGATATCTTGAACGCTCCTGGCCTCAGGTCAAGGGCGTACATTGTCTTCTGCGTGTCCCTGAGGGCAAGCTTCGGGTCAGACAGCTGAAGTATCTTCTTCGGGAACTTCGGGCTGAACCTAAGTGTGCTTCCTCCGTCAACGACTGTCTTTCCCAGCCCGAATGCAAGGTTTACTATACCGTCCTCAGGCTTTTCATTTCCTATCGGATAGAAATTGACAGACCTGGCGACACCTGAGAGCATAGGGTAGTAGAGGCCGTCATATTCAGTTCCACAGATACTTTGGATGACTACAGCCATCTTCTCTTCACTCAATAGATTACCTGTAGTATGAATATAGGTTCTGCTGCCATTGAAGAAGACGGATGCATAGACACTTTTTATAGCCTTGCCGAGCATCCTGACCATCTGGTCCATGTTCTCGGTAAGTGGTACCATATAAGTCGAATATACCCCTGCAAACGGCTGATAGTTGCTGTCTTCGAGCTTTGAGCTTGACCGCACCGCAAGAGGACTGCTTACTGTCGAGATAAATACCTTCAGCTCTTCTACCAGCGGCTCAGGAAGCCTGGAAGCTACGAATTCGGAAAGGATTTCCTCGTCGGATATATCCGAATCAATCACATACTGGAGTCCGTTCTCCAGGATGAACTGGTCGAAATAATCTGTGGCGACGACTATTGTCCTCGGTATCGACACCTTGATGCCGGGATATTTGTCTGTAAGCCTGTATTTGAGTATCAGGCTGTTAAGAAAAGCAAGACCGCGTGCCTTTCCTCCAAGCGACCCTTCTCCTGCACGGGAGAACCATATATATTTCTCGTATGTGTCCTTGTCGAAGTGGGCGATTACGCCTCGTCCGGTAAGGGCATGATAGTCATGTATTTCCTGTGAGACATAGGCGCGGAGCTCAGCTGTGCTGGCGAAGTGGCTGTCCTGCACCTTGCGGAACCTTGAAGCCAATGTGAAGAGACCTCTGGCATAGAACCACTTGGAAAGCATGTTCCTGGAAGTATTGTGCAGAAGCACATGGTCGGGGATATCCTTGATGCAGTGCTCAAGCTCCTTCAGGTTGGCAGCACGTCCGTATTCGACCCTGTTTTTGTCCCTGAAGACAAAGTCTCCGAACGCAAACTCTTCCTTCATGTATTCCGAGAGCTGGAGCATCAGGGTCTTCGAGTATTTCCTGAGAAAGCCTACTCCAAGTTCCTTTGCCACAGCGGCTATGCTCTCCTGCGAAGACTGAAGCAGGACAGGCATGTACGGATCATCTTCCTTGATCATCCTCGCAAGAGCAATACCGGCATCAGCCTTCTCTGTCTCAGGCGGGTCATTGCGATGCAGCACAAAGCCGACATCAGAGATCACACCCAGGAGATTTGTCTTATATTTCTGATATAGGGTCCTGGCATCCTCATAGTTGGTTGCCAGCAGGATCTTCGGCCGTGAACGCTTGCGTGCCTTGCGCTGCTGGTCGTTGAGAGTCTCCTTCAGGAATTCCGCACTCTGCAGAAGTACCATTCTGTAGAGCTCGGGAAGATAGGTGGAATAATACCTCACGGAGTCTTCGACAAGAAGGATCGCCTGTACACCTATCTGCAGGATATCTACATCGGCATTGATCTGGTCCTCGAAAAGCTTGACAATCGCGACGATGAGGTCCGTATTGCCATGCCAGCTGAATATCATGTCTACACTTGAGGTATCCTGCATCGATAGCCTGCGGTATATCTCCTTCGAGAAATGCGTCAGAAGGACGAAAGGTATGTTATGCCCCTCAGACTTGAGGCTGTTGGCAAAGGGGAACACATCCTTGTCGCCCACATTGTACATGCAGATGACCATGTCGATCCCCGGATCCTTGGCAATCATATCCCGGGCTTCAGCTGCAGTGGTCACCCAGACGAACTGAGGGGGATTGCTCAGGTTGAGCTCGATATATTCCCTGTAGATCTGCACATCAATCTGCCCGTCCTCTTCGAGGATGAAGGCGTCATAATGGCTGCAGATCATAAGTATCTTTCTGATCCTGAACTTGATAAGGGATTCAAAATCAGTCTCGTGAAGTTCCTTCAGATTTACAGGTTCGATTGTATTCATGTGCCGTTTCTTATGTGGTCCGATCAATTGCTGTAATCAAGATAGTTATAATGATCAGATTATTTGCTTCAATCAGGGATTTATTTCCGGATTTGTCTTGAACGTCTCCTGAATTCAGCCACAGTGACGGCTGTGGCGACAGCCGCATTCAGGGATTCAGACCCGGGATCATCTGCCGGATACGGAGGTATATACAGCCTGTCGGAAACAAGTGCCGCGACCTCAGCAGATATCCCTTCCGATTCGTTGCCTATCACTATCACGGCCGGAGATTCCTTGCCGCAGTCAAGGTCCCTCGAATAGATGTCCTTTCCGTCCAGGAAGGTACCGTAGACCTTTCCTTCGGCATCAAGGACTGTCCTTGCCAGAAGAGGTATGTCTGTATAATGGAAACGCACCCTGAATATCGCCCCCATAGTGGACTGGACGACCTTCGGATTGAAGAGATCCACAGTATCATGGGAAGCAAACACAGCATCTATCCCGAACCAGTCTGCTATCCTCAGGATAGTCCCCAGATTGCCAGGATCACGTATTGTGTCAAGAGCAAGATAGAGTCCGGAACAGCTGCCCCTGCCTCTGGAAAGCGCAGCCATGATTGCGGCTTCTGTATCAAGCTTGATGCCCTCAGGCTTCCTGACTACAGCAAGCACTGGAGAAGGGGAGGAGAGCTGGCTGATACGAGCCATGGCATCCTCTCCGATCTCATCCCTGCGATAGACCTTTTCAACCGAAAAAGAGGAAGAGACAGCCTCTGCGACCATCTTTTCCCCTTCAACAGTAAAAAGTCCGTATCCGTCCCTGAATTTCTTGGAAGAAAGTGAGCGGATCTTCTTTATCTCATTATTTGATATTTCCGGCATACCTGTCGTGACATCCTAATATCCCAGAATCTTGAGCATCGACTTGTAGGTCTGTTCCTTGCTGAAGAGCTTGGTGGTGTAGTCACCGTTCTCGTCCCTGTCGATAATGATGTGCTTAGGCGCAGGCTGGAGGCAATGCTGGATGCCGCCGTAGCCTGAAATCGATTCCTGATATGCTCCTGTATGGAAGAAACCTATATAGAGAGGATCGTTCCTGTCTTCCATGATAGGGAGGAAGATCGCATTTGCATGTGCATCAGCATTGTAGTAGTCCTGGCTGTCGCAGGTAAGGCCTCCGAGGAAGACTCTCTGGTACTTCTCGTTCCACTTGTTGATAGGCAGGAGGATAAACCTCTGCTTGATGCCCCAGGTGTCAGGAAGGGTAGTCATGAAAGAATTGTCGATCATGTACCATCTTTCCCTGTCGTTCTGCTGCTTCATGTCAAGTATCTGGAATATTGTCGCACCTGACTCTCCGACAGTGAAGCTTCCGAACTCCGTGAAGATGTTCGGCTCCGCTACTCCGCGAGCGTTGCACATGGTCTTGATCTGCAGGACAATCTCCTCAATCATATATTCATAGTCGAAGTCCATGGCAAGGGAGTTCTTGATCGGAAGTCCGCCGCCTATGTTCAGGCTGTCGAGCTCAGGACAGATGGACTTGAGGTCGCAGTACACAGTGACGCACTTCGCAAGTTCATTCCAGTAATAGGCGGTATCCCTGATTCCGGTATTTATGAAGAAATGGAGCATCTTCAGGTGGAACTTGTCGTTCTTGCTTATCACATTCTCGTAGAACGGAAGTATGTCGCTGTATCGTATTCCCAGCCTTGAAGTATAGAATTCAAAGTTCGGCTCCTCTTCAGAAGCAATCCTCACACCTATATTTACTGGGACATTTATATGCTCGTCAAGGTCCTTGAGTTCATTCATATTGTCAAGGATAGGTATGATGTTGTGCCAGCCGTTGTTTGCAAAATCAGCTATATTCTCAATGTAGGATGACTTCTTGAATCCATTGCAGATGATATAGAGATCCTTGTTGACAACCCCTTCTGCCTCAAGCGCTTCTATTAGATTGAGGTCAAAGGCTGAAGATGTCTCTATATGGATGTCGTTCTTGAGTGCTTCACGCATCACGAACTCGAAATGAGAACTCTTTGTGCAGTAGCAGTAATGGTATTTGCCTTTGTAGTCGGCCTTTGCCATCGCCACGTTGAACATTCTCTTTGCCCTCTGTATCTGGGATGATATCTTCGGAAGATATGTAATCTTGAGAGGAGTCCCGTACTGGTTGATTATATCCATCATGTTGATGTCATGGAAATACAGTTCCCCGTCTTCTACCCGGAATTCATCCTGCGGGAATTCAAAGGTCTGCTCAATCAGATCAATGTACTTGTTCTTCATTTCTGCCTATGCAATTAAGTTACATTTATTGTTTTGACACATATCCGCCTGAGGCGGATCGTTTTTTTCCGGTTGCAAATATATCACATATATGATATAAAGATAAATATTTCTGCTAAAATTTTGATATTCCTCTCCAATGGAATAAATTTGTATGATTTTGGATTGGGATAAGTTACCTTGCATTTCCCTTGGAATGAGAATTTTCTTGAAAAACATATACAGATTCCTGCATCTTGCCGCTGCCGGCATTCTCCTTTTCTCCTGCAGCACTACACGTGTCCTTCAGGACGGGGAATACAGGCTCCAGAAGAACAAGATAACTGTCACCAACGACAGGCATTTCAATACAAACAACATAGAGCCGTACATCAAGCAGTCGCCGAATTCATATTTTATCTTCGGGTGGAACCCTTTTCTCAACATCTACAACTGGTCCAACGGGAAAGGTAAGGGATGGGACAAGTTTGTCCAGAAGATAGGAGAGGCTCCTGTGGTCTATGATCCTGATCTTGTAGAGAGCTCAGTCGAGAACATTACGGACCACCTAAGCTATATGGGATATTATAACTCCAAGGTAGACACCAGGATACAAGTCCGTAAAAGGCGGGTCAAAGTGGACTATTCCATTACTCTCGGGAAAAGATTCCCGATAAAGGAAATAACATTCAGCATACCTGAAGGTGAGCTTGAGGATGTCTTCAAAGCCGATTCGACCCTCATCGCGGTGAAGACAGGGGATTTTCTTGCAGAATCCGATCTTGAGAAGACGGCCGACCAGACGAGCAGATATTTCAGGGACAACGGATTCTACGGATTTTCAAGCAACTACATATCATTTGTAGCAGACACACTGTCATGTCCGGATTCCGTACTTCTCCAGATGAACATAAACGAATACACCAGGAACGAGACCGCAAAGGATGCACGTCCGTTCCGTAGGTTCAGCATAGGTGAAGTGACGATAACATATCCCTATGACCTGAAGTTCAGGGATAGGGTCCTGAAGAACTTGAATACCATAAGGCCGGGAGACAGATACAGTGAGAGTGAAGTCAACAACACATATTCCAGGATATCTTCCCTCAATACGTTCAGCAGCGTCAATGTGGAGATGACACAGAGTGACACTAGCGTGGTTGACTGCAACATAAACCTCACTAAATCAAGGCTGCAGGGCTTCAAGATCAATGCAGAGGCCTCGACCAACTCATCCGGACTCTTCGGGATCTCGCCTCAGCTCTCATATTTCCACAAGAACATCTTCCGTGGAGGAGAATGGCTCAACCTGAGCTTCATGGGCAACTTCCAGTTCCGTCCGAACGATGACACGAGGTCAAATGAATTCGGAGTATCGGCCGGAATAAGTTTCCCTAAATTCCTTTTCCTTCCATACAGGTATTTCACAGGAGCAGTCCCGAGGACTGACCTCAATATATCCTACAACTATCAGAACCGTCCTGAATATACAAGGAACATCATCTCCACGTCATTCGGCTACAGCGGAAACATAAAGGGAAGGCTCTTCTACCAGTTCTATCCTCTCCAACTCAACATTGTCAGGCTGTTCGACCTTGACGAGGGCTTCTACAACAGTCTCAGGAACGACCCGTTCATGAGGAATTCCTATCAGGACCACTTCGACATCGGGTCCGGAGTGACCTTGCAGTACACTACAAATACCGACGTCAACCCTAAGTCGACATATTTCTATACAAGGCTGCAGGTCGACATAGCAGGTAATCTTCTGAGTGCGTTCAAGCCTCTGATGAAACGCGATGAGACCGGAGCCGGAATCATCTGGAACACTCCGTTCTCACAATATGTGAAGACAGAAATCTCTGTCGGCAGGACATGGGTATTCGGACGCAACCAGGGCCAGGCCATAGCCACAAGATTCCTTGCCGGGGCAGGCTACGCATACGGAAACTCCACGGCTCTCCCGTTTGAAAAGCATTTCTATGCCGGAGGTGCAAACAGCCTCAGGGGATGGCAGGCAAGGGCTGTCGGGCCGGGACTTTCTCCTATGGACACGACATTCATCATCCCGAACCAGACAGGAGACATGAAGCTTGAAGCGAACATTGAATACAGGTTCAAGATGTTCTGGAAACTTGCCGGAGCGTTATTCATCGATGCAGGAAACGTTTGGACAATACGTGACAACGGCTCAGCCGACAATGTACCTATATCTAAGTTCACATGGGAAAACTTCGGTGAAAGCATAGCCATGAACTGGGGCGCAGGCATCAGGCTTGACCTGAACTTTCTGCTGCTAAGGCTTGACATGGGCATGAGGGTGCATGATCCGGCCAGGACAGACAACCGGTGGGTCGGGCCACAGCAATGGCTGCGCAGAGGCAACTACGCTGTACACTTCGGTGTCGGCTATCCTTTCTGATGCGAGACAATCTATTTCATCAACTGATCTTCAGCACATTGCCATTGCCTGCCACAGCTCATTTCTTGCCGTAATACTTAGGCCAGAGTGAAGTGAGCCTTGCAGCAAGGGCATTCTCGGACTTGTTGTCTGCCGGCTCATAAAGGCAGGTACCGGCAAGATCGGCCGGCATGAACTCCAGGTCTGCCCAATGGCCGGGGTAATCGTGGGCATATTTGTAGCCGTCACTGTACCCCAGCTCTTCCATAAGCTTTGTCGGGGCATTCCTGAGATACAGCGGGACAGACGAAGTCTGCGTCTTTGAAGCGAGCTCCATCGCCTTGTTGACCGCCATATAGGCAGAATTGCTCTTTGCCGACGATGCGAGATATATCGTTGTCTCAGCAAGCGGTATCCTCGCTTCCGGCATACCTATATTATGTACAGTCTGGAAACAGGCATTTGCCAGCAGGAGAGCGTTCGGATTGGCAAGACCTACATCTTCAGCCGCAAGTATGCAGAGCCTGCGGGCTATGAAAAGCGGATCTTCTCCACCGACAAGCATCCTTCCGAGATAGTATACGGCCGCATTCGGATCAGACCCCCTGACACTCTTGATGAATGCGGATATGATATCATAATGCATTTCACCGCTCTTGTCGTAGATTGCAGTATTCTCCTGTAGGCAGGAGGTGACCAGCTTGTTGTCTATGATGCGGGGACCGTCGCCGGAAAAAGAGCCGACACACATTTCAAGGATATTAAGCAGCTTGCGGGCATCACCTCCTGAATACCTGAAGAGGGCTTCGGTCTCTGTCACCTTTATGTCCATATCCTTCAGAAGAACATCCTCCCTGAGAGTTCTGTCCAGAAGCTCCTGCAGGTCCGCAGGCTCCAGGCTCTTGAGCACAAACACCTGGCAGCGCGAAAGCAGAGGAGTGTTCACTTCAAATGAAGGGTTCTCGGTTGTGGCGCCGACCAGAACTATGGTCCCGTCCTCTACAGCTCCGAGCAGGGCATCCTGCTGCGCCTTGTTGAAGCGGTGTATCTCGTCTATGAAAAGTATTGGCGCCGCACCGGCAGAGAATACAGAACCGGAGCGTGCCTTGTCAATTACCTCCCTTACTTCCTTGACTCCTGCGCTGACGGCGGAGAGTGTGTAGAACTCTCGTCCCAGATTTCTGGCCACTATCCTCGCAAGGGTCGTCTTGCCGACACCCGGAGGTCCCCAAAGTATGAAAGAGGTAAGATTGCCTGTCTCGATCATATGCCTCAGCACCCCGCCTTCTCCGACCAGATGCTTCTGCCCGACGTAGCCGTCCAATGTATGCGGACGCATCCTCTCCGGCAGTGGGGGCAGCATCCGGCTTCTTCCTATATTGTCATCCAAATCCATATCAACCTTTCTTGATCATGCAAAAATACAAAAGCATGACGAGAAAACGCATCAGAACTCATTTTATTTTTCAAATTATATAATTATTTGATATAAAATATATAAAACACTATTGTTATGACTTATAACAAAAATGTTTAGGAAAATTTCGGGAAATTGCCAGGTAAAAATAGGGAAAGAAAGGCCGGCAGAGACTGATCCAATGACCGGAAATGCAATATTTTTGCTATTTTCGCACGGGATTTAAAACTCATGAAATGTTAACGAAAAAGACAAAGATCATCTGCACTATATCAGACATCAGATGTGATGTACCGTTCATACAGAAGCTATATGAAAGCGGCATGAATGTAGTCCGCATCAATTCAGCCCATGCCTCCATAGAGGGGGCCCAGAAAATAGTGGACAATGTCAGGAAAGTCTCTGACAAGATAGCCATACTGATCGACACGAAAGGCCCTGAGGTCAGGCTGACACCGACTGATCCTGCCGAAGGATTCATGGTAGAGGAGGGGGACTGGATCGAGGTGCACAACGGCCCGGACAAGATCAGCGGAAATACTGTACTCTATACCACATACAGCAATTTTGTCAATGATGTCCCTGTCGGAGCGCACGTTCTTATCGACGACGGAGCCATAGACCTATTCGTCACCGGAAAAGACGACGGCAAACTCCTGTGCGAAGTACAGAACAAGGGTATAATAAAAGGGAAGAAGAGTGTAAATGTGCCTAATGTACATATCGCTCTGCCTGCCCTGAGCGAAAAGGACAGGAAATTTGTCCATTGGGCAATCGATGCCGACATAGATTTCATCGCACACTCATTTGTACGCAGCAGGGATGACCTGAAGGAAATCCAGCAGATACTTGATGAAAACAAGAGCCATCTCAAGATCATTTCAAAGATCGAGAACCAGCAGGGCATCGACAATCTCTACGACATTCTTTCATATTGCTATGGAGTAATGGTAGCAAGGGGAGACCTTGGAGTCGAGATCCCGGCCGAAAGGATACCTCTTGTCCAGAAGGAAATGATACATACATGCCGTCTCCGCAAGAAACCGGTGATAATCGCAACGCAGATGCTTCACAGCATGATAGAAAACCCTCGTCCGACCAGGGCAGAGGTGACGGACGTTGCAAACGCCATTTTCCAGAGCACTGATGCCATCATGCTCAGCGGCGAGACAGCCAACGGAAAATATCCGATTGAAGCTGTCAAGACCATGAACAGGATCGCACTGGAAGCAGAGAAATCAAGCGACATCTCCCTTGAGCTCAACCTTGACAAGGCTCTCAAGCCGATAGCTGCAGTCCTTGCAAAGAATCTGGTCGAATCCACCCAGTACCTTCCGGTAAAGGCCATCATCTTCGACACATGGACAGGACGTACAGGACGCTACCTTGCTGAATTCAGACCTAAGGTACCTATATATGCCATGTGCTACAATGCATATACGATGAGGGAGCTCGCCCTGACATATGACATTTATGCATACAAGTTCGAGATCCAGCAGAGCAAAGAAGACTTTGTAAAGAAGTCGATAGAAATGCTGCTTGATGACGGTAAAATCAGCAAAGGCGATCTCGTTGCTTTCATCGGCGGCAGCTTCAAGGAAGAACTTGGAGCCACCTATATGGAATTCAAATACGTATAAAGGATGGAAAAAGCTGTTACAAGACCTGCTGCAAAGGCTGATGCCCCGGCTGTCGCCAGACTGCTGATGATGGCATGGCCTATAGAGTCATTCCTCGCCATGAGCCCCGGGATGACTGAAGATATGCTCGCAGAAATCATAACAGGATATGTTGAAGCCGAAGATACCTTATACAGCTACCGCAACAATATTGTAGCTGTGGATGGAGGAAAGATTGCCGGGACGATATGCGGATATGACGGAGCGATGTACGAAGTACTCAAACGTCCTGTCCTTGATGATTTCAGCAGAAGGTTCCCATCCGAAGACAGCAGCTTCGGCAATGTTACTGAAACTGAAGCAGGGGAGTTCTATATAGACTCGGCCGGCGTCGATCCCGGGGCAAGGGGGCTCGGTATAGGATCAATGCTTTTCAAGGCCATTCTTGAAAAGGCATCCGGCCTCGGATTCAGAAAAGCCGGGCTTATAGTAGATTTCGACAACCCTAAGGCCGAAGCCTTGTATCTCAGGCTGGGATTCAGGCATGTCGGCTACAGGGACTTCTTCGGCCACAGCATGAAGCACATGCAGAAAAATCTGCATGGAATTCAAGGATGAACAGGTTAAGGAGCATAATTGTGCTTCTGGTTTCCCTCGTCACCGCAGGACAGGCGGAGATTTCCGCCCAGAGCATGATGAAGGCAGCCGGGGCAGAATTTGCTTTCACGGGCATCGGGATCAGCCTTCAGAAATACACTCTGTCCCGGTCGGCATTCCATGACATTACAATTGCGGCAGACCTTCAGGATGTACTGACGGGACAAAGCAGACTGCCGGGAGTACGGATAAGCTATACAATGGATTATGTACTGGCTACAGCCAGCACAGATACATTTACGCTGAGATGGTTCGCAGGCCCGGGATTCACGGCAGGATATGTACGGGACATGAAAAGTGGATTCGGGATAATGGCAGGGATATGCGGCAATGCAGGTGCCGAATTCAGCTTCAGAGTACCTGTATGTATCTCCATATCCTTCACTCCCTGCCTAGCCACACATATAAGCTATGGATCAGGAATCCCTAACCTTGACCTTTACCGTTCGGGAATCATACTGCAGTCGATATCCCCGAAGCTCGGCATAAGATACGAATTCTAAACAGATGAGAAAGTTTCTGCTCATATCCGTCATAATCGCTTCTGCTGTCATGGATGCGGCAGCGGATGAGCCAGTACGTGACTTTCCCAGGTTTACCTTCGGCCTCGAAGGAAACTGCATACTGTCGGCTATATCATATTCGCACATCAATTACATAGCTGCTGACGGCTATAGGGTAGACAGGAGAGGATCGGACTGCAGACCGGCAGTCAACGGAGAACTCCTGCTGAATGCAGGATACAATATCGGCAGGCATATGAATATGGCTCTCTGCTTCGGCATCAGCGGTATAAGCAGGGGAGAGACCGTCATGCCGCTTTCACTGAGACTTACGTTCCTGTTCGGCAGAGATCCGCTGAAGGCAAGATGGTTTTCCTTCATTGACGGAGGTACAGGGATAGGTACAGGGACAGTAGCGAGGTTTTCTCCTGTAGCCAAGATAGGCGCTGGATACAGGATCAGCCTCACGAAAAGCGCAAAACTGGATTTCATGCTGTCTCTACGGAGCATATATACGCACCCGCAGATAACAGAGTTTTCCGAAGGCGATATGGTTCAGGTACCTTCGGACAGGATCCGCAGGAGCCAGGCCTTCTACAACGCCGTAATGCTTGGCGTCGGGCTCAACTTCTGAATCCTCCATTCTACAGATACTCTGATTGTTCAATATCTCCAAAAATATATGTACATTTGCCCTCCGGCTCAAAAGCCGGCCGAAAACAGGAATAAAAGTCATCAAAACCATAATTATTGCTGATATGGAAAGAAAAATTTCAGACAGGATTAGATACGTAGGTGTCAATGATCACCACAAGGTAATTTTTGAAGGAATGTGGCCTCTTCCTTTCGGAGTAAGCTACAATTCATATCTGGTCATCGATGAAAAGATAGCCTTGATTGATACTGCTGAGGCGGACTTCTGCAAGGAATACCTTGACAATGTACGAGAGCAGGCCGGCGGAAGGAAAATAGATTACCTCATAGTGAACCATATGGAGCCTGACCACTCGTCCCTGATGGAAAACATTCGAGAAGCATATCCGGACATACGCATAGTCACAAATGCCAAGGCTGTACCGATGATAAAAGGCTATTATGGCATCACGGACAACATACACGTAGTAAAGGAAGGGGATACCCTGAGTCTAGGGAATTCCACTCTTACATTCTATATGGCACCTATGGTCCACTGGCCTGAGACCATGGTCACCTACCTGTCGGAAGAGAAGACCCTTTTCTCTGGTGATGCATTCGGTACATTCGGAGCGATTGACGGCAATCCTACTGATTCAGAAGCTCATCTCTGCGGATGGCTCGACAAGTCAGCTGACTGTTTCGCAGAGTTCAAGGATGAGATGACAAGGTACTACTCCAATATCGTAGGCAAATACGGGCAGACTGTCCAGGCTGCTCTCAAGAAGCTTTCCGGTCTGGAGATCAGCAGGATATGCAGCACCCATGGACCGGTTTGGGAAAAACATGTCACCGATGTCGTATCATATTACGACAAGCTGAGCAAATATGAAGCAGACAAAGGAGTATGCATTGTCTACGCATCGATGTACGGAAATACAGCAAAGGCAGCAAAGGCTCTTGCGGCAGCTCTTGCCGAAAGGGGAGTGAAATATGCATTGCATAACCTCAGCACTGAAAACGTCTCATATGCCTACAGGGATCTCTTCAAATACGATACGCTCGCGGTAGGAGCTCCTACATACAACAACGACATCTTCCCGCCTGTCTACAACTTCATGTACGGAGTGGGCGCAAGACTCGTAAAGAACAGGCGTTTCTTCGCATTCGGTTCATTCACATGGGCAGGAGCAAGTGTTCGTCTGCTCAATGAGATGGCCACAAAACAGGGATTCAGCCTGATTTCTGAAGGCATATCATTCCCGCAGGGCTATACCGCTGAAAAATGCGATATGAAAGCCATCGCCGACCTCATGGCAGAATGACTGGGAAAGCCAGAGTAACTGAAGTTATCGGCAGGTCCGACACTGAATCATTGAATAAAAAGAGGGTGACCCAAAAGGACACTCTCTTTTTCATTCTATAATACGGTCAGGATGTCATATGGACTGGATTCCACCAACGATGCTATCGCCAGTCTCCTAATGTCCTGTAACGGCTCAGATTGAACGTGATGCCGAAATTCAGGTTGACATTCAGGTTCTTGTAAGGAAGTCCGATGCCTTTGAGCGCAGCAACAGGAGCTGTCACATCCCAGAAGATATAGTCGCTTCCTACGAAAAGGCCGATTCCCGGGAAATCAAGACTGAGGACAGCACCTAGGGATGACCCGAAATTGGATATGCCGTAGTTGGCAGACAGGCCGAACCATCTGGTCGGAGCTATATTGAAGAAGAAGCGGCCTTCATTCTTTGAATATGCACCTGCTATTCTTGAGGAATAAAGCGCCCCGACAGACATCTTCCTGTAGAACGGCATCTCATACTCAGCACCAAGGTTGACAGTACAGGTAAGCATCTCACTGTAACTTCCCTTTCCATTGCTGTTGAATCTTACCATCTGGGCAAGTTCTCCGCCAAGAGCCTCAAACTGTTTTCCAATGGAATTCTCGTCGCCTGCTTCAAATGAGATATCATCAAAACCAGTAAACTCCCAGCTGTTTTCCCCGGCGGAAGCCTTGATTCCGTTCCCCCATGACAAGAATCCAAGATCAAGCACTGCCGCTGAGATATTCAGCCCTTTAAGTACACCTCCGAACCTGTATTCAGCACCAAGATCGACAGCGGCACCGAAACCGATTCCGGAAAGGATATTGCTCAGACTGAAGTTTTCGCCGAAAGATATATTGCTCAAATCAAGTTCATTGGTCCCTTGCTTAAGCGGAATATCTAGGGTAGGGACAGATGCTTTCATTGTTCCCTGGGCGACGATACTCCACTTATCTTCATTCATAGTCAGATCCATACGGTCGACCTTTACATCTGCACTGGCAATCCCGGTAAGCAGCTTTACCTTGGCTCCGATGTTCAGGTGCTCAGTTATCTGATGTGAGTGGCCGATTGCCAACTCGGTATAATTACGGCTCCTGACACCGAAATTGCTTATGTTATAGGTTGATTTGGCTCCTATGTTCTTCATGAAATCAAAAAGATCCCTTGGCAGGTTTGCTGAAGTCATGGAACGAATATTCAATTCGACAGTAGTGAATCCTCTCTTTCCCCAGACGCCTACAGTGAAAAGATTCGAGTTAATGTCCACTTCAAGGATATTGTTCTTGTTCAGCCTGCCGAGGAAATCATCTGCATTCACTGATGGATGCATGAATGTAGCCAGCTTTCCTTCATATGGATAGAGCAGAGTGCTGATGCCTAGCTTGCTCTCGGTGGAGACAGAAATGTTACCAGCTACAGGCAACGCAAAGTAGCTTCTTGTGCTTGCAAAAGCAGGGTTGAGCCGGTGTCTGTACTTGTATCCCTCTGTAAAATAGCCGGAATTGAAAGTCTGGGAAAATGCCGGCATTGCACAGGACAAGGCCAGCACAGATATTATGATCTTCTTGATTGTTCCAATATGTATCATAGCGATTCGATTTCTTGTATTAAGTTTCCGGTTTTCTATAAATTCAGTTCTATGGTGCCGTTGCCTTGAATTGAGGCTGACATGTCCGCAATCCTGAAATACTGGCCCTCGTTCAGGCATACCCCGGCAAATTCAGCCGGAACTGATGCGGATATGTTCAGTCTGAATCCGTCAAGAAGCTTCAATGATTCTCCGTCAACATGTCCGGTGATAGACAACCTGGTAGCTGCTTCATTTCCTATTGTGCCGGCTGCTGCAGTTGCCTTGCCTCCGTCGCTGGCAGAGACAGAGATCTGAAGTCCTGACGACTGCGGTATCTCGTTGCCATCGGCATCAATAGGAACAGCGTCAATACTCATTTCGAGAGGCAGGGCATTGACAAGTGTAAAGTTGATCGCCAGCCTGCTTATCTCGACATCCCAGCTGTTTCCTCCACCTGTACTGCCTCCTTCAGTGGTGCCCTCTCCGGAACTGTCGCCATTGTTTTCAGAAGAATTTCCAAGACTGCCGCTGATTCCCGATATATCAAAAGGATAGCTTATCCTGAATTCTTCACCGAAAGAAAGCGGAATATTTACTTCATAATCCAATGAAAAATCATATACGATGCCTGAACTGCCTTCAGGATAATCTATCTCCACATAATCCGAATCAGCATATCCGTCGGTCTGGTTGCCTTCATGAGGAATCATGACCTTTATATTCTTGAGCTCCATTTCGTACGGGATGCTCTTGAGCAGGGCAGACAGATTTTCAGCGACTACATTGAGTGGGGGATTATAGCCTTCAGGCTGGGTTACAGCCGAAAGATCCGTTCCTCTGGCTGAAATATATATCATTGTATTTCCTGGCTGCACAAGTATTGCATCCGGAGAATTCCTGTCCGTCGATCCGATGACCACAGACTCCGGGAGGAGGGGACTGCCGGCTTCATCGGTACCATTCAGTTCGGCATAGACAAGTGCAGAGAATGGGGAAGTGTTGCCTACACTTAGTACAATGGCCGGATTATAGAGATCAATGACATTACCTTCAGCAGTAAGGAAATCCGGAAGGCCAGAGAACTCAAACCATTGGTCTTCAATGACAAGATCTGGGTCGATCACCACTGTAGCGCTCTTTACATCCGCACTGTGTACATTCATGGTAACGGAGATATTGACACTCTCAGGCATATCACCGAGCACTGTACCGAAGTCAGAAGCAACTATATCAAAATATACATCCTTCAACGATACATTCTGATCGACAAATATCCTTCCGTCCACAAGGCCCTGTTGTCCGTGAGTATCCTCCTGGAGGGACCTGATATCCAGCTCGTCGATATGTATAGGGACAGAGATAGTCTCTCCGACTGCTGTCCTGAAATCTTGCTTGAAGTACAGGATATGGCCGTTCCGGACTTCTGCAAGAGTAACTCCGGCATCAACAGAAATCTTTATATATTCAGGAAATTCAATCGAAAATCCGCTGTTGTATGTAACAGCGCCTTCGGGAATTGTGAAATCAATTGAAGCTGGAGCATCAAGAAATACTGTTCCTACAGCCTTGAGGATATCAGCCATCTCGCTCACATCTTCATCAATCTCGACAGGCACAGTGATCTCCGGTTCCTCAAAAGCCTTCACTTCCTTCAGCTCCATATCCGAAACAGGAGTATTGTCAGGAAGATTGATGTCATATGCATTCTTTACCCTTGAATATACATCGATTTCCATATCTACGCCGCCGTCATTCATAAGATCCTCAGGACCGATATCTATCCGGTCAAGGGTTATGTTCTCGACCATAGGATCCGTATTGACAATCTTTATTGAATAGTCCCCGGAGACAGGATCTGCCTGCACGATGGAGCCGTCACTGATCTCAAGGAAATCTTTGACCGCTATGTTGCTTGTACTGCCTATAGGCAAGGAAATGTTTCCGTCGATACCGACAGTTGTGTCTATGCCATTGTCAAGGTCGTAGTTTTCATTGGTACACGATAACATCAAAGATGCAGCACATAATGCAGCACCTGAAAAGACGTTCCGTAAGAATGGATATTTCATAAGCAGAGGATATTGTAATTAAACTTCCGGAGTATCTATCCGGCAATAACTCTTATTGTTGCAAAGATAACACATTTACATAAACTGCCAATATCAGTATGTCTCCGGCGAGCCGATTCTAACAGCCCCATTTAGTCACACAATTTATATTATGTTAACTTAAATATTTTACTCATGCCCTTCCGCCAGCATTCCACCGGAATCCGTTGCCTGAGCTGATCATGGATAAATACTTCAGGAATGACAAACAAAATTTTAATGAAAGTTGGCATTATCCGAATATTTGGATAAATTTGCGCACACAAATTGTGACAATGAAAAGTAAATCAAGCAAATTGCGTTCTATATTAATGATTTGAAACTCTTATGGGGAGATGGCAGATGTATGCCGTCTCCCCTGTTTTGTTTTAGACATATTGCTGATTTACAGAGAAATATACAGCACACAGGCAGAAAGACAAGACATATTAGAATACAAATTACAGAAAAATGGTACTACAGATTCTGACTTTGATAGGAGCCCTCGGAATGTTCCTCTACGGAATGAACACGATGAGTTCCGGCCTTCAGAAGGCATCCGGTGAAAAACTGAGGTCATTCCTTGCTGCCATGACATCCAACCCGTTCAAGGGTGTACTCACAGGACTTGGAATCACTGCAATAATACAGTCCTCAAGCGCTACTACCGTAATGGTCGTAGGCTTTGTCAACGCCGGACTCCTCACACTTAACCAGGCTGTCGGAGTGATCATGGGAGCCAACATCGGTACGACGGTGACCGCCTGGCTCATTTCACTTCTTGGCTTCAAGATGGATATATCGGTCATATCCATACCGCTCATGGCAGTAGGATTCATATGCTCAATGTCAAAGAAGAGCAAGACAAAGAACATCGGAGAGTTCATCATCGGTTTCTCCCTCCTCTTCCTCGGGCTGTCTTTCATGAAGTCATCGGTACCTGACCTTGAGTCACATCCGGAAGTGCTCTCGTTCATCGCCAGATGGACAGATCTCGGATTCTGGTCAGTGCTCATCTTCCTTGCCTTCGGTACTCTCCTGACCCTCATACTGCAGTCTTCCAGTGCAACAGTTGCACTCACCCTCATCATGCTGAACATGGGATGGATACCGTTCGAGATGGCTGCAGCCATGGTAATGGGTGAAAACATAGGTACGACAATTACAGCCAATATCGCAGCGGCAGTCGGCAACGTCCAGTCAAAGAGGGCCGCACTCGCCCACACGATGTTCAACGTGTTCGGTGTCATCTGGGCACTCATATTCTTCAGGCCGTTCCTCTCATTCATAGGTAAGCTCATAGTGCTCATCGGCTACCCTGATCCTACTACCGTGACTACATTCGCCGGTGAAATCGGAGGAGAACAGACTGCAGAGTCCACCGCGGCCCTCTACGGTATCGCGATGCTGCACATGATGTTCAACCTCATCAACACCTGCATACTGATATGGTTCATACCGTTCATTGTCAAGGCTGTGATGTTCATCATAAAGAGCCCGGCCAAGCCAGAGGAAGAAACATTCAAGCTCAAATACATCAATGCCGGACATCTTGCGACAGCCGAAATCTCCATAGAACAGGCTATGAAGGAAATCGTCCATTTCGCCGAAATATCAAGGAAAGGACTAGGATACGTGAAGCTCGCTATCAATGAACAGGTGCCGGACAAATTCGAGGAATACAGACAGAAGCTCGTCAAATACGAAGAGATATCCGACAGGATCGAATACGAGATAGCCACGTTCATGAACTCCCTTTCTAAAGAAGACATAAGCGAGGACTCAAAGGCTCAGATAAGAGCCATGTACAAGATAATCAGCGAGCTGGAGAGTCTCGGAGACTCCGGTGAAGCAATCAGCCGCATCCTCTCCCGCAAGAATGCCCACGGCAAGGTATTCGACAGCGAGGAGCTGCGTACCCTCGGCATCATGACAGACCTTGTCGACAAGGCTTATGTAGCCATGATCAACAATCTCAACATCGGCTACGACAACCTCAAGGACATATCCAACGCCTACGATGCTGAGCAGAACATCAACGAGATGAGGAACAACCTCAGGGAGGAAGAGATCGTCAACATCGAGCATGACGGAAAGAACTACCAGACAAGCGTCTACTATATGGACGTGCTTTCCGAACTTGAGTCAATGGGCGACTTCATGATCAATGTCTCACAGGCACTTGCCAAAAACAAAAACTAAATCAGACAGGCCGGATACACCCGGTCACGGAAAAGAAACAGGTCTTCAGAAATGTCAAGAAGGAACAAGAAGGACATCATCCTGGAAAATGTCAGGATTGAAGCGGTAGCAGCTGAAGGAAAGGCACTGGCACGTGTGGACGGCACTGTACTTTTCGTACAGTTCGCCGTGCCAGGCGATATAGTGGATGTGAAGGTGACGAAGAAAAAGAAAAACTACATGGAGGGCTATATCCTCCGTATTGTCACCCCTTCCCCGGACAGACTGGAGCCGTTCTGCTCACATTTCGGAGTATGCGGAGGCTGCAAATGGCAGCCCCTTCCCTACAATCTGCAGCTTGAAGCCAAGCAGCAGCAGGTATATGACCAGCTTGTGAGGATCGGACATCTGGAAGTGCCCGAGATTCAGCCTATTCTTCCGTCAGACAAGACTACCTACTACCGCAACAAGCTTGAATTCACGTTCTCAAGCCGCCGCTGGATCGATGCATCAGAAGACCCTGAGGCAATCCCGCCGAGGGAGCGCTGCGGACTCGGCTTCCATGTAGGCCGTTTCTTTGACAAGGTGCTGGACATCAGGCACTGCTACCTACAGAAAGATCCTTCTAATGCCATCCGTCTGTTCATAAAGGAATTCGCCCTGGACCACGGGATGGAATTCTACGACATCCGCAACCACATGGGACTGCTGCGCAACATGTTCATCAGGACTACCGAGAGCGGAGAAGTCATGCTCATAGTATGCTTCAGCCGCAAGGACATGGAGGCCATCAGCTCCCTGCTTGATGCTGCAGCAGAAAAGTTCCCGGAGATCGTCTCCATATATTATGTCATAAACGGCAAACAGAACGATTCCATCGGTGACCTTGACTGCACCCTTTACCGCGGTCAGGAAGCCATATATGAGGAGATGGAAGGAATGAAGTTCCGCATAGGACCGAAATCCTTCTACCAGACCAATGCAGGACAGGCCTTGAAGCTCTACCGCACAGCCAGGGAATTCGCAGCACTTACAGGCAAGGAGCTTGTATACGACCTGTATACCGGTACAGGTACAATCGCCCAGTTCGTCTCAGGCCAGGCTGCCCATGTGATAGGCATCGAATATGTCCAGGAAGCAATAGATGACGCATGGACAAATGCCAAGGCCAACGGTATCACCAACTGCGAGTTCTTCGCCGGTGACATGAAGGACATCCTCACTGGAGACTTCATAGCTCAGCACGGCAGACCGGATGTGATTATCCTCGACCCGCCGAGAGCAGGAATTCATCCTGATGTAGCTAAAGTGATACTTGATGCAGAGCCGTCCAGAATGGTGTATGTCAGCTGCAACCCGGCTTCACAGGCACGAGACCTTGCAATCCTCTGCAACAAATACAGGATCACTGCAGTAAGACCTGTGGACATGTTCCCTCACACTCACCATGTCGAGAACGTAGTCGCACTGGAGCATATCTGATCAGGCCAGCTTCTCGCAACGAGAATATGATCAGGCCAGTTTCTCGCAGTAGAGCCTTCCCTGCTCCACCCTCACGATTCTCACGGTCTCGCCTTTCACAGCGAATCCGTATGTCATTGTTGCCTCGTATATCCTTCCTTCGCAGACTACCTTACCTGAAGGCATCATATCGGCAAAGACACGCGCCTCATGACCTATGATGTCATTTTCTACCTGAGGCACTCCGACATATCCTTCCTTTTCATCAAGGGACTTGCGTAGAGCGATGTAGTCGAAAGAGCGTGTCGAATAGAGCTTCCTGACGAGCAATACGCCTCCAGTAAGTCCTACAAACGCAGATATGATCACAATCCCTACCGGCAGGAACACAGGCTTCAGGTCCAGCTTACCGTCCCATGTGACGAGCAGGTCATTGTCCACCATGGCGAATGCCAGGGCCACGACTATTGAGACTATACCTGCTATGCCGCTGACACCGAATCCAGGGAAGACGAATATCTCAAGCCCCACAAGGATAAGTCCTATCACAAAAAGGAGAATCTCCCAGTTCTGAGCCAGATCCTCAGCATAGAGAGGAGAAAAATACAGCAAGGCACCGATAACTGCCGTAAGCAGAGGAAGCCCTATGCCAGGAGTACGTATCTCGACATAGATACCTCCTATGATCATCATCAGGAAGATCGATTGGAGTATAGGATTCAATAATATCTGGACGAGCTTTTCAATCCATGTAAGATGCATGTTCTCTATGACATAGCTTCCTTGGGAGACCGTTGCAGCCACTTCATCGATGCTGCTGCAGATCCCCTCACAGTAACCCGCTGCGACAGCTTCTTCAGGGGTAAGACTCAACACATGGGCTGTATCACACATGGATTCGGCTATCTTCGGATCTCGTCCGGTGACCTGTGCTGTCGAGCGCATCATCCCCCTCATGAACGACTGGTACTTGTCCGGCATGACCTTTCCCGTCTGGTCCACCACTGTCGCTGCCCCGATGGAGCTTCCGGGCTTCATATATATGGAATCGCAAGCAATGCTGATCAGGGCTCCAGCAGATGCTGCCTGCAGATTGACATATGCGATCACCGGCACAGGACACTGGAGGATTGCGCTCCTGATGCTGTCAGCGGCATCCACAGCTCCGCCGTATGTATCCAGATCCAGCAGCACATAGTCGGCACCTACCTCCTGTGCCTTCTGAAGTCCCTTGGAGACAAGCCTTTCAGCAGCCTTGTCTATATCGGCGTCCAGCCTTATCCTATAGAAGACGGCCCTTTCTGAAGCGTCCTGCAAAGTATCGGCCGGCGATGTTTCCGAGGCATGGACCGACGGAAAACAGCAAAAAGAAATGAAAGCCGCAAAAGCAGCCATTATCTGCAACGGATGTCTCATAAGGTCAGATCAGTATTCTGGTTATTTTACAAACATTTATGCCGGCACCCTGGACATCGGACGCTCTGAGACAGCAGCTGAAGCGTTCCGTAGAGTTACGGCTCATTACAAAAATAGCAGATTTTAATGATATTTTTTATAACTTTGCAGAATTACGCGTATTTTGAAACGACAATATGGGTAAACTTTACGACGAACTGGCCAAAGACTACAGGGTCAAGGAAGGGCTCAAGACCTGCATCAACTGCGGTACCTGCACTGCCATCTGCCCTGCGGCCGAATTCTACAGATACGATCCCAGAAGGATCGTAGACATCGTCCAGAGCAAGGATGACGCAGAGATCGAGAAGCTCCTCAAGAGTGATGTCATCTGGTATTGCGGCGAATGCATGTCATGCGTTACCCGCTGTCCGAGGAAAAATGCCCCCGGACTTGTCCTAATGGCGCTGCGCAACCTTTCTGCAAAACTCGGCTATTTCACCTGCTCCGAAAAAGGGCGTCAGCTCTACCCTCTCACAAAAATGCTCACCGGCAACATACTGAACTACGGTTACTGCATATATCCGGAGACCTTCAGATGGGAAGACCATGTCGAGTCAGGTCCTGTCATGAAATGGCATCTGGAGCACCTTAAGGATTCATTCGCAAGACTCGGTGCAAACTATCAGGGAGAAGGACCGGGAGTCCTCAGGAAAATCCCGCAGGAATCCCTTGACGAGCTCAAGAGCATCTTTGATGTCACCGGAGCCACAGAAAGGATCGAGACCGTCTACAGATGTTCTGAAGAAAAGGCAAAGGAGATGGGCATGGATATGCAGGAATATATGGAAGAAACCTTCACCCACATCTCCCCGGGACATCTGAACAACGAATAAACTCCGACGGGAGAAAGAACGTGACCAAAACCTACAAAGAATGATTTATCAAGGAAAACAGAAAATATGGGCAGACTATCAGAAAGAGATTCCTGATGACCACTGGTACTATGTAAGAAGCTGCATCAGACAGAATTTCTTCCCAGGATCTGAAAAGATGTTCCTGGAGATCTGCCGCAACGTACTCGGCAAAGACTTCCATGAGAATGCGAGCCATACCACATGCGGAGGTATCGCATACCACTGCGACACCATTCCTCAGGAGACCGTAATGACAATTGTGGCCAGGCAGTTCGCCCTCATGACTGAAGCCGGCTATGAGAATTATGTTGCCTCCTGCATCACTTCCTTCGGGAACTACATAGAGATCCTCGAGACCTGGAACGAATTTCCTGAGCTTGAAGCAAAGATCAGGGAGCTCCTGTGGAAGGCATGCCGCAGAGAATTCAAGAAGCCGAAATATGTCGCCCACGCAAGCGACCTCATATATAAGTATAGGAATCTCATAGCCGAAAAAGCGAAATACCGCCTCGTCAACAGGAACACAGGCGAGCCTCTGAAGGTCGTCGAACACATAGGATGCCACTACTCCAAGATGTTCCCGTCCAAGGGAGTAGGCGGAGCTGAATATCCATATGTGCTCTGCGGCATGATAGAAGCCTGGGGCGGCAATGTCATAGACTATCCTGAAAGGAGACATTGCTGCGGATATGGCTTCAGGCAGTACCATGTCAAGGCAAACAGGGGCTATTCGATTTCAAACACCCACAAGAAATTCGAATCCATGGAGCCTTACCATCCCGACATGATCATCACCAACTGCCCAGGCTGTCCTTACTTCCTTGACAGATGGCAGTATGCCATAGCTGAGATGGAAGGAAAGACCTATGGTGAGAACGGCTACGGCATACCTGTATTCACATACGAAGAAGTGGCCGGGCTTGTGCTCGGATATGATCCTTGGGACCTCGGTCTCCAGCTTCATCAGGTTGCTGTCGAACCTCTGCTTGACAAGATCGGAGTCGAATATGACCCGAAGAGGAAATATGAGGGACTGAACCACAAGGATCTCCAGAGGCCTGAGCTTCCTGGAGTACTCAAGTGCTGCTGATGCAACTGATAATCCCACAATGCTAAAACGCGAGAAATGAAAGAGAATATCCTCATAATCGGCGGTGGAATCGCAGGCCTTGAAGCAGCTGCACAGCTGCTCAACCTCGGCTACAATCCCATCATTGTTGAAAAGGAAGACCATCTGGGAGGCCATGTCGC
>JADIMK010000002.1 GCA_017694785.1 Candidatus Cryptobacteroides intestinigallinarum
AGAATACTCATGGAGAATTTCTCGCTGACATTCTCCCCGTTGATCTTTCCGAGACCCATCATGGTCGTCCAGTCGATCTTGAGCCTCTGCGGATAATGTCCTATGTATTTACGGAGAAGCCCTTCGTCGAACGTGTCATGTCCTGCAGGTACAGGAGTATGGGTAGTGAACAGGGATGACGCCCTCACGACTTCCAGAGCCTCCGGATAGTCGAGATTGTCCTGCCCGATGTACTCCCTCAGCCTTTCAAGACCTGTAAATGCTGCATGGCCCTCATTGCAATGGTAGATCTCAGGATTGAGACCGAGCTTGCGCAGGGCACGGATACCGCCGACTCCGAGAAGAAGCTCCTGTTTCAGACGGTTCTCCCAGTCACCTCCGTAGAGATGATGGGTCACTGACCTGTCTTCAGGAAGGTTGTCCTCATAGTCTGTATCCATGAGGTACAGCTCCGTACGGCCAACATCCACTCTCCACAGCCTTGCATTCAGAGTCCTTCCTGGGAAAGCCACGCTGACTGTCATCCAGTTGCCGTCGGCATCCCTTACCGGGAATGCAGGAATCTTCATGAAATTCTGGGCATCGTATTTGGCAACCTGCTCTCCCTGTGCTGAAAGCATCTGGGTGAAGTAGCCATATCTGTACAGAAGCCCCACTGCGACGAGGTTGGTGTTCATGTCGCTGGTCTCCTTGAGATAGTCTCCTGCCAGAATTCCAAGACCTCCTGAATATATCTTCAGAGATGTGTCAAGTCCGTACTCCATGCAGAAATATGCTATTGAAGGGGACTTTCTCTCTACCTTCAGGGCCATGTAGGCATTGAACTCGGACATCACAGCCTCAAGCTTGCCGAGGAATGCAGAATCTTTCTCAAGTTCCTTGTACCTTTTAAGTTTCACCTTGTCGAGCATGGCGATAGGATTCTCTCCCGAATCCTTCCATGCCTGCTCGTCGACTGACTTGAACAGCGCCTTCGCAGAATCGTTCCAGCACCACCAGAGGTTCCTGGACAATGTCTCCAGACCCTTGAGGCTGTCAGGCAGATGCCTTGACACAAACACACTGTTCCAGGACGGCTGGTTAACATCGATCTTCTTGTAATGCATAGTCTTATCGTCTCTCACTTCAGGGAAAGCCCCTTTCTCTGCGATGACTTTCTCTATAGCCATCGAGTAGGCCTTCTTATAATAAATAATATTGTTTTCCCAGAGGGCAATTCCCGACACCTCTCTGGCGTTGTCCATATATGCCTTTCTTTCTTCCTTTGTCAGCCTGGCGATCTCCTTGACCCTGCCTGCGACATCCTCGACTACATTCTTGTAGTTGGAATCGTTCCTCGGGATCACGGTTATGCCAGGATGGCCCTTAGGACAATGCTCCTTCACCCACAGTCCGAAACCTGCCAGAGTAGTGGTGGCAGTCGGCACCTTGAATGCAAGGCTCTCAAGCGGGGTATAGCCCCAAGGCTCGTAATATGAAGGGAAAAGCGTCAGATCGAGACCAACAAGAAGATCGTAATAAGTCATGTTGAAGACGCCGTCATTGCCGTTGAGGTATGACGGGATGAAATACACTTTCACCTTGTCTCCAATCGCATTGTTGAAATTCAGCTCATTGAGTCTTCTGGAAATGATGTCGTACTCAGGATCGATCAGATAATGGGAAGTCCTGGTCACATATGTAGAGCCGTTCCCCGCCATCTTTGCAACCAACTCTTTGTCCGGACCGTTGTTACCGGAAGGGATGAAGATGAAAGCCTGGATGCTCTTGCCTTCAAAGGAAGAATGGTTGAGACTGTCAAGGGCATCTATGAACACATCAATTCCCTTGTTCCTCCATTCGTATCTTCCTCCGATTCCGACAAAAATGGAATTCTCAGGCACTTCTTCTCCCGACATGGCCGTAGCCACTTCGACAAGCTTGTTCCTTGCATCGGAGCGTTTCTGTGCATACTCCTCGTCAGATTTAGGAGTGAAGCTGTTCTCGAACCCGTTAGGAGTGACGATGTCTATATCCCTCTGGAGGAACTGCTTGCATTCCTTTGCCGTAATCTCGCTCACAGTCGTGAACACATCGGCATTCTGTGCAGACTTCTTCTCGAGAGAATGCCTTGCAAGAACATTGAAATCCCTTGCCTTTGCATCCCCGTCATACAGATTCATGGAATCGTACAGAGGAAGATTGTTGCCTGCAAGGCAGCGTCCTACGACAGTGGCATGAGTCGTGAACACGGTAGCTATCGGAAGCCGGGTCCCCTTGATATAGAGAAGGCCCGCCCCCGTCATCCACTCGTGGAACTGTGCCACTACCTTGTCCGCAGGACTGAGGTTATGCTTGTAGAAACTTTCGATGACCCTTCCTGCGGCATAGCCGAAAAGGGCTGATTCCTTATAGTCCCAGTTTCCTGTGATGGAATCTACTCCGAACCTCTTCCAGAACTCCGTGAGGATGTTGTTCTGGTCGGTAAGGAACTGCTTGAAGTCCACAAGTATAGCTGTAGGATGGCCCTGGATGTTCCATCTTCCGATACGGATTCTGAGCCCTTCTGCAGCAGCCTGTGCCTTCCAGTCACGATAGAGCAGCGGATCCTCTATGAAATCCGGGTTGCTCTCTGTATTCATCCACACATCCGGCCCGACGAGAATATGATGTCTCTTCAGTTCTGCCTTGAGATACAGGGATTTGGTCGCAAGGACGGTGTATATGCCACCGACCTTGTTGCAGACCTCCCAGCTGACTTCAAACAGATAGTCAGGTCTGATCAATTCATTGTTCATTTACTTCGCTTTCTTTGTTGTCTTTGCGGCAGCCTTGACAGCCGTCTTTGCAGCAGACTTTTTCGCCGGCTTCTCAGCTGGCTTTGCCGATGCCTTCACAGCCTTTGCAGCTGTCTTCTTGACGGTCTTTGCGGCAGGCTTGCCTGTTTTCTTCGCCGCTGTCTCCTTCTTTGAGCCGGCAAATTTAGCATCAGAAACTGAAATTGCATCATCTACCCTCAAAATAAAATCGCTGAGAACATTCATATAATTGATAAATGCCTCATATGGAGTGTCATACGGATTAAAATACTTGTGTACTGCCCCGTCCGAGAAGAACTTGGTACACATATAATAGAAATG
>JADIMK010000035.1 GCA_017694785.1 Candidatus Cryptobacteroides intestinigallinarum
CTCATAACCATGAACGGGGACAAGCTTCAGTAGACTCCCCTGCCTCTCGAGATTTTTCATCATAAGCAAAAAGACATTGTAAAATGAAAAAGATATCAATAGCGACAGCAGTTTCCGCGATGGCCTTACTCATAGCTACTTCATGCAGCTGCGGGAACAATTCGGGAAAGACAGCTGAGACAAAAGCTGCATCTGATTCTACTGCTGTGACTGATACAGCTGCCCTCAAGGAACAGAACTGGAAGAAGATGACAGCCGGCTATGCTGTACCTGACTTTAAGCTGAAGGATCTGCAGGGTAAGGAAGTTTCCCTTGCTGACCTGAAAGGGAAATATGCACTGCTGGACTTCTGGGGCACATGGTGCCGCTACTGCGTCATGGGGCTTCCCCAGATGAAGGAATACTACGCCAAATACAGCGACAGGATAGAGTTTGTAGGCATAGACTGCCGTGAGACTGAAGAAGCATGGAGAGCTGGTGTTGAGAAATATGGCCTTACATGGACCAATCTATACAACGGATATGACCAGTCTCTGATAGTTGGATACGGCATCCAGGGCTATCCAAGCAAGATCATAATCGATTCCGAAGGGAAGGTCGTCGAGGCATTCCTCGGAGAAGATCCGGCACTGTACACAAAGCTGGATGAAATGTTCAGATAGATATGAATATCAGAAATTGCAGAATGATTGCTGCGGCAGCTGTTTCCATGCTGTCCGCAGCTTTTTTTGATGCCCGCGCCGATGAAGGCATGTGGCTTCCCTCCCTCATCGGTGAAAGGATCACAGATATGCAGGACAAAGGTTTTGCCCTTTCTGCCGAAGACATCTACAGCATCAACCAGGCTTCTCTCAAGGATGCCGTCGTTCTTTTCGGCCGGGGATGTACCGGTGAGCTCATCTCAGACGAAGGTCTTCTCCTGACGAACCACCACTGCGGATATCCTCAGATCCAGAAGCACAGTTCTGTAGACCATGATTATCTCAGAGACGGTTTCTGGGCCATGACACGGTCGGAAGAACTGCCGAACGAAGGTCTTACTGTAAGTTTTCTGGAGAGGATGGATGATGTGACCGAACAGGTCCTCAGGGGCTATGACCCTTCCATGTCAGAAACACAGAGGGATTCCCTTGTCAAAGCCAACTCGGAAATATTGATTTCTTCGGCGACAGCTGAAGGAAAGGGGCTTGAAGCTGACGTGGAAAGCCTCTACTACGGCAACACATATTATCTTTTTGTATACAGGGTATATACAGACATACGCCTTGTCGGGGCACCGCCTTCATCAATCGGAAAATTCGGCGGGGATACAGACAACTGGATGTGGCCGCGCCACACCGGCGATTTCTCCATATTCAGGATATATGCTGACAAGGACAACAATCCGGCTCCTTATTCTGAAGAGAATGTGCCGTACCGTCCTAAGAAATCCTTTACTATTTCCCTGGGCGGTGTCAGTGACGGGGAATTTACCTTTGTCTACGGCTACCCTGGACGCACTCAGGAATACATCATGTCAGAAGGTGTCAGATACATTTCTGAAGTATCCGATCCGATGAGAGTTGCACTGAGGACAACCAGACTCGCTATCCAGAAGAAATATATGGATTCCAGCCAGGAACTGAGAATAAAGTATTCATCGAAGAATGCCTCTGTGGCAAATGCATGGAAGAAATGGCAGGGCGAGATGAAAGGTATCCGAAAGATGGGGACTGTGCGATGCAAGCAGGATTTTGAAAAGGAATTCTCCACGTGGGCCCGTGGCACCGCATTCGAAGGCGTCATAGGGAAGCTTGATACCCTCTACAGCAGTCTGGAACCATATTCTTTTGCAACTGACTGTTATATCGAGACAGCAAGGGCTGTGGAACTCGCAAACTTCGCTTCACGCTACAAGGCTGGAGATACTCTTTCAGCAAGGGATTTCTACAAGGACTATCATCTTCCGCTGGACAAGGAGACTTTCATTGCCATGATGGAAAAATTCGGAAGACTTATGGAAGGGAATCAATTGCCGGAGTATTATAATGAGCAGATGGCAGCTCATGGCGGCTCAGTACAGGCTTGGGCTGATTCTCTCTTCGCTAATTCAGTATTTGCAGACAGCCTGACGCTTTTCGCCGCAGATTCTGCTCAGCTTGCCGATGATCCGGCGGTAGAGTTCGCAAACGAATTCAGACGCTGGTATGCCTCCGAAATAAGGCCTGCTGCAGACAGTCTGAATTCCATGATAACATTACTCAACAGGGACTATATGCGCGGGCAGATGGAATTCTGCAAAGGGAAGGCTTTCTATCCGGACGCCAATCTGACTCTCCGCGTCGCATACGGAAGCGTGAAGGGCTACTCCCCTTCCGACGGTATCATCTACGAGCCTGTATCTACTCTGGAGGGAATCATGCAGAAGGACAATCCGGACATCTTCGACTACAATATCCCGCAAAGGCTGAGGGATATCTACAGGACAAAGGATTACGGCCGATGGACAGTGACAGGCAGCAAGGGAAACAAAACTGTTCCTGTATGTTTCCTGGCTACGAACCACACTTCAGGAGGCAATTCCGGAAGCCCGGTGATAGATGCACACGGCAATCTCATCGGAATCAATTTCGACAGGGTCTGGGAGGGAACGATGAGTGACATCGTATTCGACCCCGAACTCTGCCGCAACATCTCCCTTGACATCAGATATGTCCTTTTCATAATAGACAAAGTGGCCGGAGCCGGTCATCTTATGGATGAGATGAATTTCACTGAATGACCCGTGTCGTGATGACATGAGGGAAACCGTAGCCGCCCGTAGATTCGAGAACTGGAAGAACCTTCCGTCAGGTGTGTGGAATTCAGTTTTCCGATGTCGTCCCGACCGCATTATATAAAAGGGTTGATAATAAAAAGGGTGACCGGAAATCTATGACTTTCCGGTCACCCTCTTTGTTCATGGTAATATTTTGCCAGGAATACAGATCCTGGACAGGAATCAATACTGGTCCCAGGATTTTATGCTGATGTCATCTATGCTCATCGCGCAGAATGCCCTGATGAATGCCGTGGCAAGTCTTGCATTGGTGATGAGGGGTATGTTGAAGTCTATGGCCGCACGGCGGATCTTGTACCCGTTGTCCATCTCCTGTGAGCTGTAATTCTTAGGTATATTGATCACAAGGTCGACTTCCTTGTCCTGCACCATCTTCAGCGCTGACTTGAATTCAGAAGCAAGTGAAGGATCTTCACATTCACTCGGCCAGAGGACTCTTGTGGCAGGCACTCCGTTCTCCACCAGATAGCGGAACGAACCGTCAGTGGCATAGATCGTATAACCGTGTTCAGACAGCAGCCTGCAGGCGCCGTAGAGATCAGCTTTCTGCATTATGTCTCCTGAGGATATAAGTATATTCTTTTTAGGAATAGTATATCCTACTGAAAGTACGGACTTGAGGAGAGCTTCATTGAAATCATCACCTATACACCCGACTTCACCTGTAGACGCCATGTCCACACCAAGCACAGGGTCTGCCTGCTGAAGTCTTGAGAATGAGAACTGCGAAGCTTTGATACCCACATAGTCCAGATCAAACGCACTCTTGTGAGGGGCTGAAGGATGTTTGCCGAGCATCACATTCGTAGCAAGTTCGATGAGGTTGATCTTGAGCACCTTTGATACGAACGGGAAGCTTCTGGATGCCCTCAGGTTGCACTCTATCACCTTTATGGCGTTCTCCTTTGCCAGGAACTGGATGTTGAAAGGTCCGGAGATCTCAAGGGCAGCAGCTATCTTCTTTGCAATCTTCTTGATCCTGCGGACTGTTTCAATGTAGAGCTTCTGAGGAGGGAACTGTATTGTCGCGTCACCTGAGTGCACACCGGCAAACTCGATATGTTCGGAAATCGCATAAGCAATGACTTCTCCTCCGTCTGCTACAGCATCGAATTCGATCTCCTTGCATCTCTGCATGAATTGGCTGATGACCACAGGGTGCTTCTTTGACACCTCTGAAGCCAATGAAAGGAATCTTTTGAGCTCATCTTCATTGTAGCATACATTCATTGCAGCACCGGAAAGTACGTAAGAAGGTCTCACGAGCACAGGATATCCGACCTGGTCCACGAACGAATTGACATCGTCCATGTTGGTCAGTTCCTTCCACTTAGGCTGATCGATGCCGAGAGCATCCACGATAGAAGAGAACTTGTGCCTGTCTTCAGCCTTGTCGATGCTTGATGCCTTGGTGCCGAGGATGTTGACACCGCTCTCATCAAGCCTGAGGGCAAGGTTGTTAGGTATCTGGCCGCCTACTGATACGACCATTCCATAAGGCTGCTCAAGCTCATAGATGTCCATCACCCTTTCGAATGTAAGTTCATCGAAATAGAGCCTGTCGCACATGTCGTAGTCGGTGGAGACTGTCTCCGGATTGTAGTTGATCATCACTCCCCTGTATCCGGCCTTGCGGATGGTCTGGAGAGCATTGACCGAGCACCAGTCGAATTCCACTGAGCTTCCGATCCTGTAGGCACCGGAACCGAGCACTATCACAGAGCGGTGGTCGCGCTCATACTTCACATCGTTGAATGTGCCGTTGTATGTAAGGTAAAGGTAGTTTGTCTTTGCCGGGAATTCCGCAGCAAGGGTATCTATCTGTTTTACGCAAGGTACAATGCCGTGCGCTTTCCTGAACACTCTCACAAGATTCTGGGCCTGCTCTGAGTCAAGCCTGTCCTTGTATATAGCCCTTGCTATCTGAAAATCAGAGAAGCCCTGCTGTTTGGCTTTTCTGAGGAGGTCTACAGGCATTGCCTCACAGTTGTCATATCCATGCATAGCATTGAAAGTATCCACGATTCCTGCGAGCTTATAGAGGAACCATTTGTCTATCTTGGTGAGGCTGTGGATCTGGTCAACTGTGTATCCGGCTCTCATAGCCTTGGAAATCACGAATATGCGTCTGTCCGTAGGTTCTCTGAGGGCCTGGTCTACATCTGCCACCTTCAGCTCCTTGTTGCCGACGAATCCATGCGCTCCCTGTCCGATCATGCGGAGACCTTTCTGAATGGCTTCCTCGAAGCTGCGGCCGATTGCCATCACTTCTCCTACACTCTTCATGCTTGATCCGATCTTGCGGGAAACTCCATGGAACTTCGAGAGATCCCAGCGAGGAATCTTGCAGACTATATAGTCAAGCGCAGGCTCGAAGAATGCCGGAGTCTCTTTTGTCACAGAGTTCTTCAGGTCAAAAAGGCCATAGCCCAGACCGAGCTTGGCAGCCACGAAGGCAAGAGGATATCCTGTGGCTTTGGATGCAAGGGCTGAAGAGCGGCTGAGCCTTGCGTTCACTTCAATCACCCTGTAGTCCATTGCATCCGGGTTGAATGCATACTGGACATTGCACTCTCCTACTATTCCTATATGGCGTACAATCTTAATGGACAGCTCTCTGAGATAGTGGTATTCTTCGTTGGTAAGTGTCTGAGAAGGAGCGACTACAATACTCTCACCGGTATGGATGCCGAGCGGGTCGAAATTCTCCATGTTGCAGACAGTGATGCAGTTGTCGTAGCGGTCGCGCACCACCTCATATTCTATTTCCTTCCATCCTTTCAGGGATTTCTCGACAAGCACCTGAGGTGAGAAAGAGAAAGCCTTTTCGCAGACCTGCTCCAGTTCCTCGGCGTTGTCGCAGAAGCCTGAGCCGAGTCCGCCGAGAGCATAGGCGGCCCTGATGATGACAGGATAGCCCAGCTCCTCTGCAGCCGCACGTGCCTGTTCCATGGTCTCAGCTGCATGGGACTTGATCGTCTTGACATCTATCTGGTCGAGCTTCTCGACGAAAAGCTCCCTGTCCTCTGTGTCAATGATGGCCTGGACAGGTGTACCCAGCACCCTCACATTGTATTTCTCGAGAACATGCGAGCGGTAGAGCTCGACACCGCAGTTCAGGGCTGTCTGACCGCCGAATGCAAGCAGGATTCCCTGCGGAGCCTCTTTCCTGATTACTTTCTCGACGAAATAAGGGGTTACAGGCAGGAAATATATCTTGTCCGCTACGCCCTCTGAGGTCTGTACAGTCGCGATGTTAGGATTGATCAGCACTGTCTCGATGCCTTCCTCCTTGAGTGCCTTCAACGCCTGGGATCCCGAATAGTCAAACTCTCCGGCTTCTCCGATCTTCAAAGCTCCGGACCCGAGGATGACGACTTTCTTTATATCTTTATCTATCATTTCTTTGCAGTTATTTGGTGATTGATTATTGGACAAAACGGGCCAGAGTCCCTAAAGCTTTGTGATGAATTCATCGAAGAGGAATTCCGTATCTGTCGGACCTCCCATTGCCTCCGGGTGGAACTGGGCTGAGAAGAAAGGCTTTGTCTTGTGCTTTATTCCCTCGTTGGTACCGTCGTTCATATTTATGAAAAGCGGCTCCCACTCGTCGGACAGTGTCCTGTTGTCTACCGCGAATCCGTGGTTCTGGGATGTGATGAAGCATCTGTTGGTGCCGGCCATGCGTACAGGCTGGTTGTGGCTGCGGTGACCGTACTTGAGCTTGTATGTAGAAGCTCCACCTGCGACACTCAGCAGCTGGTTGCCCATACAGATGCCGAAGATAGGCTTGTCTTTCTTGAGGGCTTCTCTGATATGGCCTACAGTCACTTCGCAGAGTGCAGGGTTTCCTGGGCCATTGGATATGAAGAGACCGTCATAGTCCAGAGTGTTGAAGTCATAGTCCCACGGCACTCTGATAAGCTCGACTCCCCTGCGGATGAAACATCTGAGGATGTTGTTCTTCACTCCGCAGTCTACAAGCACCACCTTCTTGTCCCCATGCCCGTAGCGGATCACTTCCTTGCAGCTGACAAGCGCCACCTGGTTGACCTTGTTCGGATCCTCCACCGGGAAATTGCGTGTCTCGCCGTCAGGGACTATGATTCCGAGCATGGAACCGTGCTCCCTGAGCACCTTTGTCAGCTCCCTTGTGTCGACTCCGTAGATACCTGGGACGTTCTGTTCCTTGAGCCACGCATCAAGGCTCTTGACTGCCTTCCAGTGGCTGTATTCGAACGAATAGTCCGAGATCACTAATCCGCGGACATGTATCCTGTCGGACTCGAAGTTGACAGGAATCCCGTACTCGTCCTTTTCATCCGAAGGTATTCCGTAATTGCCTATCAGAGGATAGGTCTCACATAAGATCTGACCGGAGTAGGAAGGGTCTGTGAGGCTTTCCGGATATCCTACCATCGCCGTAGAGAAGACCACTTCTCCATCGCACGGGCCTTCATATCCGAATGAGAATCCCCTGAACTCCATCCCGTTCTCCAATTTGAGGGTTGCGCCGAGCTTTTTGTCTGTAATCATATTGCCGTTGATAAAAAAAACGACCATCCCGCAAACGGAACGGCCGGTACTTCTACTGATTGACTTATGGAAAAGGAAACAGAAGCATTACCTGATAATGCGCTCAATGGAGAGTATGAACCATCTGACATGATCATGACTTGTCTGTTTCAATATTTCAAAGTGCGAAGATACAAAATTTCTCAGTAAAAAATCATTTTCGTCCATAAAAAGCGTCGTAAAGCTTTTCAAGTCCGAATCCCCTGAAATCGTCGATGACCAGACCTGCGTACGGAGCCACAGCCTCATGTGGATTTGTGGTGGCAAGTGCAGTCACGTGGCCTCCGGAATCCCTCGCTGCCATGAGTCCGTTGAAAGAGTCTTCAAATATGAATGTATCCTCAGGTGCAGTACCGAAGAAGGCCATACCGGCCAGATAGCAGTCAGGGGCAGGCTTAGGTCTCGGGAAGTCTTCCCCGGTAAAGATCCGTGTGAACATCTTCAGGATCTCCGGATGTGCCCTGTAGACATTTGTCATCTTGACTTTATTGGAATTGGTGAATATCGCCATAGGCTGACTGCTGCGGCAGATCTCATCGAGAAAGACGTCCGCACCGGGGATATAGGCATAGTCCATCTCTGACTCAAACCTGTCGAGTCTCGACCTTATGCTGTCTGCTGCGGCAGGGTCATCCTTGAAATGACGTCTGAAGATCTCCACAAGAGTCAGGCCTTTGATTCTGCTGCCGAAGGATTCTTCGGACAGATATTCTTTCCCTATCCTGTCCCAGAAGACCGTGTACTGGGATTCTGTATCGAAAATGACCCCATCGAGGTCAAACAGAAATGATCGTTTCTTCATTTTTCCTTTATTGATTTCAGAGTTATTTGTCAATATCCGGGTTATATGTCCGGGTCAATATATTTTCCGCGGGTTTATATGTCCGTGGCGATATATCAGAATTCAAGTGTGAAGCCTCCCATGGCATTGGAGCCGTATAGGACGGAAGCAGGGCCGCGCAGTATCTCTACCCTTTCTGCCAGAAGGGACTGATAGGCGTCAGCTATAGGATGACCGAAAAGTCCCATATACTGCGGATGCCCATCAATAAGAACCATCAGTCTTCCGCTTCCTCCTGACATTCCTCTCAGGGAAATGCTACCGGCGGCCCCGTCGGAGACCCCATAGCCGAGGATTCCTCTGGATGTAGTGAAAAGGCCCGGGACCTGTTCTGTCAGAAGCGGAAGCAATGAGGTATTGTGTCTCTGCTCTATCTCCTGCCGGCCTATCGAGGTCACAGTGAAAGGCAGATGTCTCACATCAGTGATATTCCTGGTTCCTGTCACAACCGACCCGCTCAGACTCTCGTTCCAGACTCCAGCTGAAGTGTCAGCTGGAGAGACGGCAGAAACTTCCGGTCCATATGGGCCTAGGGTCTCAGCTTTGGTATATATGGGGAAAAATGTTGCTGCTTGGAGCAATGCCAGTACAATAAATGTCTTCTTCATGATCCTTCGCACATTTGTCTTTACCGGGAAGCACTGTTCTGTTTCCCGGACATTCTGCATTGATTCTGGTTCAGGGTGCAAAATTAGACATTATTGCAGTGAGTGCAAAATAGTGTAACTTTGCCTTGCAAATTAATGAAATCATGGAAGACCAGGCAAACACCGCAGGGACAGTGCTCCATATAAAGAACATGGTATGCAACAGATGCATAATGGCAGTAGACAAGGCCTTAAGGGATCTGGGGCTGCATCCTGTGTCCATTGTCCTCGGTGAAGCATCTGTCATGGAGACAATCCCTCAGGAAACCCTTTCCGTGCTCAGGGACAGCCTGTCTTCGCTCGGCTTTGAACTCATCGACGACAGGAGGTCACAGATAATAGAGCAGATAAAGTCTGAAGTGATCCGCCTTGTCCACTATGATGACGCCGGTCTCAAGGTCAACCTCTCGGAACATCTTTCCAGGACAATCGGCCGGGACTACGGCTCCCTCAGCAAGCTTTTCTCAGAAGTCACAGGCACCACGATCGAAAAATACCACATCGCCCAGAAAATCGAGAGAGCGAAGGAGCTCCTTGCGTACGGCGAGCTGAGTCTCAATGAGATAGCCGATCTCCTGGGATATTCCAGCGCAGCATACCTGAGCGCCCAGTTCAAGAGTGTCACAGGGCTCACCCCAAGCCATTTCCGCAAGGCCGGTGCATCAAGGCGCAAACCTCTTGATGAAGTGTAGCCCTTACGAAAACTTATAATCTATTTACATAATTCCGTAACTGTTTCCGTCGGGACAAGGGTAACTTTGTACCATCATAAATAGATTATCCGATGGAAAATAAGGAAAATACTGAAAAAGACACTTCTCATATTACAGAAAAGGACACTTTCCCTATCATAGGGATGAGCTGTGCTGCATGTGCGGCCAGAGTCGAGAAGACCCTGCAGTCACAGCCAGGAGTCAGGTCTGCTGCAGTCAACTATGCCTCAGCTACTGCCTGCGTAGAATTCAGCTCCGGAGAATGTTCCCCTGAAGCTCTGCAGAAAGCTGTACGGGATGCAGGATACGACATCCTCATAGACAAAGGCGAAGATCTTGCGGATGAGGCTGAAAAAGAGCACCAGAAACGCTACAGGAATCTCAAGAGACGCACTCTTGCAGCTATAATACTGGCCGTGCCCCTCATGGCGGTCGGGATGTTCTTCATGGACTCGTCCTGGTCGAAGTACGTTACGTGGGCACTGGCCACGCCGCTTGTGTTCTGGCTCGGCAGAGGATTCTACATCAATGCCTGGAAGCAGCTCAGACATAGATCATCCAATATGGACACCCTTGTAGCCGTGAGCACAGGCATAGCCTATCTCTTCAGCGTGTTCAACATGCTTTTCCCACAGTTCTGGACATCAAGAGGCATAGTGCCGCATGTCTATTTCGAGGCTTCAGGGACAATAATAGCATTCATTCTCCTTGGCCGTCTGATGGAGGAGCGTGCGAAGGGAAACACTACGACAGCCATCCGCAAGCTCATGGGACTTCAGCCTAAGACAGTTAGGATATCTTTGTCTGACGGCTCAAGCAGAGAAGTCCCTGTCGGGGAAATACGTCCCGGAGACAGGATTGAGGTACGTCCCGGCGAACGTATCGCTGTCGATGGAGCTGTCCTCTCCGGTTCATCATTCGTAGATGAAAGCATGCTCAGCGGCGAGCCGCTGCCGGTGGAGAAGAAAGCCGGGGAAAAGGTCTACGCGGGGACGATCAACCAGAAAGGGAGCTTCATGTTCGAAGCGCAGAAGACAGGCACAGATACTCTGCTAGCAAAGATCATTGCCATGGTGCAGGACGCCCAGGGAAGCAAGGCCCCGGTCCAGAAACTTGTAGACAAGATAGCTGCAGTATTCGTTCCGGTGATCATAGGCATTTCTTTGATTTCCTTTGTACTGTGGCTTTTACTTGACGGAGAGAACGGGTTCACCCACGGACTCCTTGCCATGGTGACTGTGCTGATCATAGCCTGTCCTTGCGCCCTCGGTCTGGCTACTCCTACTGCCATAATGGTCGGGATAGGCAAAGGTGCCGGACTCGGCATTCTGATTAAGGATGCAGAGAGCATCGAGACAGCCAGGAAGGTGACTGATGTAGTACTTGACAAGACAGGGACCATAACTGAAGGAAAGCCTGAAGTGACTGATTTCATCTGGTCGGCAGGTGTTACGGAAAAAGATAAGAGCCATCTTGAAGACATCTTTTCTGGTATAGAAAAATTGTCTGAGCACCCTCTTGCAGATGCCATCGTAAGATACCTCGGGGAACGGGATAAAGCTGATATATCGGGGTTTGAAAGCATAACAGGCGGTGGTGTCAGGGCCAAGGCAGACGGAGTCACCTTCATCGCAGGCAATCTGAGGCTTGCAGAGGAGACCGGACTCAAGGCTGACGCAGTCCTTGCAGGCGCTGCGGAAAGCCTCGTCTCGGAAGCAAAGACAGTAGTCTGGTTCGCAGACGACAGGAGGATTCTGGCAGCCGCTGGCATAGCAGACAAGGTCAAGGAGAGCTCCGTAGCTGCGGTGGAGGAACTCCAGAGCAAAGGAATACGCGTGCACATGCTCACTGGAGACAACAAGGCGACCGCAGCCGCAGTGGCCGCAATAGCCGGAATACAAACATGCGAGGCTGGAATGCTTCCGCAGGACAAAGCTGAATACATACGTTCACTCCAGTCAGAGGGCAAGATCGTGGCGATGGCTGGAGACGGCATCAATGACAGCGCAGCCCTCGCACAGTCGGACCTGAGCATCGCAATGGGCACCGGAAGCGACATAGCCATGGATGTGGCCAAGATGACAATAATATCTTCCGACCTGCGCAAGATACCCCAGGCTCTTGAACTGTCACGTATGACAGTCAGGACCATACGCGAGAATCTCTTCTGGGCATTCATCTACAATATGATCGGAGTTCCGGTGGCAGCCGGGGTCCTATATCCGGTAAACGGCTTCCTGCTCAATCCGATGATAGCCGGTGCAGCGATGGCCTTCAGCAGCGTGAGTGTAGTCACCAACAGCCTGAGGCTCAAAGGGAAGAAGCTGTCATATGAAGCATCGGATGAAGTTGCCACTGTCAAATGTGAGTGTCCTGAGCACCCGAAAACGGAAAATACAGCAGACAAGACATGTATCAATTATAACAATACATCAGACAAGGAGGAAAATATCATGAAAAAGGAATTCAATGTAGAAGGCATGATGTGCAACCACTGCCGCATGCACGTAGAAAAGGCACTCAATTCACTTCCAGGAGTCAAAGCTGAAGTGTCTCTTGAGAAAAAGACTGCAACTGTCGAATTCACAGGAGACAGGCAGTACACTCTTGATGAACTTCAGAAGCAGGTTTCAGAACAGGCCGGAGAATATGTGCTGAGCGAAAAATGAGCGGAAAATGACTCCGCACATCCGCTGATACCTGCACTATTCCGTTGCTGCGGAGTAATGCAGGTATGTTTTTATGTAAATATGATATCACAGAGATATCTTTAATCGCTATCTTTGCACCTGTTGAATCGGAAGAATGCAGATGAGGAAAGAGGACAAGAGCAGCAACAGGCTTCTGGAACTGGTCAAGAACGGACAGCCGATGACTTTCGGACAGCAGCTGAAGCTGACGGTGCAGCTGAGCATACCTGCCATCATCTCGCAGCTGTCTTCCATTCTCATGCAGTTCATTGACGCGTCCATGGTAGGCAGCCTCGGGGCAGAAGCATCTGCTTCAATAGGGCTTGTCTCCACCACTTCATGGCTCTTCGGCGGGCTGACACTGGCCTGTGCCACGGGATTCTTCGTACAGACCGCACATCTGCTCGGCGCAAAGGACAATGCAAATGCAAGGTCCGTGCTCAGGCAGTCAATATCAGTCTGCCTGGCATTCAGCCTTATGCTTGCGGCAGCGGGATCAGCGATAAGCGGACATCTGCCACACTGGCTCGGTGGTGAAGAAAGGATATGCACAGATGCATCGTCATATTTCCTGATATTTGCGCTCTCCCTCCCTTTTCTTCAGCTGAATGTCCTCGCCAGCGGAATGCTCCGCAGCAGCGGGAACATGTACACCCCTACAGTGCTGAACATCATGATGTGCATCCTCGATGTCATCTTCAATTTCCTGCTGATATTCCCTTCACTGGAAATCCAGGGCACAGGGATCATTGTCCCGGGTGCCGGACTTGGAGTGACTGGTGCAGCCATAGGCACAGCACTGGCAACCGTAGTGACAGCACTTATGCTCATGAGGGCCTTGTGCCTGAAGTCTCCGGACCTGAGGCTGACGCAAGACAGGGGAAGCTTCAGACCTACATCAGCCTGCATCAGGAATGCGCTGGGGATAGCTCTCCCGATGGGATGTGAAAGGGTCGTGATGTGCGGAGCCCAGATAATGTCTACGATAATCGTCGCTCCGCTCGGGACAATAGCGATTGCAGCCAATGCATTCGCCATCACGGCTGAGAGCATCTGCTACATGCCTGGTTTCGGGATATCCAATGCAGCCACTACCCTTGTGGGACAGAGCGTAGGAGCAAGACGGACCGACCTGACCTGGAGATTCGCGAATATCTCGATGGTGATGGGTATCGCAGTGATGGCGGTGATGGGTATTGTCATGTATGCAGGAGCTCCGTTCATCATGGGGGTAATGACTCCCGTGGAAGAAGTAGTGGACCTCGGGTCCAGGATACTCAGGATAGAAGCCTTCGCAGAGCCGATGTATGCTGCATCTATAGTAGCATACGGCATATTCGTCGGTGTCGGGGACACGCTCGTGCCGAGCATCATGAATCTGGGCAGCATATGGGCCGTCAGGCTCACCCTTGCCGCTTTCCTTGCTCCCCGGTACGGACTGCAGGGAGTATGGACTGCAATGTGCATAGAGCTTTGTTTCAGAGGAATGATCTTCCTTGTGAGACTGTACAGCAGGAACTGGCTGAGAAAAATTGAAAAGAAAAGGAGATAATGACTATGAAAAGAATCACAAATGCTGAATTCGGCGGAGAACGTCCGCTCTTTGCCTCCCATGGACTGTATCTTGAGAACGTGACCATCCATGCGGGAGAATCTGCGCTGAAGGAATGTTCGAATATAGAAGCGGTCCACTGCCGCTTTGAAGGGAAATATCCTTTCTGGCACAACGACGGCTTCGTCATCCGCGACTGTGTTTTCACAGAAGGCGCACGTGCAGCACTCTGGTACTCAAGGGATCTGGAAATGTATGACACACAGGTTGACGCACCTAAGATGTTCCGTGAGATGGATGGTGTCAAGCTTGTGAATGTCAACATTCCGGATGCGCAGGAAACCCTCTGGCACTGCCGCAATGTCGACCTTGAGAAAGTCACTGTCGGCCACGCAGACTATCTCTTCATGCATAGCAGCGACATCAGGATCTCGGACTACAGGCAGGAGGGTAACTATTCATTCCAGTATGCCAGGAATGTGGAGATACGCAATGCCGATATCCATTCGAAGGATGCATTCTGGAACTCTGAAGATGTGACAGTATATGACTCGGTCCTCGATGGAGAATACCTAGGATGGCATTCCCGCAGGCTCCGCCTTGTCAACTGCAGGATTTCCGGCACCCAGCCTCTGTGCTATGCCCATGACCTCATCCTCGAGAACTGCACCATGGGAGATGATGCCGACCTGGCCTTCGAATACAGCACGGTCCACGCCACTATTGACAGCCATGTGGTCAGCATCAAGAATCCGCGCAGCGGCAAGATCGTGGCACGCAGCTGCGGACAGGTAATCCTCGACGAGAACATCAAGGCTCCGGCCGATTGCGTGATTGAATTTACCGAGCAGTAGTGAACATGGATAACTGGATAGAGAAGCAGATTGTTTTAGAGAACTGTAAAAAATTCAGGGAAAAACGATGAAATACGATTTTGATGAACCGACGCAGAGGCGCGGCAGCGGCTCATGCAAATGGGATACGATCGACAGGGAGAACATACTCCCCCTCTGGGTAGCTGACATGGACTTCAAGGTTTCTAAGCCTATTCTTGAAGCTCTTGAGAAACGTGTCGCACATGGTATCTTCGGATATACCCATGTATCTGATGCATACTACAAAGCCATCAACGACTGGTTCAGCAGACGGCACGGCCTTGAGATCAGGAAGGAATGGGTCATCTATACCACAGGAGTGGTGCCGGCCATATCAGCCATCATCAAGGCCTTCACAAATCCAGGCGACAAAATCCTGATACAGACTCCAGTATACAATGCGTTCTTCTCATCGATAAGGAATGACGGATGCATTGCAGCCGAAAACACCCTTGTCCTTGTCCCTGGCAAGGACGGACAGCCTGGACACTATGAAATCGATTTCGAAGACCTTGAGAAAAAGGCATCTGATCCGGCAGTGAAGGTGATGCTGCTGTGCAATCCCCACAACCCTGCCGGAAGAGTATGGACGAGGGAAGAGCTCACCCGCATCGGCGAAATATGCTTCAGGCATGATGTCATAGTGGTTGCCGACGAGATCCACTGCGAGCTTGTCATCGGTGACCATGCCTATATCCCATTCGCCTCGATATCGGAAGAATTCCGTCGCAGGAGCATCACCTGCATATCTCCGAGCAAGGCTTTCAACATAGCCGGACTCCAGATAGCGAATATCGTGGCAGAAGACCCTGACTACAGGGCAAGGATAGACAAGGCCATCAACATCAATGAAGTCTGCGACATCAATCCTTTCGGACCTGCAGCCCTCATGGCAGCATACAACGAAAGCGAAGACTGGCTGCTCCAGCTGCTGGACTATCTTAAAGGCAACTGGCAGTACATGAAGGAATTCTGTGCAAAGAACCTTCCTGACTTCCCTCTTGTCGAGCTAGAAGGCACCTACCTGGCTTGGATGGACTGCCGTTGCCTCGGCCTTCCGTCGGAGAAAATCGAGGAAGACCTCATACTGAAGACAGGCTTGTGGCTCAATGCCGGGTCCATGTACGGCAAAGACGGCGAAGGTTTCATGAGATGGAACCTCGCCTGCCAGAGATCACGGCTAGAAGATGCCCTCGGACGCTTCCTGCGCTATGTCAGGGCCTGACAACCGGCCCGTCCCAGCCCAGGAATCCTTTCCTGAGGTTGCAGACCTTGAAGCCTTCCGAAGAGAGGATTGAAGCGGCCTTCATGCTTCTTACACCGCTGCGGCAATATACCGCGGCGGTCTTTTTATTGTCCAGCTTCAGGATCTCGTCGCAGAAATCCGGAGACTGGACGTCGATATTGACAGCCCCCGGGATATGCCCGGCATTGAATTCCTCCGGAGTCCTGACATCTATCAGGATTACTGCCGATGTGTCGGATATTGTAGCCGCAAACTCTGCGTTGTCCACAGACACCACCCCTGAAGGATGGCACGCTTGCGCTGTCATTAGACAGAAAAACGACATGAGGGCCGCCGAAATGCCGGTCCCCATGCCTTTAAGGATGTTTCTGTTTGCCATATACATCACTTGTTGTTCTCCAGCCACTGGAGTCTGCGCATGTCAGGAAGATGCTTTACTGAAAAATCGGAAAATACTGCCTTGAAACCTTCCCCGTCCGGGCAGGCTGCCATCATGCCCACCTTTACCGGAACATTGTCCTGAAGCCATGCGTTTCTCATCATTGTCCAGTTCTCTCCATCGTAGGAGTAGAAGATCTCCACTGCATCGAGACGGCGGACAGCCTTGATCCAGATGTAAGGAACGGACTTGTCGAGGGTGATCACGCTCCAGTCTGAGGTATGGTGTGTGACTACAGTGCTGAGATTGTATTTCCCGTCGACGAATTCAATGCCTGCCTTGATGTAGTTCTGCTCGTCGATCCTGATCATGAGCCCGGCCTGGTCGAAGCGGACCTTGTATTCTCCGCTTACCTTCACCTTGGCTTCAAATTCTCCGCCATACTCGGCATAGTAGAACGGAGCATCGTCTACCGTGAATCCATAGTGCGAGATCCTCCAATAGTCGCTGTGGGGAGTTACCGACATGGTCAGTGTGCCGTCCTTAATCGCCCAGCCTTCAGGTTCGTTGAACCACTGCATTTTCTCAAGCGTCTGCGCATTGAGCACATTTGCTGCTGCAATCAGCAGGAATGGAATGATTATCTTTTTCATGATATAATAGTTTAAAACAAATCAGGATTGGTTACCTTTGCAAAGATACAGCACCGGCGTACTGTTTACAATAGTCATAAATAACCATTTTCAGATGAATATCCCGGATCACTCGGACATATCAGGCGAGCTGAGCAGGAACCTGCTCCATCAGGACTTCTCCAGAGAGCGTCTGCAGAATGCCATAGACGACTGCAGGCTGATTGCGAGAGGATACTCACTCACAGAAAATGCAGTAGCCGTACTCAGCGACATGAGGACTGACATCAGCTACATGTACACAGGAGGCTTCGCCGCGACCTTGGGCCTTGAAGAAAGTCCAGGGGGCGAGACCACGCATTCGATATGGGAAAAGACAGTACTGGAAAGAGTCCATCCGGACGATCTGCGCAACAAATACCTTCACGAGCTCTGCTTCTTCAACTTCATGAAAAAGCAGCCACTGGCTTTAAGAGGAAGATACTGCTATGCCGGCAAGCTGCGCATGAAGGACAGGGAAGGCAACTACATCTTCGTCATTCACAGGATTTTCTATGTCACAGACTCTTCTGACGGTTCGTTTCCCCTGTCACTTTGCCTGTACACTCCCCTGGTTTCAGACATCCCGGCAAACGGTCTGATCATAGACACCATCAGCGGCAAGGCGGCCGAGCTCCAGATGGAAACGGGCAGGGACATATTGTCCAGGAGAGAAGCCCAGATCCTTGAGATGATAGACAAGGGGCTGACAAGCCGCCAGATTTCTGAATCACTTTCAATCAGCGTCCACACGGTCAGCCGCCACAGGCAGGAGATCCTCTCTAAGCTCCAGGTACGGAATTCGGTCGAAGCCTGCCGAACAGCACGTGAACTCCAGATAATTTGATCCAGGGAACTTATGATAATAAGATTCCGGTAACTCAAGATAATATGACAATGGGATATTTTTCGGTAAAAAAAGGAATGACTGCCTTGAAGTCAATATTTGCGGCCGCGGCAATACTTGCGGCAATCACTTCAGTCCAGCTGTCCTTGTCTGCCCAGACTGTCGAAAGCTCCGACGGACGCAGATGGGCCGACATGTACGAACTCCCGGCATTCTCGTCGAAGAAAGGGCAGGAAACAATAGTCAGAAGGACCGGCTACACAGTCTCATACAATCCGAAATACCGCATCCCGAACTGGGTGGCGTGGATCCTTACAAAGGAAAGGCTCTCCCATGAGGTCGCATCAAGGCCCGGGACCGAAGCCTTCGTTCCTGACCCGGCCATTCCAGGCTGTCCCGACCGGCAGTACAACTACAGCAAGTACCGCTACGAACGGGGACATATCTGCCCTGCCGCTGACAACAAGTGGAGCGAAGAGGCGATGAAGGAATGCTTCTATATGAGCAACATCTGCCCTATGAGCGTGAAGCTCAACCATGACTCCTGGGGCGACATCGAGGACCAGTGCAGGAAATGGGCGGAAAGCACCTATGGTGTCACATTATATGTAGTCGGAGGAATAGTCCCTTCTACAGCAGGGAAAGGGGCAAAAGGAATCCCCGCCTATGTAGGAATGGATGACGACATAGCTGTCCCGCTGCAGGTATTCAAGGCCCTTCTGAGAAATGACCCTGAATACGGCTGGACAGCCATAGGATTTGTATTTGACCAGTACGGGAATCTCAGTGTAATGACAATCGATGCCATCGAGGAGCTCACAGGCTTCGACCTCTTCCATAATCTTCCCGACAATATAGAAAGAAAAGTGGAAGCCGCCGACGGCAGCTCCCACTGGGAATGAAGGTATGTCAGTATATGTATTCCACATCTGACTTCTTGAAGCGGAGAATACGGGAATCGTTGTTTCCGGCTCCGTTCTTGACCATATAGAGGTTGATCATGCCACCCGTCACGAACCAGCCTTCACCTTTCGGGGAATGTACCCCGAAGAGCATGTTGTTGTAGTGGCTGTTGTGCATAATGCCTGCCGAGTTCCATTGCGCACCTGGGCCATACCACACAAGAGGTTCATGCTCAGGAAAGTCCGGCGATGACATCGCGATATAGATGAGGTCAGAAAGCTCGAGGGATCCTACCTGGATGCCGTTCTTGCGTTTCTGCACTCTCTTCACCGCAGAATGTCCTTCCCACGGTTCCTTGAGCTGATGTGTTCCGTTCCACATCATCCAGATTGTCGATGTAGCATCGAAGACTCTGTTGAACTCCTCCATCGTAGGCAGTTCGTAGCCTGGAGGAGAGAGGGCATCTGCCGGCAGTTTGTTGATATGAACTGTCTGTCCTCCCTGATAGCCTTCAAGCACTGCGATTCCGTTTTCTTCCACGACCTGCATTCCTTGTCCGCTGTCTCCTATATATTCCCAGCCCCACAGATCCCTGTACTGCTCGGCTGAGCAGGTTTCCAGATATTCGAAGAGGGTCTTTCCTGCTTCGACGGCAGGATCGGACGAAGCCAGAACCTGGTCTTCAAAAGACCTGGAGTTACCCATTGAATTGTATTTGCACCACCACACCCCGTGGAACCATGTCACAGGCAGTCCATAGTTGCGTCGTGCGACTGTGTATTCCTCCCGGCCGGTACCGTCGGTGTTCTGTATGACAAGTGTCGCTTCCTGACGGCGGCCGTCCGCTTTCCTGTCATTCGGACGCCATCCTCCGACAACCCGTATGCTTCCTTCTATCCCTTCTTTCTCAAGGAGTATCCACTCGTCTTCACCGTCCGGGAATTCTATGGACATCTCCTTGCCTTCCGGCAGGGTAAAGACGCCGAACTCATTGTCGGCATAGGTGGCGAAGTCATGCTCGTAGAGAGAGTTGTCAAAGGACATCCTTCCGCTCAGACGTGTAGGGTTTTCAGTAAGTACAATGCTTATGGCATCTTCCTGATAGGCATGCTGCATGCCTTTTCTGCGGAAGCTCACCCTGACAGTCTCCGAATGTACCTCCGGAGCATACAGGCTCTTCCTGATCCGGAAGCGGTTCATACCTGTCTCCGGCTGTATGTCAAGAAGGTAACCTTCAGCTGAAACAAGTTCAAGCTCATCGTCGCAGTCTATTCCGATGGTGAAATCGACTTCATTGTAGGGAAGTGTAAGAGTCCTTCCGTCCTGAGAAAGTCCTGCTCCATCTGGAAGAGCTCCGGAGGATGGATCCACGCAGAGCAGCCTGTCTGTGTCAGGAAATGCATCAGACTCCCCGCCTTCACCCCACTCCCTGACATCAAGGGTCAGGCTGCCTCCGATGCTGTCGGTACGCAGGATCACAGTATAGATGGTATTCCTTCTGATCTCGGACGGGAGAGAAGATTCCACACGGCATTCCTTCCCGTCGACATCAGCCAGGACAGAGACCTTCAGCTCTGGATTGTCCTGCCCGAAGATATAAGCTATTCCGTCCTCTGAAGTAAAAAGGGGCTCGTGGAAAACGACTTCCAGATCCTTCTTCACCTGTCCAGGAGCTTTGCCGGCCTGAGAAAAGAGTGGTGTTTCTGCGATGACATCCGAAAAGGTAATGCTCTTAACCTTGGCTGTGCCGGCGACTTCTATTCCAAGATCGAATCTTGCAACTCCTCTCTCCAGGGTAAGAGCTATCGGAGCAGAAGACGATGCCCCTGAGACATCTGCCTTTCCTGTGAAGAATATTCCCGAGGAGCCGTCTTCCGACGCCAGCATAGTACCGAGCCACCATTCTTCACTGCTGCCGACCTCAGGAATCTGATATTCCGGAGCCCCTTTGGCCCTTGCGACCATATATACAGTCCCCTCTGGCCTTTCCAGAGACAGTTCAAGCATCTGGCCGTTTCCGGTTCCGTCATGCGGCAGGCTACGTACAGAGGACAGCTGTCCTCCGATGAAATGGAAGGCTGTCAGGTCCTCTAGGCCAAGATCGGACTGAGGATCATTACTTCCGTTTGAATAGGCGGCCAGTCCTGCCCTGACGATTCCCTTCCCGGGCGGCAAATTGCCTCCCGGATCAAGGGTCTCGCTGCATGAAAGAGGCACAATCATCGTGACCGCAACAGCCATTATGTCTATAATACGTTTCATACATCTGATTTGTCAGGTCATTGAACATCCCGCCCTCTGATCAGAGGTGGCGGACAACCGGTGTAAGCTCAGTATCCGGACCCTGCTCCCAGTCCTCGAACGTCACGTCAAGGGTAACGTCAATCACATCCTTGCGTACGGTCAGAGTATAGATGGTATTCCTTTTCAGAGGTTCAGAGATTGTCTTTGAGAGCTCCACGGCTTTTCCGTCGATCACAGCGTCAACTTTTATCACAGTGTTGTCCGCACTCTGCTCAAAGACATGGAGAACGCCTTCTGTATCAGTTGACAGAGGTGAATCGAATGAAGCTACGGCATCAGTCCTTGTCACATCATCCGGAGAGAACTTGCCTGACACCGGAAACAGGAATCCTGATTCCGCAGAGCGGCTGAGGGTGACTCTGTTGACTTCAGCCTTGCCTGCTGTCCTGAACCTGAGGTCAAAACGTGCGGCTCCTCTCTTGAGAGAAAGCGGTATTTCTGTCTGGGTGTTCTCCATTCCGTCCAGAGATACGCTTCCGCTGAAGAAATCCGAAGGACGTCCGTCCTGGAGCGCTACCGTAGTCCTGAGCCACTGGTCCTCAGTGATATCACCAGATTTCAATGATCCGAGATCTATTATCCCGTCCGTATTGGCGATCATGTACAGGGTCCCTGAATGGCTGTCAAGCGAAACCGAGCATGAGCCGCCTGCGGCAGAGAGACCGTCGAAGATATGTGTCATCTTTCCGTCTTCAAAGATACATGCCTGAAGGTCCCGGACAGTCACAGGAGAGGAAGACGCGCCTCCTTCGTATCCGAGGAATGTCGCCTTGACCATAACCTTTCCGTCTCCCTGAGAGCCGCCCGGAGGTGGTATGTCGGTCTTGTCTTTTGTACATGATACAGTTGCAATCATCGCAGCAAGTGCTGCCATAGTCGAGTTTATCACCTTTGTTTTTGCCATTGTCTTCATTTTATAATTGATTATTCATTGATTGTAAATTGATTTACACATCCGGCAGTCTGGCTGCCGCCAAGTGACCTGGATTCCCGGTTCCGTGCCGGGAATCAGTCATAAATGTATTCCACTGGGGCCTTGATGCACCTTATCATCCTGGTCTTTGTCGAATTGTTGGCTGTGAACTTGATCCAGTTCTCTCCAGGTTTCTCATCAGCCGCATAGCCTTCCATCACCCAGGTATTGGCACTGTTGCCGTAGGTAGCCATCAGAAGATTCTTTACCGCGATGTTTCCCGCAATCGTATTCCACTGGTGGCCGAGCCCGTAAAGGACCCAATGGCTGCCGTCATATTCAAAGTCGTAGAATGATACATTCCCGTATGGCTGTCCGAGGAAACTGACCTCCCTTTCCGCGATGGTTATCTTGAGTCTCTGACCTGTCTTGTTGTTGAACGGTCTCTCTCCTATCCCGCCGAGATTGAAATTGTTGTTGGCTGAGAAGAAGAGATAGTCATCATAGTCCGGGATGAGATATCCGTCAGGAGCCATAAGCGAAGGATCTGCCGTCCCGAAGTTCAGTGCGGTGGTCTTCATGCCTTCATGGTAGAATGCAGTGCCGTCATGCCTGAGCGGAAGCCCCTGCTGGTTTCCGGCCTGATACTGGTCTCCCATGAGTTCCAGAAGTTCTTCTTCCGGAGCCGAGGAGAGATATTCCATCAGTCCGTCATGGACGGCAGGCTCCTCTCCGCAGGTTATCTGGTCCTCAAACGACTTGACGTCTCCTCTGAGATTGAAAAGACACCACCATGTCTGTCCCATCTTCACTACCGGAAGCCCCCAGTTTCTTCTCTTCACTATATATTCTTCAACATGACGTCCGTCATCATCCGATATGAATATGCTTGCAGTCTGAACCCTTCCGTCTGCGAGAGGATCATTTGGTTTCCAACCTCCGATTATCCTGTATGTCCTGCCTTCGGAAGCATCTGAGGCATCAGCTGTCCCCGCGTCCGTGGATATCTCCTCGGATATCATCCACGGAGCCTCGTCGGCAGCTGTTTCTGTCCACAGCCTTTTGCCTGACGGCAGTTCTATCCTTGCAAGTTCCCCGTCCGTATATGTCCCGAAGTCGCAGACTCCGTCCAGGCCGAAGCGGATCTTTCCTGTCACTTTCACCGGGTTGGCCTCAAACATAAGCACAACTCTTCCTTTCTCCGCAGTACCGTCGCTTACATCCAGATACATCCTTTCCTGGATGCTTCCCGGGACACGATGCCTTGCACTCACATGAACATCAGCGACTTTTTCAAGTGAAGCCCGTCCTGCCGGAGAGAAACTCACGGCTACACCTTCCACGTTGCCCGAGGCAGTCACAGTCGACCCTGCTTCGGCCATCAGTGCAAGCACAAACTCATTCCCCAGATATGATACATACACAGTGTCTTTTCCTTCAGAGACACGTACCCCGTCAGGCAGAACTGAATTCTCTACATCCACCAGCCCGCCTTTCGCCGGGACAGTCCCTGATTCCGGAGCGGACTCCCAGTCGCCTTCAGAGACTGAAGCCGAGATCCCGGCTCCGTTGCCATGTATATCGACAGTATACACATTGTTGCTTCTTATCTCTTCCGGGAGAGTGACTTCCATCAGATGGAGACCGCCCCCATAGCTTGCCTTGACGCGTACCGTGATCATTGCGTCATTCTGGGCGGCAAGATACATGAGCCTTTCCCTTGAAGCTGCAAGCGGAGCCTGGGAGAAGTCCTTTGAAAAAAGGCCTTCTGCGTCTGAAGCCGATACGGATGAATGTATCTTTCCGTTTTCGGCAAAGCCGCTTACCTTGGCTTCCAGAACCTCCACACCAGCAAGTTCTGTCCTGATGTCGAGCCTTGCAAGACTTCTCACAAGATCCGCCTTCAGTCCATATGCCGATGATCCTGAAAGTGTCACGCTTCCTCTCATAAGAAGTCCATCTGAGTTCATCTGCGCCGGTGTCGCGTCCAGGCCGAGGAATTCATCCAGCGATGTCTCACCTGGCACAAGATGCCCGAGCTTATCCACGGCCGACGAATTGGCAAGGATACGGAGTTCTCCGGCATTTTCCTTAACCCTGAATGTATATGTACCCGAAACCCCTGAGGAGGAAGGAGATATTGTCTCCTGAAGCACTCCGTCACTGAAACGGAAAAGTGTCACGTCATTTATTGCGTCCTCACCTTCCATCGTGATTCCTGGCGAGGCTGATTCTTCCACTCCGGAAGTGGCCAGGGAGATTCTCATCAGCTCCTGGCCTTGTGTCTCCGGAGGGCCGATCCGGTCGGAGCAGGACGGCAGACAGAAAATTGAAAGCGCCATGAAGAGTGCTGCTGCCCTGTCCGGCCGCCGGATGTCCGATATGTCAAATCTATTTTCCATATGTTTCATTCAGTCATTTATTCCCTTGACAATCATTCTTACTGATGCCCCATGCTCCCCTACATCCAGCCTGAGCCTTCCATGCAATAGCCGGCATCCAGAGCTGCAGCCATAGGCTCCCTTGGATAGAGGTTGGGATTCTGCCTGCTGTTGAGATATGCAGCCGAGTCTATCGGAAGCTCTGAAAGATGGTCTACATAGAAGTTGTTCATGAGCTCCTGTGCCCACGGGCCGTATGTAAATGCACTGTTGTGGCTGTAGCCCATCACGTGTCCGAGTTCGTGGAACATCACCTCACATGCATATCTTGACGTATAGTGGTTGAGCCAGCCGGCCTGATATGCACCGAAGACCTGACCTCCTCCCAGTCCGTAGACATTGTTGCCTGTATACACCAGCCCCACATTTATCGTCCTGTTCTGCCTCATCTGCGCAAGCACTGTCTCCGGTGTGACCTTGTCATTCACCCCGCCGTTGCCGTAGAGCCTGTCCTGGTTGTCCCTCAGGATCTTCTCATGCTCGGGCATGTCGATCATATAGGTAAAATTGAGGAAGAGCGCCACCGCTTCACGGCAATGTACAGGTCTGATTCCCATCCAGTTGCCCTTCGGACCTCCGTCCGGCTGTGTAGGATCACCGCCATAGAGGTCGAATCTGATGTTCCATCCGTGGATGATGTTCTGCAGCTTCTCCCAGTATGGATCTTCCGATTCAACCTTGAAGGAAGCGCCGGCAAGCGATTCCGCAGTACACTGTGCTATTCCGGCGAGACGGCCGGATTCAGTCCGGCAGACGACATCCTTCTCCATGAAAGGTAGCACTTCATAGAAATCTGCGAATGCCGGTATCCTGTCGAAATAAGCCAGGTCGATGTACTCTCCGCATAGTTCCGGTACCAGAGCTTTCACAAGTACCCCCGAAAGGTCTCTTGGAGAATAGAACCTGATATGGAGACGGCCGTCGTCTGTCAGTTCTATCTGCAGAGGTTCGGATGTGTTGAAATATCTCTGAGTCTTGTCAACATAGATCTCATGAGGTTCGTCATCCTGGAGGATGAGGGCATAATTGCCGGACTGATAGTGTCTTTCAGTCACGAACATCGTACCTGAATTGTCATCCGGATGTACTGCGTCTACCGACACCGGACTTATTGTGTTCTTCACGAGAGGCGCGGAAGTGAATGTATATGAACGTTCAGTCACACCGCCCCTGTAGTCCCTGGTCCTGACAACCGTCTTGCCGGAAATTCCTTCTCCGCCATAAGCCGGCATGAATAGGTATCCGGAAGCTTCCTGAAGGTCGAGGACAGCCATCGTCCCGTCGCTCTTTCCTGAAAAAGACCCGTCTGCACCCATTGAGGTATAGAAACGCGGACTGTCAAGGACAGCTGTTTCAGAAAGAGCCGCAGATCCGACATATGGGTTGCGGTATTCGACGCTGAAATCCATCCGTCCTACAATCCTTTTCTGCTCCACGCTGCCGGGAATGTGTACTGAAGGAGTGCCTCCTTCTGGTCCCGGGACATATTCTACCCTGAAAGGAGTCGAGGAATAGAAATATTCAGCAGCGAGAGGCTTGCCGAGGTCTTCAGGGAAACTGATCCAGACATCAGATTCATTTGAAATCCTGTTGATGACCGCACCATCGGCAGAGCTGTCGCCCTTGATGCCGAGCACATTGAGCCTGTATTCCCCTGCCCTCAGCCCTTCTATCTCGATTGAGGATGTCTCCTTGTCATAAAACCCTTTGAGACCCTTGACGGCATTGCCGTCAGCTGCATAGCAGACAAGGAATTCCACATGGTCATAATGCGCCGGAGACTGTGCACGCACTGCAGGCGAAGAACTGTCCTGCCCTATGCTGCCGTAGCTCAGGGAGACCCTGACGGCATCCCCTGAAGTCCCGGGCACAGAAGCTGAAGGCATCTTCTCAGCGGTACATGCGGAAAGAAACAGAGCCGCAGCAATCCCTGAATATATAATCCCTTTGAATTTCATCTGAATACTTTTTTTGCTAACTTTGTGTGATTTCGGGTGCAAAGCTACAGTCGCGGAATTCCTTTTTCCGTAACAAATGTTACACTCAGAGGAATTTACCTGAAAATTAATCAGACAGGACAATCAACTTTCAGAATGGAAGAACCGGATAACAGCATAGACATCCTCAGCTTTCCTCTCTTCAGGGGATGTGACAAAGAATCAGTCAACAGGATACTGGAAGAGTCATACCCAAGATATTCATCATATAGGAAAGACGATATCATAGCGATGCAAGGCTATGGCTGCAGATCTGTCTTCCTGCTATGCAAAGGAAGCGCCTATGCTAGGATGGTAAATGAAGAAGGCAAGGAATTCATCCTCGATACCCTCAGCGCCCCGGATGTACTTGCCTCCGCTTTCATATTCAGTACGGCGAAAATATTCCCTGTGACTATCCTCGCCGCAGGTGACTGCGAGATCCTCTCCATCGGCAGAGAAAGTCTCACAAAGCTTCTCCATACGGACAAGGCCATACTTGACAACTATCTTACGATTGTCTCTGACCACAGTATGTTCCTGAGCCGCAGGATAAATGAATTCGCCCTCCAGACACTATCCTCCAGAGTCCTCAGCTTCATAGAGAACGACGGCCCGATCAGCAACCTGAGCCAGGCTGCGTTCATTCTGGGTGTAGCACGGCCGTCCCTTTCAAGGACCGTATCGCAGATGGTGTCCCAGGGTGTGCTGAGGAAGACTGAAGCCGGCTATGTGCTTGCTGCTGAATGATCCGGCATATGTAACATTTCTGTAATCCACACAACAAAATCTTAATCTTTTCTACATCTTAACGATATATAGGCAGCATACCTTTGCCGCAAAATTTTTGCGACATGATTCTCAGGTCATTTCTGCCGTTGGTCATTTTTCTGACAGGAGCATTGCAATATGCATCCGCTTCTGTCTCCGGCACAGGATATATTCCTGAAGACGACAATACTGCAGATCCTTCGGGAAAACGTACTGCAGCTTATTCAGCGATCTCCGGCAAAGTACTCGACGCGACAACAGGAGAAGAGATCACAGGAGCTGCACTCATATTGAAGGGAGCACCTGAACAATGGACCGTCTCCGGTCTGGACGGTTCATTTTCGCTTCAGGCTGACAACACCGGTGAGAATGTCCTGCTGTGCTCCTTCATAGGGTACAAGGATGCAGAAATCCGCTTGACGCCTGACTGTATCCGTATTACCGTCAGCCTTGAACCGGACATGATGGTCCTGGACTGCGCCACTGTCTCAGCTGAAAACAGCGGAAAGACCGAAGCCAGCGCAAGAGCAATCGAAAAGACTTCGCTAAACGTCGTGAATGTCATGAGTGCCAGAGCTATGGAGCTGTCTCCGGACATGACCGTAGCCAACGCCATCAGACGTATGTCCGGAGTTACCGTGGAGAGGAACAGCAGCGGTGAAGGACAGTATGCAATCCTGCGCGGCATGGACAAGAGATACAACTATACCCTTGTCAACGGAGTCAAGATCCCGAGCCCTGACAACAAGAACCGTTTTGTTCCTCTGGACATCTTCCCTTCGGAAATGCTTGACAGGCTTGAAGTGACCAAGTCACTGACTGCCGACATGGAAGGAGACGGGATAGCGGGAGCCGTCAATCTCGTCATGAAAGACGCCCCATCGCATATGGAGGTCTCGGCAAATCTCGCTACCGGATACAGTGCGCTTTATTTCGGACGGGACTTCCTGTCCTTCAACCACAAGGCAGGCCAGAAGCTGTCGCCATACGAGAGGATGGGCCGCCCGGAGGACTACGCGGTCACCATGGATGATTTCACGACAGCCGACATGAAGGTCACTTCCGCCAGGCCAAGACCGGATCTTGTCGGAGGCTTCTCTTTCGGGGACAGATACTTCGGCGGCAGGCTCGGCGTAATGGCCGCCCTGAGCTGGCAGAATCTCTTTAGAGGCAAGGACACGGATCTGTATTATGTTGCCGGATCGACTGGCAACGGCACGGAATACAGGACATACTCAGAAGAACAGAACAGGCTCGGAGCACATGCCAAGCTCGACTACAGGTTCAGCGACAGGCATAAGCTCATGTTCTACGCCGGGTACATGGATCTGAGGGAAAGCGAAGTAAGAGACGGGGAAAACCTCAAGGACCGTATCGTCAAGATGCAGTGGAACAGACAGTACATCGTGAACACTACACTCAAGGGAGAGCATTCGTTCCTCGACGGTGAAGCCTTGAAACTGGACTGGACGGCCGTATGGTCAAAAGCCTGCAGCACATCCCCTGACAACAGCAAGGTCTACATAAACATGCAGCAGACGCATCTCTACAACACGGATTCTGCGGAGAAGAGATGGGAACACAATTCAGACAGGGATTTCGCCGGATATGTCAACCTTTCCTATTCCCTTGAGCCAGCTGCAGGCCACGACCTGGTCCTGAAGGCCGGAGGCATGTACAGGAACAAGTCCCGCAACAGCTTCTTCAACGAATATACCTTCGATTCGGCCACAGGCCGCGAAGACCTCCAGTATTACGGTACAGACTGGACCAATTTCGACCAGCTTCTCCTGACTCCACGACCATACGGCAACATCGGGGACCCACTCAACTATGACGCATGGGAAGATATCGCTGCCGGGTACATGATGGCCAGATATGTCTGGAAAAGACTTGAAGTCATCGCAGGTGCGAGGGCAGAATACACCGACCAGGGCTATGTCCTTGAATTCCCGAGGAAGACAGACGGACAGGGTGAGCAGAAGTACACGGACATCCTCCCGAGTGTCCACGTGAGATACGGCATCCACAGGAACGGCAACCTGAAATTCTCCTACGGCCGGTCCATCAACAGACCGGGATTCTTCGAGATAGTGCCATATACAATTCTCAATGAAGACTACGATGAAAAAGGCAATCCTGACCTTATGCATACTGTAGCTGACAATCTTGACCTCAGATATGAATTCTTCCCGAAATCATCGGAACAGTTCATGCTCGGACTGTTCTGGAAAAAGCTGAAGAATCCGATCGAATACGGACTCATCAATGAAGGCCAGGCTACCTACATCACCCCCATGAACTTCGGAGATGCGACAAACGCAGGAATCGAAGCTGATATCATGAAATATTTCAACTGGTTCGGCATCAAGGCCAACTACACCTATACACATTCCAGCATCACCACGACAAAGAAGGTACGAGAAGGGACGGAAGTGCATACGGTATATCAGACCAGACCGCTCTACGGCCAGGCTGCACATGTTGCCAACCTTTCATTGCTGTTCAATTTCAGCCGCTGCGGACTGGAAGCACAGATCTCAGGCTCATACACCGGAAAGAGGCTCAGCGAAATCTCCAACTGGCTGGACAACGACATCTGGGAAGCAGGCTACCTCCAGCTTGATGCCTCAATCGAGAAATCATTCAAGGCAGGAGTGTCAGTCTTCGCCAAGGCTTCCAACCTGCTCAATACCCCGGTCCTGAGGTTCATCCAGGAAAACCAGATGACTGCCAGCCTCAAGGACTATGAAAGATACAACGGAGGAGTCATCGAGAGACGGGAATGGCACGGCCAGACCATAACCATAGGCCTGAGATACAGGTTCAGGGAAGACTGACACTCCACGGCAGGCCAGACGACATCCTGCAGAACAGCCATAACCATGGATAACAATCATATCAATCAATACAAAAAATGAAAACAATCAGAACTATCATTCTCATGGCCGCATGTGCACTTGCATCTGCATCATGTGAGGACAGGCTCGGAAACGACGGGCCTTCAGACAGCCAGACACCGGAAGTAACCGAAGCAGAAGGAGTATGGGAAGCCGGCTCCACAATCCAGGTAACATCCCATATCCTCGTGCCGGAAGGCAAGAGCCTGACCATCGAGCCAGGTGTCACTGTAGTCATCAGCGCATCCGGAGTAGGTGTCAACCATGTCCCTGTGGAATTCACCGTCGACGGCAATCTCTACTGCCTCGGTACTGCCGAGCAGCCTGTACGCCTTACAGTAGATGAATCCCTCAGGACTGAAGCAAACACTTTCGCGGGACTCTGGGGCGGCATTGTCGCAGGGGCGACCTGCTCTGAGATGGTCATCGACCACACGATCATCGAATATACCGGCGGACAGGTGATCGAAGGCTCTCCGGCTGCCGAAAACGGCTATTATACAGCAGGAGACGATGCATATCCCCAGATAACCACAAACAATGTGGACGGCAGATATGTCATCACCAACAGCATCCTGCGCAACGGCTGGTCAGACGGCATATACATGATGGGCGGAAATGCGATAATCGCAGACAACATATTCAGTGCCAACGGCTATGACGGCGCGGAAGCTGTCAACATCAAGTCAGGGTGCAAGGTGGATGTAGCCGGCAACATCATGTTCAGCCCGAATACGAACGGTCTCAAGCTCTCCAGCTCCGACCAGAGCGAAGTCCGCCACCAGGCTCTTGTCCAGGCATACAACAATACCATAATCAACGCGGGATGGAGACGGGACGGAGAGAAAGGCGGCTGCATCTATGTGGAAGAAATGGCAAATGTCAGCGTCTTCAACAATCTTCTGGTAAACTGCAAGTTCCGCGCAATCACCCCTGCATATGACGAGCCTGGCAGCGAAGATTGCTACGATTCGGAGAATTCCATGATCGACTACAACTTCTACGCTTCAGGCAATGTAAAGAGCTCACTTGTATTCGCCGGCTCCTACGATGACGACGGGGAGACATTATACTACTCAGGAGTCGAATATGCATGGCAAGGCTACGCATACGACCATGAGAGCTATGATCCTGCTGCCGACACACACAGCAAGATAGCGGAAAGTGAAGCTGACCTCAGCAGCCTGGACCCTGACTTCGTCAGCTACAGCGTCAACTCTGATCCTGCCCTCTACAGCTGGAATGACAGCTGGGACTTCCATGTCAATGCCGGATCACCTGTTCTTTCCGGGGCGTATGCTCCTACTGTGGCATCAAGGAAGCCGTTCTACTCAGAATCCGGTCTCACCGTCAACGGTACCGAATACACCTCTCCGGAGGTCAGGCCATGGTTCGGCGCATACGGGACAAAATAGGACAGATCCACAGTCGTCAGACAGTTGCAACCGACTGAAATTTGACTAAATTTGCAATGAAAGGGCAATACCCGACTAAACAGAACTGAAATGTCAAAGAAGAACCTCATCTTTCTGC
>JADIMK010000003.1 GCA_017694785.1 Candidatus Cryptobacteroides intestinigallinarum
GCATACGGCATCACTTGAGTACAGGAAGATGCTTCCGTCAAGATCAGGTGCAAAAGGTCTGTCATCAAATTCCATATCTGCTTCATTTATGGAACGGACTTCCCGGTTCCTTGGCCATATAGCTGAATTCCAGCCTGTCGGTCAGCCTCGGGAGAATATTGTGCATAAATACGGTAAGCTTCCCTATAGGGGTAAGTATTACTTCTGACTTTCTCCTGCGGAGGCCTTTGGCCAGATGCATTGCACATTCCTCAGCGGACATCATCTTGCCTTCGTCCCTCGGGGTCGAGCCCTGATGGCTTCCGTCAGCCGTAAGCGCTGCATTACGGACATTGGACGCAGTGAATCCAGGAGCGAATATCATCACATGGAGGCCGTCATAAAGATGCTCTATCCTCAGCGTATCAAGAAATCCCCGGATGGCGTACTTGGATGAAGAATAACCTGTACGTCCAGGAAGTCCGGCAAAGCCGGCTATGGAAATGACGCCGACCACAGATCCCCTGGATGCGAGCAGATACGGAAGAGCGAACTTCGTACAATAGACAGTTCCCCAGAAATTGACATCCATCAGTGACTTGATCACAGAGAGGTCACAGTCCTTGAACAGGGCTCTCATGGAAATCCCGGCATTATTCACAAGAATATCTATACAGCCGAATTTCTCCACAGTCTTCTCCACCAGATTCCTGCAGTCATCCTCCTTTGACACATCTGTCTTGACACAAAGGATCTGTGATGCCGGATCTGAAGAAATCTCCCGTGCAAGAGCTTCAAGCTTGTCGATAGATCTCGCCGCAAGAGCAAGCTTTGCTCCGAAGGATGCAAATAATTTGGCAGAAGCCAACCCAATTCCTGAGCTGGCTCCTGTTATGATGATTACTTTGTCTTTAAAGTAACTTCCGTTCATTATAAACGTCTTTTTCAGTCAAATTAATCGAAGATGGCCATATCAGGGATCTCGCCTGTGTCATAATAGCCTTTCTTCAGCTTCTCGACTACTTCCGCGAATGTCTTGAGAGTATAGTTGACATCCTCCATAGTATGGGCCGCGGTAGGGATGATACGGAAAATGATCATTCCCTTAGGGATTACAGGATAAACTACGATCGAGCAGAAGATCCTGTAGTTCTCGCGGAGATCCTTGACGATGTTTGTAGCCTCGATGACACCACCTTTGACAGCGACCGGAGTTACGCAAGCCTCAGCAGGTCCTATGTCAAGACCCATGTCACGGAAGCCTTTCTGGAGTGCCCTTGTGACTGTGAAGAGCTTCTTGCGGAGCTCGTCTCCTTCAGCACTTCTGATGATCTCAAGTCTCTTGAGTCCGCCTTCCACGAATGCCATAGGGAGAGACTTTGCATAGATCTGTGAACGGAGATTATAGCGGAGATAGTCGATTATGACCTTAGGGCCGGCAACGAATCCGCCGATGGCCGCCATTGACTTCGCATATGCACCGATATAAAGGTCAACATCATCCATGACACCGAAATGCTCGGATGTTCCGCGTCCGTGAGGTCCCATCACACCGAATCCATGTGCATCGTCGATCAGTATCCTGAAGTTATATTTCTTCTTCAGAGCCACGATCTTGTCAAGGATACCGAGCGCTCCTGTCATTCCATACACTCCTTCAGTGATCAGGAGGATTCCGCCGCCTGTCTCTTCGCAGAGCTTTGATGCTCTCTTGAGGGTAGTCTCGCAGCTCTCGATGTCGTTGTGGCGGTATGCCATTCTCTTTCCCATGTGCAGACGGGCACCGTCGATAAGACAGGCATGTGCCTCTGAATCGTATACGATGATGTCATGACGGTCCATGAGTGCATCAATAGTAGAAACTATGCCCTGGTAACCGAAGTTGAACAGGAATGCATCTTCCTTCTTCTCGAAGTCGGCAAGCTCTCTCTCGAACTTCTCGTGAAGAGAGGTGTGGCCGGACATCATACGGCTTCCCATCGGATAGGCAAGGCCCCATTTTGCTGCAGCTTCTGCATCTACCTTTCTGATCTCAGGATGATTGGCAAGACCCAGATAGTTGTTGAGACTCCAGCAGAGTACCTCCTTGCCGTTGAATATCATGTGGGGACCGAGCTCACCTTCAAGCTTCGGATACATGTAATATCCGAATGCCTTCTGTCTGTACTGTCCAAGCGGGCCGCCTGAATCTTTTGCTATTCTGTCAAAAATATCCATAACATTTAAATTTTAGTATACGTGATATTGATAATGTCTGTTTTCCATGCCTGGCTATGCATCGATATTCGCATAGTGAGCATTTTCTTCAATGAAAGCACGCCTTGGCGGCACATCATCTCCCATAAGCATGGAGAATGTACGCTCAGCTTCAGCCGCATTGTCTATGGTAATCTGGCGGAGAAGCCTCTTTGACGGGTCCATAGTAGTATCCCAGAGCTGTTCATCGCTCATCTCTCCGAGACCTTTGTACCTCTGCACTGTCACCTTGTCTCCGTTCTTGCCTAGCCTGTCGGTTGCGTCCTTGCGCTGCTCGTCTGTCCAGCAGTAGATCTCCTCATTGCCCTTCTTCACAAGATAGAGCGGAGGTGTAGCAAGATACACATATCCGTTGCTGATTAGATCGAACATATAGCGGAAGAAGAATGTCAGTATAAGTGTGGCGATATGGCTTCCGTCCACATCGGCATCGGTCATGATTATCACCTTGTGATAGCGCAGCTTGGAAAGGTTCAGAGCCTTGCTGTCCTCCTCTGTGCCCACAGTAACTCCGAGAGCTGTATAGATGTTCCTGATCTCTTCGCTTTCGAATACCCTGTGGTCCATGGCCTTCTCCACATTCAGGATCTTACCCCTGAGAGGGAGTATGGCCTGGGTAAGACGGTCACGGCCCTGTTTAGCCGTACCGCCTGCGGAATCTCCCTCGACAAGGAAGATCTCGCACTTCTCAGGATCCCTTTCGGAACAGTCGGCGAGCTTGCCAGGCATTCCGGCACCGGACATCACAGTCTTGCGCTGCACCATCTCACGGGCCTTGCGGGCTGCCTGACGAGCAGTAGCTGCCAGAATGACCTTGTCTATGATAGCCTTTGCCTCCCGCGGATTTTCCTCAAGATATGCCTCAAGGGCATTTGCCGTAGCCTGCGAGACAGCGGACACTACCTCCTGGTTGCCGAGCTTTGTCTTGGTCTGCCCCTCGAACTGAGGTTCAGCGACCTTTACTGAAATCACAGCTGTAAGGCCCTCCCTGTAGTCCTCAGGAGCAAGGTCAACCTTGAGCTTCGAGAGCAGATTGTTCTTGGTGGCGTAGTCCTTCAGAGTCCTTGAAAGGCCCATCTTGAAGCCCTGGAGATGTGTACCTCCTTCTATTGTGTTGATATTGTTGACATCGGACTGTATCTTCTCCCTGTATCCGGTATTGTACTGGAGAGCTATCTCGATAGGGATGACCTTGTCTGTCTCAAGGCAGATAGGCTCAGGGATAAGCTTTTCGACAGTGGAGTCGGCATCAAGATACTGCACAAACTCCTTGAGACCTTCCTTTGAATAGAACACCTCTTTCCTGTAGTCTGATACGGTATTTCCGTTTTCATCCGTACTCTCCACTTTCTCCCTTCTGTCAGTAAGGGTAAGTGTCACGCCCTTGTTCAGGAACGCGAGCTCGCGGAGACGGTCTGCAAGGATATTGTACTTATAGACAGTAGTCACTGTAAATATCTCGGCATCCGGAAGGAAAGTGATGATAGTACCGGTATCTGAAGTCTCACCTTTGACCTCTACTGGTGTAATAGGCTTGCCCTTTGAATACTCCTGGACAAAGATCTTGCCTTCTCTGTGGACTTCAGCCCTGAGATGGTCAGAAAGCGCATTGACGCAGGATACACCGACACCATGCAGCCCCCCGGACACCTTGTAGCTGTCCTTGCTGAACTTTCCGCCGGCATGGAGGATAGTCATCACGACTTCAAGAGCAGAACGGTGTTCCTTCTCATGCATCCCTGTCGGGATACCCCTGCCGTTGTCCGATACGGTTATTGAATTGTCTTCGTTGATGGTGACTTCTATATGGGTACAATATCCGGCGAGAGCCTCATCAATACTGTTGTCGACGACCTCATAAACAAGATGGTGGAGACCTCTCTCTCCTATGTCACCGATGTACATCGATGGCCTTTTCCTCACCGCCTCAAGCCCTTCAAGCACCTGGATACTGTTTGCGGAATACTGGTTTTCCGCATTATTCATCGCTTCGTTCTCGTTCATTTTCTCCGCATATAATAATAAACGGACAAATTTAACAATTTTCTTACAAATTCAAGCAAATTCCAGCGGTAAAATTGACTCCAGACTCAGCATACAGAGGTATTCTCTGGACCGTCATATCAAGAAGATTTCCGCCATGGGCCCAGAATGAGAGCTGCCTTGAAAACTTGAACTCTACAGACAGCCCGAGGTCAGCATAGCCTGGAAGTGACACATAAGAGGCAGTCATTCCGTCCGATGAAGCAAGGACGGCCTTTCTTGCTGCCGAAAAGCCGCAGTCTACTCCCACGAAAATACGTTTACGCCAGTTATATGTCATGTTGACATATCCGGAGAAAGCAGCTGGGGCAAAAGCACCGGCGGTACGTCCGGCAACATCGGAATCCTTGTATGAAAATGCTCCGTCGGCAGAGAAGTCTCGCGATTCCCATTTGCATGAAAGCGTCACATGATACAGCCTTGACGCAGAATATACAGGCATATATCCTACTCGTCCGGCTGCATCCGTCCAGATCCCGTCAAACAACCCCCAGTCGGAAAGCACGTACCCTGTCCTGAGGTCATAGCCGAAACGGGATGCGACATTGCCCCTTATGCCTATATCTGCAGCCACATTCACCAGGTTGTTTCCAAGGCTCTGCCATGAAGCCCTGTACAGGTCATAACGGCTGTTCCTGTCCAGCATGTCAGACCACGTGTAATTCTCATTGCCGCCGTCAGCTGAGACATATACGGAAAGATAGTCCTTGACAGCTTCAAAGGCTACGTTGACAGCAGGGAATACGAACTGGCCCTGTTTCACCTGAAGTATATTCTGGGATTCCGAGACATAATCATTGAAGAAAACTGCAGCGAACTTCACGCCCAGGTCAAGATCCCACCTGCCTTTGTCAAAGCGGTAGGACGGAACAGCATATATGTCACCGGTATATCTTCCAGCAGAAAGATAGAATGCGATATCGGTTCCGAAATCTATGTCCACTCGTGAAAATTCAGAGATTTTCGGGCTGAGAGAGACATCCATATCCATAAGATGCTCCTGGAAATAGCCGGAGCCGTTTCCGGAAAGATCAGCCTTGTCCTCTCCGAACCTGTACCTGGCCGATACGCCGTATATGAAACGGCGCGAAGCTGAATTGTCAGATCCTATATGGAACTTCGCATCGACTGCATCATATCCTCTGGCAAGCAAAGTATCCTTGGCTGCCACACCATAGTATGACACATCAAATCCGAAATTGCCTCCTTTCCAGGCATAAATCCCGTCCACGCCTGCCGTCGTCCTGCTTTCATATCCGCTGAAAGAGGTACTTCCAGCAGATCTGTCAGGCCCGTAGTAAGGCTTCCAGGCATAATCATCAAGGACAAGTGACGAGCCTCCGTCAGAAGCAGGCGACAGGCCGATCCCCCTGTAACGGCCGAAATAGGACCTGTGGGAAGCATATACATTCATTCTGAACCTGCCCTTGCGCAGCGGTGACCATACAAGATCAAGGACAGGCTGGAGGGCAAAACCGGCTCCCGCCTTGAGCCAAAGCTGCCTTTCTCCGAAATCTGTCTCTCCGGGGGTCATGTCCAGCATATAAGGAGTAAATACATAAGCCCCCTTATATGGGGAATCATTTACAAAATAGTCAAACTCAAGGTCGAAATGCTGCAGGCTGTCAGGCACAGGCATGGTCTGCACCGGCTTGTGCACATCAATCATCTTCCCCTCATAATCCCTTGACACCTCGACCGTAGGATCTATTGTCTGGGAGGAAGCAAATGGCGCAGAAAAATACAGCAATCCAATGGCAGAGACTGCCGCATATATAGCTTTAGTCCTCATATCGATCTAGTTTTCAGCAGTATCCTGCTGCATGATTTCTTCAAGTTTACTGATACGCATCTTCACATTGTCGGCAATGCCGTCTCCTTCTTCAGACGGAGAATATCCGTCCCTGATGCTTTTGAATGTCGCCATGGCCTGATCATACTCCCCTGTCTCCACAAAAGAGTCTCCGAGAACTATGAATGCCTTGGCAAGCCAGTAAGTATGGCCTTCTGCAGAATCCGAGAATGCATAGACCTTTGTCTCCACCTGGTCAAAGTCACCTCTGTCATAGCAGTCAAGTATCATCAGGTAAGCAGCCTCGGCACCCTCGGGCGTACCTGGGTTCTGAGCCAGTTTCCCGAATACAGCATAGGCTTCGTCCCTGCGGCTTGTGGCAAGACACGACTTTGCCTTGATATACTCTGCGACCCTTCCGGTATCACTGTCCGTACGGCTGTCAGCCAGAACATCATCGGCACATGCTATGGCTGCATCATAATTCCTTGCCCTGAATGCCGACTCCATCATACCGACCTTTGCAGCATATCTGTTGTTCTCGATTGAAGCCATCTCCTGAAGCGATGCATAGGCATTGTACGCATCGTCATAGCGCTGCAGATCATATGAAAGGCGGGCATAGTTCAGACAGGCCAGCTCGGAATAGGAGCCTTCACCTGCATCCATGACCTTGGTATAGAAATCACAGGCCTGTTCCGGCTTGCCCGTATTGCGGTAGCACTCGGCCATATAGAAATATGCCTGAGGCACCTTTGCTCCGTCAGGATAGCTGTCCAGGTAAGACTTGAGGGCCACAAGGGCCTTCTGATAGTTCTCTGAAAGATATATCTGCTCAGCTGCATTGAATATCATCATCTCCTTTTCGTCAGCTGTCTTCAGCGAAGATTTCCCAAGCTTGTCTATATAGTCAAGATATGACTGCGGATCATTCTCCGACTGGTAGATTGACTCGACGGCAAGAAGAGCATCATCGGCATACCCGGAAAGAGGCATCTTCTCGATGACAGTCTTGTAGTAGCCCAATGCTGCATCATTGTCAGAGCGGTTCCTGGATATCATGCCGAGTTCAATCAGGGCACGTGCCACATAGGTACTGTCCTTGACATCCTCCACAAGACTCTTGTAGACTGACATCGCCTGATCGTCTTTCCCGTCCGTCAGATATGATCTTCCGAGCTCGAACAGAGCTTCAGGATAAAAGAATGCGGAAGGCGATGACTTCCTGACATTTTCCAGAAGGGAAATCTTCTTCCCTGTGTTACCGGAAAGACCGTAGGCCACTGATGCCTGATAAAGCGGATATATGTCATCAGCATCCGGGTAAGACGACAATATCCTGTCGTATGCAGCAGCGGATCCGGCATAGTCCTTCTGCATGAAGAGACAGTCCGCATAGCGTAGCATCGCATCCTTTCTCCATTTCACCTTGTCACCCTCAAGATATTTCGTGAACCACGATGCCGCAGCAGAATAGTTCTCTTTCTTGAAATGGCAGTATGCTATGCCATATGGGATAAGCCATGACTCATCCATCCCGTAGAGCGCCGAAATATTGTAAAGCTGGGTATAGACGTCCAGGGCATCGTCGAACCTGTCATCTCTGTAGTATGACTCGGCAAGCCAGTACCTTGACATCTGGTTGAACATGCTTCTCTTGTCAGAATAATACGCAGCTGCCTTAAGACATGGCTCGGCACTCCTGTATGAACCGGATGATATGAGTTCCGAAGCCCTGAGGTAATTTGCCTTCATGTAATTGCTGCGCATCACAGGATCCAGGTCATCAATATGGTCATAGGCTTCGATAGCCCCCGCATAATCATGCTTCTGCAGAGCAGCTACAGCCATATAGCCGTATATCATTTCATCCTTGCCGGAATCAGGGTACTTCTCAAGATATTTCCCGAAGACCGAACCGTCGCTGTTCAGATCGAATGACAGCTTAGCATAATTGAAATATGCATCTTCCGCTATGGACTTGTCATATCCTGCAGCCGCAGCAGCCTTGAAAGCATCAAGGGCCGAGACTTTGTTCCTGGTCATTATATAGCTGTAGCCGAGCTTGTAGTCGGCGACCTGACCTATGGAGTCAGAACGGTCCTTCATCATAGAGAAATTGTCGATGGCGCCCTGATAATCCTTGACAGCATACAGCACGGACCCTGCATAGAAATAATCAGACCTGTCAGATGGGGCCGACTGTGCCGCATTTGCATCATAGTACTTCCTTGCCTGCTCCGCATTTCCAAGGACAAGGAAAGACTCGGAGATGAGGCGATTGAGTTTCGGAAGGCATTCCTCCGGCACGACATCCAGAAGTTCCGGTCCCTTTTCTGCCAGATAACCGTAGTCGTCCATCATGAAATGGCATTCTGCCAGATAATATGCGCTCATCGGGGCGAAACGGCTGTCTCCTGATGACTTTCCGAACCAGTCCGCTGCTTCGCTGAAATCTTTCATTCCATAGCAGATATATCCGGCCATATAGCAGGCCGGAGCAGTATAATCAGAACGTTTCATGGAACTCAGGGCCTTGAACTGCGCCAATGCCGATGAATTATCGCCGCATTCATATGCACAATATGCCTTCTTGAACAGATATTCCGGCCTTTGCGTCCGGAAAAGGACCTTTTCCTTTATATCTGCAAAAGCTGAAGCCGCAGCAGCATATTCCCCGTCATCAAAACGGTTGAGTGCGTCAGCATACCTTATCTGCCCGCAGAGCATTCCCTCAGGATATCTTTCCAGATAATTTTCCGCATCTGTCCGGCTGCCGGGCAGTCTCATTTTCAATGAGCACAAGACAGCATAACCTTCAGCATCGATATCTCCGTCTGCAGCAGCTATCGTACAGAACATTTCCCTTGCCTTGCCGAACAATCCACGGTCATAAAGGAGCAACGCCTTGCGGATATCTCCCCGTTGCCCCGTCCTGTCCGGACTTACTGAAAATTGTGCTCCTTCCTGCAATTCCACAGCCTGTACAGAGGCTGCCGGCAACATGAGTGCCGCAAGGAATGCGGAGAATGGGCAAATCAGTTTAGCCATATCATATTTTTTTTACAAATTTAACCATTTTTGCTTATTTTTGCGGAATATGTGTAATTTTTTCAGCCTGTGCGGATAACAGCAGCGGCTCTGTATAATTTCTTGTTTTGACATGGAAGGAAAGGAAGCGGTCATTTCATTCCGCAAGGCTGACATAGCCGGCGGGGACAGCATAGTGATATACGGACTTGACATGGATGTATATCCAGGAGACTTCATGTATATTGTCGGCAAAGTCGGTACCGGGAAGACTTCTATAATCAGGACTGCAATCGCAGAAAACAGACTTGTCTCCGGGAAAGGCCGGGTGTGCGGATACGAACTTGACGGGATAAAGGAAAAGGACATTCCTTTCCTGAGAAGGAAACTCGGTGTAGTATTCCAGGATTTCCAGCTGCTTATGGACAGGAGCGTTGAAGAGAATCTGCGCTTTGTCCTGAAAGCCACAGGGTGGAAAGATGCACATGAAATCGACAGACGTATAGCCGAAGTCCTCAATTCCGTAGGAATGAAGAACAAGGCGCACAAGATGCCGCACCAGCTCTCTGGAGGTGAGCAGCAGAGGGTAGCCATAGCAAGGGCCCTGCTCAACAGGCCGGAAGTCATAATTGCAGATGAACCGACCGGAAATCTTGACCCCGAGACAGCTGAAAGCATCATGCAGCTCCTGACAAGGATCAACAGGGAAAACGGCACTGCGATTGTGATGGTGACCCACAATCTGACTCTGGTGGACCGCTATCCCGGAAGGGTGATGGTCTGCGCGGACGAGACCTGCGTCGAGAAGACGATATATCCAGATAAAGCTGACGTGGCCGAGACAAGCCTTTCCGACAACATCGGAGAAGATACTCTCTGTCCTGATGAAGGCTCGGACAACAGCCAGGACAACAGCACGGACAATGGCTCGGACAACAGCGCTGACAAGGAAAAAGAAGAGGCATAAAGATGACCAGGAAAGAACGGTTCAGAGGTATCACGGAATGGTTTTCCGAGAACATGCCTTCCGCAAGGAGCGAACTCCACTACGACTCCCCCTTTCACCTGCTGATTGCAGTGATCCTTTCAGCACAATGTACAGACAAGAGGGTCAATGAATACACGCCTGAAATCTTCAGGAGATATCCTTCTCCAGAAGATCTTGCCGTGGCTACATTCGATCAGGTATATCCGCTCATAAAGTCCATCTCATTTCCCAACAGCAAAGCCAGGCACCTGATAGCCATGGCACAGACTCTGGTCAGGGACTTCGCCGGTTCAGTACCGGACGACCCGGACAAGCTTGTCACGCTCCCGGGAGTCGGCAGAAAGACTGCAAATGTCATAGTTTCAGTGATATACAATAAGCCTGTCATAGCTGTCGACACTCATGTATTCAGGGTATCACGCAGAATAGGGCTCTCTGACGGGAAGACTGTGGAAGCTGTCGAAAAGGATCTAACCGGGAATTTTGCCCCGGAGATACGGCCCCTTGCCCACCACTGGCTCATACTGCACGGAAGATATGTCTGCACTGCCCGCAAACCCCACTGCGACAAATGCGGCATCAGGCAATGGTGCAGGAACTACGGACAGACCCAGGAAGCCGTCCAGGTTAAGGAATAAAATTCAACAAATCATGACTTTCAGTTCAGAATATATACTTCTTGTCGTATCGGTGCTGATCTTCTGCAGCATACTCATAAGCAAGGTCGGCTACCGCTTCGGACTGCCTTCCCTGCTTCTCTTCCTGGTCGCAGGAATGCTGTTCGGGACAGACGGACTCGGACTTCAGTTCAACAATGTAGGCCAGGCACAGTCAATCGGAATGGTGGCATTGTGCATCATCCTGTTCACCGGAGGACTGGAGACAAAGTTCAGGGAAATCAGGCCTGTCCTCGGCCCAGGGCTTGTACTTTCTACGGTTGGTGTCGCGCTGACTACCGTATTTACGGGGCTGTTCATATTTCTGCTTTCGGAATGGCAGTCATTTCCGCTTTCATTGCCTCTTATAATATGCTTTCTTCTTGCCGCTACGATGTCATCTACTGATTCTGCTTCGGTGTTCAACATACTCGGACAGAAGAAGCAGGACCTCAAGAACAACCTCAAGCCGATGCTTGAGCTTGAAAGCGGCAGCAATGACCCTATGGCATATATACTCACTGTCGTGCTCATACAGATAGCAGCGGAAGTGACCGGGAGCGGAGAAAGCATAGATGCGTGGACAACAGTCCTCCAGGCATTGAAGACACTCTTCCTGCAGTTTTTCATCGGAGGCTGCGCCGGTCTGCTGATGGGATACCTGTCTGTATGGATCCTGAACAGGATCAACCTCACAAGCACACCGCTGTACGCCATAATGCTCATGAGCATAGTGTTCTTTTCGTTCACGACGACAAGCCTGCTCAACGGCAACGGATATCTGGCCGTCTATCTGGCCGGAATCATAATCGGCAACCACAGGATAGTCAACCGGAAAGAGATCTTCTCCTTCTTCGACGGGATGACATGGATGGTACAGGTCCTGATGTTCATTACTCTGGGCCTGCTCGTCAACCCTCACCAGATGATGAAATTTGCGCCTGCTGCACTGCTTATAGGACTCTTCATGATGTTCGTTGCAAGACCGCTGAGCGTATTCATATCATTGCTTCCTTTCAGAAAGATTTCATTTCCTTCAAAAGCATTCATTTCGTGGGTCGGACTCAAGGGCGCAGTCCCTATAATCTTCGCCACTTATCCGGTAGTGGAAAAGATCGAAGGTGCCGACATAATCTTCAATGTGGTGTTCTTCATCACGATAATTTCTCTTGTAATCCAGGGAAGCACCATAACCCATGTATCGAAATGGCTGAAGCTGGACCTGCCGGAAAAGGAGGACAGCCAGGAAATCGGCTTCGAAGTGCCTGAAGAGGCCGGAAAGCTGATCGAGATGACCCTCACCAAGGAGGCCCTGGAAAAAGCCAATACGCTCAAGGACCTCAAGATGCCGAACGGGATGCTCGTGATGATGATAAAGCGCGACGGCAAATTCATCGTTCCTAACGGCAGCAGGGAGCTGAAGGAAGGAGACAAGCTTCTTGTCATCTACGACAACGACATGCCGGACTGATCTGACGATGGATACATTCCACAGAATCACTATAGAGGAAGGAGACATACCCGGAAGATTCAACGATCCGTTCAGGTACGTTCCCTCTAGGGCTGTCATATCGGCGGCAAAGGAAACAGTTGCTCTCATCGATTCCGACCCTGGCCTCCGCAGCATATTCTCTGAAGGCAAGATGCTCGGAGTGATGATAGTGGAAAAGGACGGGCAGACCGGCTTTCTGGCAGCATTCTCAGGCAACGCCGGAGGACTCAACAGGATACCGTTCTTTGTTCCCCCTGTCTACGACCTTCTGGATCCGGAAGGATATTTCAAGAAAGAGGAAAGCAGGATTTCATCTCTGAACACACAGCTCCGGCAGCTTTATAATGACCCGCTTTATATCGAGGCTCAACAGGAAGCCGCTGACGCAGAGAAAGAAAAGGAAGAAACAGTCAAAGCATGGAAGGAGAAGATGGAAAAGTCCCGTCTCCGCAGGCACAAGATACGCAAGGAGCTGTCACAGTCCGCCGGAGAGATGCCCCCTCTGTCCAGCTTTTGTTCTGACGCGGGCTCATGCAGTGATGGAAGCAAGGATATCCTTGACAGCCTCATCCGTGAAAGCCAGTATGAGAAGGCTCAGCTGAAGAGGATTGTATCTGCCTGTGATGCAAGGATAGCTGAAGCGAGGGAACGGTTGAGGCCTTTCATTGAAAATGAAGAGAAGATAAAGGAAGAACGCAGGAAATCTTCTGATGCACTCCAGAAATGGATATTTGACGCTCATCCCGTCTTGAATGCCAGAGGTGAGAGCAGGAGTATCTCATCTATATTCAGCGATCGAGGCCTGGTCCCTCCTGCCGGGACAGGTGAATGTGCAGCGCCGAAACTTCTCCAGTATGCATACCTCAACGGATTCACTCCCCTTGCCATGGGAGAATTCTGGTACGGGAAGACACAGGGAGATGAAATCCGCAGCGCCGGACGCTTCTACCCATCATGTACGGGGAAATGCGGGCCTCTTCTGGGCTTCATGCTTGAAGGTCTTGATACCGATGCCCGCGCCGTAAGCAAAGGCTTCGGAACAGATGATACAGGACTCTCAGGAGAAATGCATATCTTATATGAGGACGGGATCATTGTAGCCGTGGACAAGCCTTCGGGCATGCCTTCTGTACCGGGAAAGGACGGAAGGATATCGGCAGAAGAAATCCTACGGGGCACAGGGAGAGAGGTCCACGCAGTCCACCGTCTTGACATGGATACATCCGGCATACTAGTATTTGCCAAGACTGAAACCGCGGCCAGGGAACTCAGGAGACAGTTCGGATCAAGGGAAGTCGAGAAGCTTTATCTCGCACTCCTTGACATAACGGAAAATTGGAGCCACAGCCAGGGCGAGGACGGAAGGATATCCCTTCCTCTTGCTGCAGACTACATCAACCGTCCGAGGCAATGTGTGTCTGCCGACGGGAAAGAAGCAGTCACCTTATACCGGATATTGCTCCTGTCAGACAAAAAGGCGCTTGCCGCTTTCAGGCCGTTGACCGGAAGGACCCACCAGCTCAGAATACATTCAGCTCATCCCCAAGGGCTTGACGCCCCGATAAGCGGAGACAGCCTGTACGGAAGCGCCGGTACAGCACCTAGACTCTGCCTCCATGCGGCATACATTTCATTCCTGCACCCTTCCTCAGGGAAAAAGATTTCCCTCCGGTCCTCATGTCCATTCAAAGACATGATTCCCGGAGGGAAAGAAGCTTGCAAAGACCTGATGAGGCCTGTTCTGTAAATCTTAAGGACCGTTCAGGACATCAGAACATATAGTCCCAGGCAGGAAGCATGACCGGCTTTGCAGCAGCAGCCTTCAGTGCCTTTTCTGAAAGATAGGCACGGTTGATGACCATCCTGAACATATAGTCATCGAACCAGCTGTCCGTGAATGTGTAGTAGCCGTCATGCCCGGCTGAAGGGCCCCAGCTGTTCTCGAACTGCCATTTGACAGGGACATCATTGCTGTCAGTATCGACAGCTATGAGCGTCATCGCATGGGCCGAGCCGCTCTGTCGGGTCATTATCCTTGCCTTCTTGTCGTCCATCTCGAAATCTACGCCGAAGAGAGCCTCATAATCATACATCTGAGGGTCAGCGATGCCTGTCTCAGGATTGTAGTAACGGCTTATGTCGCAGGAGGCATACAGAGGCTCGTTGTTCTTGATGGACGCAAGTGCAGCAGCCTTCAGCTCTTCCACAGGAAGATTGAGGTAACGCCAGTTGATGCCTTCATATGTATTCCTGTAGTTCTCTATCTCATAGACCTTGTAATAAGGTCTGGTCGGATCATTCATGACCATGATGTAGGAATCCACGTCGTAGTTCTCAGGGATTATGCTCCTGAAGAAATCCTCCGGAGTTGACCTCAGGGTCATTATCTTGTTGTCCCTGGTCTGATACCGCCATTCAAACTCGACCGGTGGTTCTCCGAGACAGAGGGCAAGGATGCGATAGACCTTCTTCATGGAGTCCGTCTTGTATGCCCTGGCATCTGCTTCAGAAGCACCTGATGCAATCATCTGACGTATCGTCCAGCCTTCCTTGCGGAGCAGTTCGTTCAGCACTGATACCATCCCGGATGTCTTCTCGGAATGTGCCGTCTCCGGCATCACTTCAGCTGGTACGACACCGTATTTTCCGGCTATATTGAAGAAGCTGTTCCAGACGCCTCCGTCGTTGACAGGATCCCTGAACCAGAAAGCCACGTCCCTGTCCATTATTATGTCCTTGTCAGCTGTAGCAATGACATTCTCCAGGAACAGGTTGCTCTTCTCGAACATGTCCCAGAAATAGCAGAAGCTGTGGGAGAAGTCAAACTCCGATATGTTGAATTTCCTCATGACAGAAGGCCTGAGCACATTCATTGATGTGAACATCCAGCATCTGCCGGACTGCTTCTGATCTGTTATTCCGCTCACCTCGGCCCTGTAACGGAAATAATGGTCTATGCTTCCCTGGGTGCTCCTGTCCAGAGCCAGCTCACGGAAAGACGAATTGTTGGAAATCGCGTTCTGCAGAGCCTTGTTCTCAGGCGTATGGGCAAAAGATCCGCGGATTTCTGTGACCAGAGCATCATCAAGGCTCTGAGCAGATACTGCCGTCGTAGCCAATGTCGCTGCAAGTGCAGCGTAAATCAACCTTTTCATATCTGATTATGTTCTGTCTATACGAGTACAACTGTGACACTTCTGGCGCCATGGGCTCCGAAGACCAGAGCCTGCTCGATGTCGGCTGTCTTCGATGGACCGGAAATGAATGTGGCGAAGCCGGAGCCTTCTCCGTCGGAGAGCGGTGTCTCCCCCATCCTGAGATATGCCTGATGCATATTGTCAACTATATTCCTGTGGTCAAGGACTATGACCAGGGCCTCACAGATAAATGGAAGTACCCTGTATCTTCCTATTCGTACAATCCAGACCGCACCGTTCTCTGCCACTCCGAACTCCCCTTCCACTACAGCTACATCTGTCCCGTCCATCTCTTCCGGAGAAGAAAAGTCCTCATCAGATGCAGTCCGGCACGAAAGCCAGTCCAGAGGTGAGACGATCTTCTTTGCATCAGGATACAGATCCCGGACAATCGGGGAAACCGGATCCTTTACCTTTTCCTCATCGCCATAGGCCCTCACAGCCTTTCCGCCGGCGGCAGCCAGAGATGCCGAAAAGCCTTCCACCGGATCATCGAATCTGAGCGCTGATTTCTCCAACGGAGCAAGATCAGGCATTTCAAAGACTTCCTTAGTGTTTTTCCTTATCCTTTCAAGTATTTCTTCTCTGCTTCCCATCATCAATCCTCCTTCTGTCTGTTGTCTGTTTCTGTCTTGTGCTCCTCAGCAAGGATATTGTCCTGCATTGCACCGGCTTCCACCTTGCCTGATTTCCACAGGTTGTTGAAGGAATGTCTGGCAAATTCAGGCATCTCACGTCCTGATCCCCAGGTATTCAGATGGTTATATACCAGGAAATGAGGCAGATGATTCACTGCAGGAGCCATTTTCATCGCCATGTTGAAAAGGTGAGGATGCTCCATCACTATATCCATGCTGTCTGACAGAAGCTTCTTGGCCTTGTCTGCCTTTCCTATCTCATCAAGTGTCTGCCTCCACAGATAGATCTGCTCTCCAAGGTCAACCTTCGCAGGACAAACATTGCTGCAGGACATACAGAGTGAACATGCCGAGACATTGTCATAGTACTTCTGCGGATCTTTCAGCATGGAGAGATTGATGCCGATAGGGCCAGGGATGAAATATGTATAGGAATATCCTCCGCTGCGCCTGTACACCGGGCAGGTATTCATGCAGGCTCCGCACCTGAGGCAGTTGAGACTCTTCCTGTGGTCCTTCTCAGCCAATATCCGGCTCCTGCCGTTGTCTACTATGATGATATGGAGCTCTCCACCTTTCTGAGGGGACGCATAATGCGTTGTATAAGTCGTAGAAGGCTGGCCTGTGCCTGAGCGGGCAAGAAGCCTTGTGAACACGCCGAGAGAGCGCCTGTCCGGGACGATCTTTTCAAGACCGAAAGCAGTGATCTGGAGCTTGTGCAATGAAGTGCAGATATCTGCATTTCCTTCGTTGGTACATACTACTGCCTCGCCGGTGGAAGCCACAGCAAAATTGGCCCCTGTCATGGCGGCATCGGCTTCAATGAAGATATGCCTCAGATTCTTCCTTGCGGCATGTGTCAGGTACGTCGGGTCACAGTTGCCCGGTTCCGTTCCCATCTCCTTTTCAAAAAGCTTACCTACTTCCTCCCTCTTGATGTGGACAGCCGGAAGCACTATATGGCTAGGCTTGACATGCATGAGCTGCACGATCCGTTCTCCCAGATCGCTTTCTACTGTCTCTATGCCCTTTGACTCAAGGAATGGAGTGAGGCCGCATTCCTCCGCAAGCATCGACTTGCTCTTCACAAAATGCCTTACGCCATGTTCCTTTAGTATGCCATATATTATCTCCCTGTATTCCTGCGCATCCGAAGCCCAGTGTACTATGGCACCGTTTTTCACAGCATTACGCTCAAACTCCTCAAGGAGTCCGGCCAGATGGCTGTTGGAATATTGCTTTATCGCACAGGCCGCATCCCTGAGATCTTCCCATTCAGGGAGACTGCGGCTCATCCTGTCCCTCTTGGAACGGACCATCCACAGGGTCTCGTCGTGCCAGTGTGCCTTGTCCTTGTCTTTAAGGAATTCTGCCGCCGCTATAGAATGTCTTGTACTCATGATCGAAATATGTTAAAGTCCGGACGCAAGTATCTCGACGATATGGATTGTCTTGATAGGCAGATGCTCACGTCTTATGATACCGTCCTGATGCATGAGACATGATGAATCTGCTCCGGTGATATATTCGGCGCCGGTTGCCATGTGGAGTCTGACCTTGCTCCGGCCCATCTCTTCAGAGACTGCATTTTCCTCTACTGAGAACATTCCGCCGAAGCCGCAGCACTCGTCCGGGCGCTCTGGCTCGACAATCTCTATGTCCTTTACGAGCGACAGAAGGTCGCGCAGCTTGCTGAAATAAGGGATATTCCTCTCGCTAGGGGAAGAAAGGCCCAGCAGCCTTACCCCATGGCAGCTGTTGTGTATGCTCACCTTGTGCGGGAAGGATGCTTTCAGAGACGTAGGCTTGACGACATCGTGGATGAATTCGCATATGTCATAGATCTTCTCCTCTGTACGGCACCTGTGCTCCTTGCGCTTGAGGAGTCCGTCGTAGTGGTCCTTCACAAAGACCACACAGCTTGCAGAAGGCCCCACGACATAGTCGTAGCCTTCAAAACGGTCATCGAAGGCTTCGGCCAGTTCCCTGGCGGAATCCTCGAATCCCGCATTTGCCATCGGCTGCCCGCAGCAGGTCTGGTCAAGCGGATAATCCACATCCAGACCGAAGCTCTTGAGCAGCTTATATGATGCAACGCCGACCTGCGGGTAGAGGGCGTTGATATAACATGGTATGAAAAGTCCTATCTTCATTTCTGACCTTTGTTGGAAATCGGATGCAAAAATAGCAAATTTGGATTTTATCCGGCTTGCTTCTAATGCCAAATAAAATTAAATTTGCATAATATGGATACAGAGACTAGAGAAAAGCTCATCGGATGGGCTGAAACATACAATGATCCACGGTACTTCAGGGAAGATCCGATCGCATTCCCTACCAGGATGGCAGAGCTGTTCAGAAAAGGAGAACGGTCTCTTGCAGATGTCGAGATAACCGCTCTGATTGCAGCACATCTGGCCTGGGGCCGGAGGGCAATGATCGTAAGGGACTGCACCAGAGCCCTGGATGAAATGGACTGGAAGCCTTACGACTATGTGATGAGAGGCAGATACCGCGATGAGGATGCAAGTCTCCACCGTACGGTAAAATGGAGCGAATTCGCTGCCATCTGTGCCAGACTCAGGGAGATATATTCATCCATGGACAGCATCGAGAGTCTTGACAACGGGCAGATACGCTGCAGCATCTACGGACGCAAGGCTGACCCGAAGGCTCCGGACAAGAAGATAAACATGATGCGCAGATGGATGGTCAGGGATGACGGGAAGGCCGACCTGGGACTCTGGAAGAATTCCGACAAGGCGAATCTCCTCATCCCTCTCGATGTCCACGTCTACGATGAAGCGGCGGCCCTCGGCCTGACGTCCCGCAAGCAGAAGGACATCGTTACGGTACATGAGATTACCGATGCCTTCAAGGACATATTCCCCGGAGATCCGTGCAAGGGAGACTTTGCTCTCTTCGGATACGGGATAGCCGGCAAATGAAAACAAGACCCAGATATGCCTAGACTCTACATCATCTCCGGATGCAATGGTGCAGGAAAGACAACGGCATCATATACTCTGCTTCCTGAAATGCTCGAATGCAGCCAGTTCGTGAATTCAGACGAGTTTGCGAAAGGACTCGCTCCATTCTCTCCGGAAAAGGCTTCCATCCAGGCAAGCAGGCTCATGATCATGAAGATCAGGTACCTCTTCAGACGAA
>JADIMK010000036.1 GCA_017694785.1 Candidatus Cryptobacteroides intestinigallinarum
ATGAGGGATTCAGTACATATACGGGAAAAGTCGAAAGCTATACTGGGTATGTGAGTCCGGGAAGTAATGCCCTGCTGTACGGGATAGAGAATTTCGGAGCCCGCCTGTCTCTCAACTATTATTTTTAATGATATGACTGCACTTTGGATTTGCTCAGGTGTCATCGCAATATTAGCAATATGGGCGGTGACAATATATAACCGTCTGGTCAAATTGAGGAACAACAGGGAAAACGCTTTCGCAGACATAGACGTCCAGCTCAAACAGCGGCACGACCTGGTACCACAGCTTGTCGCTACGGTGAAAGGTTATGCCGCGCACGAGCAGGAGACTCTCGAGAAAGTGATTGCAGCCCGCAACGGAGCTGTCAATGCAAGCACAATCAATGACAAGATTGTCGCGGAGAACGCCCTGTCTTCAGCCCTGTCCGGACTGCGGGTGACTCTCGAAGCCTATCCGGACCTCAAGGCCAACGAGAACTTCATGCATCTGCAGGAAGAGATTTCCGATGTTGAAAACAAGCTCGCTGCGGTGAGACGTTACTTCAATTCGGCTACCAAAGAGTTGAACAACGCCGTGGAAACCTTCCCGTCGAATATCTTTGCCGGGATGTTCGGATTCAGGAAAGAAATGATGTTCGATCTCGGGGAGCAGCGCCAGACGCTGGACAGGGCTCCTGAGATAAAGTTTTGAAAATCCTGAAATTCTGATCGGATGGAATACGTCGGCATACAGACACAGAAGAGCAGGAATGATTTCCGCTCGATGCTCCTGCTTTTTATGTTTCCTTGTCTTGTCACAGGCATGGTATATCTCTTCTGCCTCGCTCTCGCGTGGCTCGGCCTGATGGACGGCACCATGGCGGAAGAGGCAGCGGCAGAAGGAAGTCTATGGTATCATGCCAACTCCGCTTTCCTGCAATCGGTACCTTATGCCTTCGGGGGCGTCTTGATATGGTTTGTAATAGCATATTTTTTCAATACTCTGATAATCAAGGCGTCCACGGGGGCAAAGTCACTGGAGAGAAAGGACGGCAAACGTGTCTACAACCTGGTCGAGAACCTCTGCATGAGCCAGGGCATGAAAATGCCGAAGATAAACATCATATATGATGACTCTCTAAACGCGTTCGCAAGCGGAATCAATGAACGCACATATACAGTGACTTTGTCGGAAGGAATAATTGAAAAGCTGGATGACGAGGAGCTGGAAGCCGTCATTGCGCACGAACTGTCACACATACGCAACCATGATGTCAGGCTGCTTATAGTTTCCATCGTGTTTGTCGGAGTATTCTCTATGGTTGCCCAGATCGCTTTCAGAACGGCCCTTTCATCAGGTGCCAGTTCCAGAAAAAGCGAAAACAAAGGCGGAATGATAATCGTGCTGCTGCTGGCGGCAGTCGTGGCCGCGATAGGCTATCTGCTGGCAACACTGATGAGATTCGCCATTTCGCGCAAAAGGGAATATCTGGCCGATGCCGGCTCCGCCGAGATGACAAAGAATCCCCGGGCGCTCGCCTCAGCCCTGCGCAAGATTTCCGCAGACCCTGACATAGAGGCAGTGACACGCGAAGATGTAGCCCAGCTGTTCATACAGCACCCCGGTGAACAGTCTGCAGGGTTCATCGGAAAGCTCGGCGGACTGTTTGCCACACACCCTCCGATTGAAGAGCGTATAAGGATACTTGAACAATTCTGAAAATTTATTTGCAAAATATTTTCCTTGTGAAAAAGGGAAAGGACAAGAAGAAGACTGAAGATACGGATGCCTGACAAACCATTTATTCAATTAAACTGCTGATATCATGAAAAGATTGTTGCTTTATTTCATTGCACTGACGTGTGCGGTATGCATCCTGTCCGGATGCAGGAAAGAAGAAAAAGACCGGAAGCCTGTCATCGAAGGTGTGTACTGGTGTCCTGAAGGGATGAAAGATTCAGAACTGCCGGAACTCATCATGCTCCACGATGGCATATTAGACAGCTACAAATACGTCACGAGCGAGGAACAGGCTGATAAAATCACACAGGGCACAGGCGTGACCGTGAAGGAGGGGTACATGCTCCGGTATCCCCATTATGACATGAAATATACTGTCACCTTAAACGAAGACGGCATATCCGGCACCATTACGGTCACAGACAAGTCATTTGGGGATGAAGAAGTTAACACCTATGTATTCAGTGAACTTACCTCAGACAGTGTGCTGATTGACTTTTCCGGTGGGCCTGTGATGTATTACAGTGCAGAAAAATGCGGCTTTACCGTTACCGGAACCATAGATCTGGACTGGTAGCCTTGCCGTTTGTGGCAATATTGACGGACATCCCGGATTCTTTCCGGACAAATATGAACTATTGTGAAAAGACCAGTTTCAGTCATCGCATTGCTGTCAGCGATTCTGACGGCAAATGCCCAGGAAAAAGTGAAAGAGGTCGTTTCTGACGATTACGACCGCAGCGGACTCACGGTCATTGTCGTGAGCCGGGGCGACATGTATGATGAGAACTCCCTCGACTTTGTCAATACGCTCGTGATTGACAACAAGTTTGACGCGAACCCCATCGGCACCAGGAGCCTTTTCCTCAAAAAGGACAGGACACAGCCCCTGACTGCCGCCGAGGCGGATTCCCTGATAAGGAACTCGGGAGTTTCCAAAGAGATTCTCGGCTACATATACAACCGTAAGGAGGACGGCAGCATGGATGACGGGCTGATCCGGTACCGTGGCCACTATAATGCCGATGACCAGGATGTCATCAATGCCGCTGCGGCAAAAGTCGGGGAACAGCATCTTGCCTGGGGGGAAGGCCTTGTGAACTCAAGCTACATTCTGCTGCTTGATTTCTTCAACATCAGAAGGCCGGTTGATGAAAAGACCGGGGAAGTCTCCGGCTCCTATGTGCTCGACGCCAATGCATTTGTCTACAAGATAGACTGCGGCAGCGACAAGCTGAATGAGTTCTATGTGACTTCCTGGGCATCAGCCACCGACTCTCCGGAACGCAAGGCCGCGGCAAGGGAGGCTTTCGACAGTCTTCGTCTTGATGTGGTTCCTGTCGCTTCAGCCAGGGCATCTTCCACGAGTACATCAGGTCTCGCAGGCGGGTCTGATGCCTATGTTGATGTGCTTGCCGGTCTCCTCAGCAAGTCATTGGATCAGGTAGAAGATAAGGAAGGGCATGCGAAAGAGAAAACGTCAGCACCCGTACCGGAGGAAGATACTGTTTTAAAAGCGCAGAAGAATGCATTTGCCGATGCCATGTTCAAGCTCGAAAAGCTGATTCCGGGATGGCAGGTCGGAGTCGCTGTCATCAGCGTAAAGCCTATAAAGGCCAAGGTCGGCAGGAAGGAGGGGCTTTCCAACGGTTCCCGTTTCAGGGCATACTCCTACGAGGAGGACAGAAACGGCAATCTGTTGTCCAGAAAAAGGGGATATATCCGTGCTGCCGCAGTTGCTGACAACAGGCAGTTCGCGACGGGCAGGACAGAGCCTTCAACATTCTATCAGATATCCGGCGTAAGGAACATTGAAGAGGGGTGGAT
>JADIMK010000037.1 GCA_017694785.1 Candidatus Cryptobacteroides intestinigallinarum
CCGCACAGGGAAGGACCCACGATAGTGGGAGGGGTTTCCGAAGTCATCCTGACCGTATTATATGATAAAAGAAAGAGAGTGACCTTTTGGGTCACCCTCTTGTTTTTATCTATTGTCACAGAAATCATTGCACTTTGTCACATATTGGACGGATGTTGCCGGACACATATGTCCGGACTGCCATTATGTCATGATTTCGCTATGGCAGATAATTTGCTTGAAGTGAGCCGGTCTGTCATGTCCGACGGCATGGCAGATGATCGGCAAATCATTGTCACAAACAGGAAATAAAAAGGTAAACAGATATGGCACAGGATAATACAGAAGAAAAGAAACTGAACTCTGAGGAAAAGGCCCAGGCAAGCCAGGGTGACTGCCGCAAGAGTACAGCTGAATCAGAAAAAGCTGCAGAAGGAGATGTCCGCAAGGAAAGCTCCAAGGAAGCAGAGGGATGCACTGACAAAAACGATGAAAAGATGTCCCGCAAAGAGAACAAGGAGATGAAAAAGGAAAAAGAAAAGATAGAGAAGCTCGAGAAAGAGCTGGAGGAAGCCAAGGCCAAGGTCGCCAAAGAAAAGGATGACTACCTGAGACTCATGGCTGAATTCGACAATTTCAGAAGGCGCAGTGCACAGGAGAAGATGGACCTTGTGAGCGTGGCATCGGAAGACACCATAAAAGGACTCCTTCCGGTACTGGACGACTGCGAAAGAGCTATGGAAGTGCTTTCCAAATCAGCTGACAGCACTGCGGCCAAGGAAGGCACAGAACTCATATTCAACAAGTTGCTCGGATACCTCAAGACAAAGGGCCTTGCGGCAATCGATGCAAGGGACAAGAAATTTGACACAGACCTCCATGAGGCTGTGGCACAGTTCCCTGTTGCTGAGGAAGAGAAAAAAGGCAAGGTATTCGATGTGGTACAGACCGGATATACCCTCAACGGCAAGGTCATAAGATTCGCCAAAGTAGTGGTAGGCATCTGATACGGTACAGAAAGGCATCTGAACAGATGGAGGAAAGGATATGGCAGAGAAAAGAGACTATTATGAAGTGCTGGGCGTCGACAGGAACGCCACACTTGACGAAATAAAGAAAGCATACAGGAAGAAAGCTATACAGTACCACCCGGACAAGAACCCTGGCAACAAGGAAGCCGAGGAAAAGTTCAAGGAGGCAGCTGAAGCTTACTCAGTATTGAGCGATCCTGACAAGAAGGCAAAATATGACCAGTTCGGCCATGCCGGCCTGGGCGGACAGCCTGGCCCGGACTTCAGCGGAGGATTCGGAGACCTGAACGACATCCTCAACAACCTCTTCGGCGGAGGATTCGGTGGCTTCAGCGGATTCGGAGGCTTCGGTGGCGGAAGGAGTTCCGGCCCTGCCCAGAAAGTATATAGGGGAAGGGACATCAGGGTCCGTGTGAAGATGACTCTCGAAGAGATAGCCAAAGGAGCAGAAAAGGAAGTTTCAATCGAAAGGAACGTACCTTGTCCTGACTGCGGCGGCAAAGGCGCTGTCAATGCCTCTGACATAAAGACATGTCCTGCATGTAAAGGAACAGGTCAGGTAAAGAGAGTGGCTAACAGCATCTTCGGCCAGACAGTCACCTACTCGACCTGCCAGCAGTGCGGCGGTGAAGGAAAGATTGTCACCAACCCTTGCCACACCTGCGGAGGTACAGGACTAGTACGGAAGAAAGAGACTGTCAAGGTCAATATCCCTGCAGGAGTCGAGAACGGCATGCAGCTCACCATCAGAGGAGCCGGACACTCAGCCAAGAACAACGGCATCAACGGAGACCTTCTCGTGCTGATCGAAGAGGTAGAGCATCCTAATCTGAAACGTGACGGGAACAACCTCACATACACCAAAGTCATTTCGGTTATGGACGCGATGCTCGGCACCACCGCAGAAATCCCATGCCTTGACGGCAGCTACAAGATCAAGGTCGAGCCAGGCACACAGTCAGGAACCGTAGTAAGGCTGAAAGGCAAGGGTCTGCCTTCCGTCAACGGATATGGCACAGGTGACCTCTATGTCAAGTTAATCGTATGGATCCCGAAGAAACTCAACAAGAGCGAGAAGGATCTCTTCGAAAGCATGAGGAACAATGAATCATTCACACCGTCTCCGTCAAAGGAAGACAAGAGCTTCTTTGACAGGCTCAGGGACATGTTCTGATAAGGAGTTTCCTACATTTTCCAAAAAATATCATAAAAACATTTGGATAATGAGGAATTATTTTTACCTTTGCAGTCCCAAAATAAAAGCAACCTCTTGCGCAGGGTGAGAAAGAACGCAACGTTGCGCTAAATTTTTACAGACATGGATTTGATTAAAGTTGTTGACCAGGCTTTTGCAAATGACAAAGTAGCCGGCTACCCTAAATTCAAGGCAGGTGACACGATTACAGTTGCCTACCGCATCAAGGAAGGTGACAAGGAAAGACTTCAGAAGTTCAGAGGCGTAGTTCTCCAGATCAGAGGAGCTTCTCCTTACACAAAAACCTTCACAGTGCGCAAGATTTCAAGCGGAGTAGGTGTAGAGAGGATTTTCCCGTTCGCTTCACCGTTCATTGATTCAATCGAGCTCAACAAGGTCGGAAAAGTCCGCAGAGCAAGAATCTTCTACCTGAGAAACCTTTCAGGAAAGAAGGCAAGGATTAAAGAGAAAAAGCTTGCAATCCTCAAGGAAGAAGGACTGACCGCTGCATCTGCAGAATAATTCCGGAAGCAGCTTAAGAGATAAACTGAAGCGCAAGCCGCTTCAAATCGGCCCCTTAGCTCAACTGAATAGAGCATTTGACTACGGATCAAAAGGTTACAGGTTTGAATCCTGTAGGGGTCACAAAGCAGTCCCAGATCGGATATTCCGGTCTGGGATTTTTTTGCTCCATCACCACTCAGTCAGGACTCCAGAATGAGTCATGAATCATCAACCGATGCAGATGATGGCTCAGATCTGGACATCCGCTGATAAATTTCCGGAAAAAATTTTCCATATATGAAAAAAGATTATACTTTTGCATTGTTATTAACAGAGATGTTAAACAGATATGTTAACAAACAGGTATGGCAGAGTGGATATGGAAACTGTAAAGAAAGAAAAAGTCAATTCAGAACAGGCAATAATGGCAGCTGCCGAGGAACTTTTCATGGAACATGGATACAACCTGACGACAACGACCATGATTGCCAGACAGGCAGGTGTGACCCACGCGATGCTCCACTACTATTTCAGGACAAAGGAACATATCTTCATAAAGGTACTTGACAAGAACCTGAATGAGATGATGTCTGCATTCCAGCCTGTCATGAAAAAAGGTGCGCCGTTCTGGGAAAGCATGGAATCAGGCATATCGACATATTTTGATTTCCTTGAAAGCCATCCGAAGCTGCCTGCATTTCTCTACGATACTGCAAGATTCAACCCGGAACTCATAGACAGCTACAGGCCGAGGATACGTAACACCCTGAAGAAGATAATAGATTTCCACAGCAGGATGATACGTGAAGAGGCGTCTAAAGGAGCGGTCAGAGATGTCGATCCGGTCCAGCTGATGATTGACATAGCCACCCTGAATCTCTCGACATTCATTCTGCTGCCTGCGGCACAGAGTCTTTTTAGCGATGAGATGTCAGAAGAACATATACACAGGTATATCAGGGAACGTAAGAAGGAAACCATAGAACTGATAAGATCAAGGCTGTACAGCGGGCTGCCGGACAATCCAGCAAAAGCATAGGACAGGAACGCCAGGCTGTGCAGGTAAAATGATGACAACGACATTATAGAATCCAGTCTTCAAATCACATGGATATCATGGAAAAAACAAACAAGCAAGTGATCATTCGCAATAAGGCGGCTCTGCGGCTCTGCAGCCTTGCCGCTGCCTTGCTGTGCTGCCCGGCTCTCATGCAGGCACAGATCACAATCGAGCAATGTATGAGCCTTGCCAGAGACAACTACCCGCAGATAAAGCAGCTGAATCTGATTGAAGAATCTGCAAGATACGATATCTCAGCAATATCGAAATCATGGCTGCCTCACATCAACATTTCCGGAAAGGCGACCTATCAGTCTGATGTTGTGGAAATGCCTTTCGACATCCCTGGATTTACTTTCAACCTACCGCATGACCAGTACTCACTTGTCGGTGAGATCAGCCAGACCATCTGGGACGGAGGCACGGCAAAAAGCCAGAAGCAGATAAGCAATGCCGGAGCAGAAGTACAGAAAAACCAGGTAGAAGTATCTGTCTATTCCATAAACGACAGGGTCGCAAAGATATACCTCGGCATTCTGCTCATTGACAGCCAGCTGAGACAGAACGAAATCCTGGAGGACAGGCTGGAGCGGAACGCAAGTCAGGCCCAGGCAGGCATCGACAACGGAGTCGCTTACAAGTCCGACCTTGACATGATAAAGGTCAATATCCTCAACTGTGAGCAGCAGAAGGAAGGGCTGATGACAGACAGGAAAGCATATGTGGCCATGCTGGAGAAACTCATAGGAAGAAGCCTGGACGGCCAGGAACTTGTCATACCGGACGAGACATACGGAGCGCTCCAGACCGAGATCACCAGGCCGGAACTTGACCTTTACCAGGCACAGATGCTCCAGAACGAAGCTCAGGTACGGCAACTGGATGCAAAGATTTCCCCGAAATTCTCGCTTTCGCTGCAGGGAGGAGTCGGTCGTCCTGGCCTGAACATACTGAAAAATTCATTCCAGCCGTACTACACTGCCGGCATAAAGATGTCCTGGGACATCGGAGCCCTCTACACGAGAAAAAACGACAAGCAGAAGCTTGACGCCCAGCTGAGAACGATCGAGTCGGACAAGGAGACGTTTCTCTTCAACACAAAGCTCAATGCGACACAAATGAGCGGAGAAATCGAAAAAGCCAGGAATCTCCTTGAGAAGGACAAGGAAATAATAGCACTCCAGGAGTCAATAAGGGCAGCCGGAGAAGAACAGTACCGCAACGGTACCATATCAATGACAGACCTGATGGACAGGATAGGAGATGAACACGACGCCAAGGTGGCTGAATCTATACATACCATACAGCTTCTCATGGCTATCTATGATCTGAAGAACTGCATAGGCTACGGCGACATGCATGCAAATGAAACGACACAAAATACCTTGACAAAATGAAGACATACAAGCTTTTAAAGACTCTGGCCACAGCTGCGGCAGCTGCCTCACTGGCCGGATGCGGACACAAGGTCCCGGATTTCGATGCATGCGGACAGGTGGATGCTACCGATGTCACTGTATCTGCAGAAAGCAACGGCCGCATCATACGGCTTGACATAAAGGAAGGCGACAGGCTGACCGAAGGACAGTGCATCGGATGCATCGACACGGTCCAGATATGGCTGCAGATAAAGGAACTCGAACGCAGGAAGGAAAGCGCCCGGGTAAAGACAGTCGATATCCGCTGCCAGACCGAAGCTCAATATGCCAAGATGGAAAACCTTGAGACAGAGCTCAAGAGGGCAATGGATCTGCTGAAGAAAGATGCCGGGACCCAGAAGCAGGTAGATGACCTCGAGTCTGAGATCAAGATACTCAAAGGCCAGATCGCCGCATCGGAACAGACATACAGGCAGAACAACGAAAGCATTGTATGCGAGATGAATACGCTTGATGTCCAGATAGCCGAGGCTCAGGACAAACTCAACAAATGCCGCATAATCTCCCCTATCGGAGGCACAGTCCTGTCAAAATATGCAGAAAAGGGAGAGATGGTGACTTCGGGAAAGCCTCTCTTCGAGATAGCCGACATGGACAAT
>JADIMK010000004.1 GCA_017694785.1 Candidatus Cryptobacteroides intestinigallinarum
GTAAAGGATAGCCACCTGGTCTCCTACAGGCATAGGAGAATACTGAGGCTGGATGAGAAGCTCGTTGTTCTTCCTTCCTTTGTCCAGGGCCATCGCCGTGACAGGATCCATGTCGCTGCTGAACTTTGAGAATGCCTCAAGGTCACGGTACTGGGCCTGGTCTATCTTCAAGGTACCGGCGACCTTTTTCATACTCTTCACCTGAGCGCTTCCGCCGACCCTGGATACAGAGATACCGACATTGATCGCAGGTCTGAAACCTTTGTTGAAGAGGTCAGTCTCGAGGAAGATCTGTCCGTCGGTGATTGAGATCACGTTCGTCGGAATATATGCTGAAACGTCCCCGGCCTGGGTCTCGATGATAGGAAGAGCCGTAAGAGACCCTCCGCATTTCACCTTTCCTTTCAGGCTTTCAGGAAGGTCATTCATCTTTTCTGCCACTTCCTGCTGGTTGATTATCTTCGTAGCCCTTTCGAGAAGTCTTGAATGGAGATAGAATATATCTCCAGGATATGCCTCCCTGCCTGATGGACGGCGGAGGATAAGGGACACCTCCCTGTATGCCACGGCCTGTTTCGAGAGGTCATCATATACTACAAGTGCATGCCGTCCCGTATCACGGAAGTACTCACCTATCGCAGCTCCCGCAAACGGTGCATAATACTGCAGTGCCGCAGGATCGGCAGCAGTAGCAGCCACGACTACAGTATAGTCCATGGCACCCTTCTGCCTCAAAGTGTTGACAATGTTCGCCACCGTAGATGCTTTCTGTCCAACTGCGACATATATGCAGTAGACCGGATCTCCGGAAAGCCAGCCCTTGCGCTGGTTGATGATCGTATCTATGGCGATGGCTGTCTTGCCCGTCTGACGGTCTCCGATGATCAGCTCCCTCTGGCCTCTTCCGATAGGTATCATCGCATCGATGGCCTTCAGTCCGGTCTGGAGAGGCTCAGTCACCGGCTGGCGGAATATGACACCCGGAGTCTTGCGTTCAAGAGGCATCTCCGTCGTCTCTCCTGTTATAGGACCGCGGCCGTCAAGAGGCACTCCAAGCGGATCCACCACCCTTCCCAGCATGTTCTCGCTGACATTGATGGATGCAATCCTGCCTGTCCTGCGTACAGTCATCCCTTCCTTGATCTGGTCTGTCGGGCCGAGGAGTACGGCGCCCACATTGTCCTCTTCGAGGTTCATCACCACAGCCATAATGCCGTTCTCGAACTCAAGGAGTTCATTAGCCTCCGCATTTATCAGTCCGAAGATCCTGACGACACCGTCACTCACCTCAAGGACCTCACCCACCTCTTCATATTTAAGGTCAGTCCTGATGTCCTTGAGCTGTCTGAGCAGCACATCAGATATTTCACTTGGTTTTATATTCTGAGCCATAATCAAACTATTCTTCTGTTCTTTTCAATAAACTGACGCCGGACTGCCTTGAGCTGGGAAGCCACACTGGCATCAAGCCTGCTGCCCTCCATATCGAATACAAATCCTCCTATGATGGAAGGATCCACCTTTGTCTCCAGCTCCAGCGTACCGCCTGTCTCGTCGTGCACAATATCCTCCAGACGTCTCTTCAGGGTCTCGGACGGAACAGCGACGGTAAGCTTTCCGGCACGGATATTCTCCGCATGCCTGTACTTTTTCATGAATATAAGTAACATCAGATGCAGATATCCTATCCTGCGGTGCTTCATCACAAGACGGATGAAGCGTACAAGCTCCGGAGCGACCTTGTCCTTTCCTCCGACAGCCGTCACGAAGACATCAAGCTTCACGTCATCAGGAGTCGACTTCGGATGCTTTATAAGTGCCCGCATGTCCTCCAGAGCAGAGAAGCATCCTGCCAGCTGGCGGGCCTGCCTGTAGACAGTCTCTCCGTTTCCGGTTTCAGCTACATACTTCAGCAGCGCTTCAGCGTATCTTGCCGATATTATTCCTACGTTCATGGCATTCAGTTCTTGTCACTCTTCTTTGAAGATGAAGATACCTCGTCCAGCATCTTGTAGACAAGATCCATCTGAGCCTTGTCTGAAGAAAGGTCCTGACGGATCACCTTCTCGGCCACCTTCACAGAAAGAAGGGCGACCTGGCTGCGTATATCGCGGAGTGCGCTTTCCTTCTCAGCCTCGATCCGGACCTTTGCCTCAGCTATGATCTTCCTGGCCTCATCCTGAGCCTGTTCCTGGGCATTGCGGACAATATTGTCCCTTGCCTGCGCGGCTTCCTTGAGTATCCGGTTCTGCTCTTCCCGCGCCTGTGCAATCATGCGGGCCTGCTCCTCGGTCATCTTTGACATCTTCTCATCGGCTTCCTTGGCAAGACGGAGGGAGCTGTCGATATATTCCCTGCGCTTGTCAATCATCTGTGTGATTACAGGAAAGCCGAACTTTGCCAGAATGAAGAACACAATGGCAAAGATCAGGACCATCCAGAAAAGCAGTCCGCTATCCGGCAACAGCAGAGACATGGGCTACTTCATCAAGAGGATAAGCATGCAGACGATCACGGCAAACAAGGCAACACCTTCGATAAGGGCTGCGATGATAAGCATGCTTGAACGGATATTTCCGGCCATCTCCGGCTGACGGGCAATACCTTCCATTGCCGAGCATCCGATCTTTCCTATACCGATTCCGGCTCCGATTGCAGCAAGACCGGCACCAAGAGCCGCACCCATTTTACCTAATGCAGCACCTGCGGCTGCCTGAAGCAATAAAGTTGAAAGTAACATGATCTATAAATTTTAAATGTTTTATATGTATCTTATCATTTGTCCGCAAAGCTGCGGAGATTCAATTTTCTTTATCTGGCCTCTTCCGGCTTCTGCCTTGACAGGCCTATGAACACTGCAGAAAGCATGGTGAACACATATGCCTGTATGAATGCGACCAGGAGTTCAAGACAGTCCATGAAGATCCCGAACACAACAGACACCACAGTCATCGAGCCTCCGATGGCAGCCCCCAGCCTGGCTGTAATGAATATCACGGCAACTACACACAGGATAAGGGAGTGTCCTGCCATGATGTTTGCAAACAGACGGACCATCAGGGCAAACGGCTTCGTGAATATTCCGAATATCTCGATCACTATGATAATCGGCTTAAGCCACAGAGGCACGTCCGGCCAGAAGATATCTTTCCAATAATGTCTGTTCAATGTAAGGTTGGTAATGAGGAAAGTGACAAATGCAAGTACGAAGGTTATCGTGATGTTGCCTGTCACATTTGCGCCTCCCGGGAAGAACGGGATGATACCCATCAGATTGTTGATCAGGATGAAGAAGAACACCGTGAGCAGATAAGGAGCGAACTTGCCGTATCCCGGACCTATAGAATCCTTGATCACATCATCGTTGATCATCTCTATAACAGGCTCGAATATGGCAGCGACTCCCCTTGGAGCCTCCTTCATGGCATCATGCCTGCGGTACCAGCGTGAACAGCACAGGATCAGGATCACAAGGAGTGCACTGTTTATCATCAGAGCCAGGACATTCTTTGTGATAGAGATATCAAACGGACGCACTTCATTGCCTGCGGCATCAAGCTCAACTATCTTCCCGTCATTCTTATCTGAAGATGATATGAAGAGCCCCTCATACGATGCGCCGTCCTCCAGCTTTGAAGACATGAAGCAATGCCATCCGGTACTGCTGTGCACAATGACCGGCAACGGTATGATGACCTTGGTCTTCCCTATGTCCGTAATGTGCCATTCGTATGAATCGCCTATATGGCCGAAGATAATCTCCTGCACATCGACTTCACCCCCGTCTTCCTCTGCCTGGGCAGCCGCCGGCACTGAAAATACCGCAGCGGCAACGGCCATGACAAGGACCGGTATCATATTTCTGAAACTGAACTTCATTGTCTACCCCCTGCAAATCATATTTCCGCGCACACAGACACCTTGTTGTCGCTGATTTCAACGAAACCTGACTTTATGTGCACGACAGACCTGTTGTCTCCCTTCACATACTCTATGTCCCCTTCAGCCAGGGCCGAGATCATCGGCGCATGTCCGGGAAGGACAGTAAAGCGTCCGTCCCGTCCAGGCATGCTCACCTGAGATACCATAAGGCCTGTCACCGACTTCTCCGGGGAAGTTATGTTAAGGTATATGTCCGTCTTTTCCATATCGGCATCAAGATTTCTTTATAGACCGGCATCAGGACTTCTTCACAGAAGAAAGGATCGCCTCGCCTTTCTTTATGGCTTCCTCGATCGTTCCCACATTGAGGAATGCCTGCTCAGGCAGATAATCGACCTCGCCGTCAAGTATCATGTTGAAGCCTTTTATCGTATCCTCGATGGACACCATGACACCAGGGACTCCGGTAAACTGCTCTGCGACGGCAAACGGCTGTGACAGGAATCTCTGTACCCTGCGGGCCCTGTTGACAGTCAGCTTGTCTTCATCGGACAGCTCGTCCATACCGAGGATGGATATGATGTCCTGGAGTTCCTTGTTCTTCTGGAGGACCTGCTTTACCCTTTGTGCCGTATCATAATGGTCCTTTCCGACAACATTAGGATCCAGGATACGTGAGGTGGACTCAAGCGGATCCACTGCCGGATATATTCCCAGCTCCGCAATCTTTCTGCTGAGCACCGTTGTAGCATCAAGGTGAGTGAAGGTTGTCGCAGGAGCAGGGTCCGTGAGGTCATCGGCCGGCACATATACGGCCTGTACCGATGTTATGGAACCGTCCTTTGTGGATGTGATCCTTTCCTGCATCTGGCCCATTTCAGTCGCAAGCGTAGGCTGGTATCCCACAGCTGAAGGCATCCTTCCCAGAAGGGCAGACACCTCGGAACCCGCCTGTGTGAAACGGAATATGTTGTCTATGAAGAACAGGATATCCTTAGGACCGTCGGTGCCTTTGCTGTCACGGAACGACTCGGCCAGAGTAAGGCCGGACAAAGCCACCGAAGAACGTGCTCCTGGCGGCTCGTTCATCTGGCCGAACACCATGGCCACCTGTGATTTTGACACTTCGTTGTAATCTACCTTCGAAAGGTCCCAATGGCCATCCTCCATGCTCCTGAGGAATTCGTCACCGTATTTTATCACACCGGACTCGATCATTTCCCTCAGAAGGTCGTTTCCTTCCCTCGTCCTCTCGCCGACTCCGGCAAAGACGGAGAATCCGTTGTGTTTCTTGGCAATATTGTTGATAAGTTCCTTGATCAGCACCGTCTTGCCGACACCGGCTCCACCGAAGAGACCGATCTTACCACCCTTGAGGTAAGGTTCAAGAAGGTCGATCACCTTGATTCCGGTGAAAAGCACCTCCTGTGATGTCTTGAGGTCCTCGAACTTAGGCGGCTCCCTGTGGATAGGGAAAGCGCCCTTGCGGTCCAGCTCCTTCATGCCGTCTATGGCATCGCCTGTGACATTCATCACACGGCCTCTGATCTGGGCCCCGACCGGCATAGTGATAGGTTCTCCGGTATTCTCGACCTCCATTCCCCTCTGCAGTCCGTCGGTACTGTCCATGGCGACTGTCCTGACAGTATCTTCTCCGATATGCTGCTGTACCTCGACCGTAAGCTCCCTTCCGTCTTTCCTTCTGATAAGGAGAGCATCATGGATACGAGGCAGCTCCCTGACTGCGTCTTCTCCCGAAAGATCGAAATAGACATCGACCACCGGGCCTATTATCTGTGAAATGCGTCCTTTTAAATTAGGCATCTTGAATTGTTTTTTTTGACCGCGCCGCTCGGCTGAAAAAATCATACCAAGACGGCTTTCCAGACACAAAAAATATGAATATTCCTTCCTGCTACGGGGCAATTGGTACAAATCCCCGGTCATCCGGACAAATTCAGTAGACTTCAACCTCGTCCAGGAAGAACCACGATGGCTGACCTACACCATAATGCCATGATGGACAGACCTTTGTACCCTCTATAGATATCTTGATATACCTGGCTGTAACCGGCTCCGGAGAGGTGCAGCCTATCTTCTCAAATTTCACCTGAGGCGACTCATCTTCAGGCACTTGTATCTTGCCGAAGAAGGTATATTCCGCTCCGTCTGAAGAGACCTCACAGCTGAAAGCTACAGGCAGAAGTATCCACTGCCCCAGCTGATGCAGGAAGTCTGCTCCCACATATGAGAACTCTGTCTCCTTGCCGAGGTCCACTATGAATTCCCCGTCACAGCCTTCCCAGCCTACCCAACTCTCGACAAACGTCGAACCACCGTAGATGCCGTCGGTGAGGCCGGTCTTGCCGACCTCCCTGTATCTTGCTGCTGTAGGTGGCACCACATATTCAACTTCTGCACCAAGAGCCTTGTTCTGACGGTCACCTGGAAGATACCGCTCCCTATAGAGACGGCAGTATTCCCCAGGTGTATTGTTCCTCTCGTTGAGCGTTGGTATCCCATACATGGATGTTCTTTCTTCAAAGAGATCAAGAGCCGCAGATATGGCTTCCGGATCTTTGCAGCCTTCTGCCCTCGCTATCTCAAGCTCCGAGTACTGCAGAGGAAGACGTGCGATCCTTACCCTCTTCAGGTATTCAGGCTGACCTGCGACTGCAGACTCCGCCTTGTCAAAGAGGATATTGTACTGCCTGCGGCATGCCGGATTGAGCATCCCGTCCTTATGGCTCACCGGCGAATCATAGATCCAGAGCCGCTGTCCGGAGCCAAGAAGTGCGCCCTCGCGCATCTTCTCGTACTGGTACAGATATTTTCCCGCAGGCCCGTAATATCCGTCCATGAATCCTGTCATCAGGGAATCCAGGTCGGCATCTGCATTCCACATCAGCTTTGCGGCAAGGTAGGAACGCATTTCCGAGAAGTCAGTGCCGAGGGTAGCCGCTATCTGAGAGAAATGCATCGTGACATGATGATCCCTGAATATCTGAATGTTAGGCTGTATGATATGGAAATTAGGGAACGGAGCCACCATATTGTCGAAATTGATGCCGTAGTCCCATACGAAGATATTGTCCGAGATCGCAGACCACCCTTCGAGAGCCTTCATGAATTTCTGTCCGGAAGCATTGTCCGTGAGAGGGACTTCCCTGTCGCAGTCGATGTCACAGAGCATTATGTTGACATTAGGCAGAGGCTTCACATGGCGGGGCGGATCCATGGTGAATAGATATGCCAGCGTCGCGAACTCCTTGTCCGGGAAACGCTCTGCAATCTTGTTAAGGAATTCGACGTACAGACCGGACACAGCTCCTTCACGCTCAATGACCGCCATGCAATCCGGACACTGGCAGTAGGTGTTGTTGCCGTCGTTCTGGCTTACTGAAATCATGTCCATACCTGGATTGGCCCTGAATATGGAATCGATCTGCCGGCATGCCGCCTCCAGCACTTCAGGATTGGTCAGGCACCACTGGCTGGCCTTGCCCGGACGGCGCTCCCCGCCTATGAAGCTGTACCACTCTGGATGATCCTTCCCGTAGACGGAAGCCGGCAGGATATGGTTGAACGTATGTACCCAGAGGTTGCCGGCGAATACCTCTGACGGCTGCTCAAGCCTGAACCAGGTCTTGTAGAGCGGGTCGAGAGCAAGCGAATAGGACTGGGTCTGGCGGTAGCGGAAGGTCGGCGTCTGCGTGATACAGAGGTCATCGCGAAGGCTCAGACAGTCCGTCCTGTCATAGTACAGGGCATCTGCAGCATAATACCGCACACCGAAACAGTCCTCAAGAAGCGTGACTACAGCATAGGATGATCCGTTTCCACCGCCAGAAATGATTCTGACCGTACCATCTTCCGCGCAGATGCTGAACGCATCGTCGGAAAGTCCGGAGCCTTCCTGCTGTCCGAGAATCAGCACATCTCCTTTCCTGACCTTAGTATCCAGAGGCAGGATCTGCATGCCGGCACCTGTAAGGCGCTCAACAAAATCCTGAAGAAGCACAGCGGCATCCTGTTCCGCCCGTGTATCAGCCGCCAGGATACGACCTGAAGCCTTTCCGTTCTTTACGATGAATGTCCGGGCACCGACAGGCAAAGAAGCCGCGGTAAGCAGTGCCAGTACTGCAATGATCAATATCTTTTTCATATCCTTTAACTTAACGAATGTTGAACTTCCATACGGAAACTTGACAAAGCCGAAGCCTTGTCAATGCATTGCCAAAGTTAGCCAAAAAAGATGACACGACAAATGCGCGGAGACAGAATAATCTGCGTCCGCGCATAAGTCCAGGACCGGAAAAACAACCGGTCCATATGTCTATTAATGACTATTCTGCCGAAGCATTCGGATCTGTGAAGTCAATCATATCTGAAGACCATGATGGAGCCTTGTCACAAGTCATGTCACGTCCGTTCGGAGAAGAATCCTTGTACACGTTTCCACTGCCTTCGTTGAGTTTCCAATAGCCCATGAGTCCTTCAGATGAGGCAGGCACCTCTCTGTTCATGGCATCCTGGATGGCACTTGCCGTCAGAGCCTTGCTCCAGAAGCGCACCTGTGCCATCTTGCACTGGGCTCTGAAATATGATCCTGACGAACAGAGCTGGAGATTGTTGATGACATAGTCATTTCCCGATATCTCCATCGAACTGTCTTCCTGGCCGTTGATATACAGAATGCACTTGTTGTTCGCGCAGACGAAAGCCACATGGTACCATTTTGCAGGCTCAAATGTGGCATTGCTGTTGAACTGCGAGCCATGTGTCTTTATCTGAAGTTTATCGAAAGGCACATCAGCATCTCCGAAACGTATGTATATCTCGGTTCCCTTGGAAACAGGAGCATTGAATATAGCCTGGTTGTTGATAGGGAATGCGCTCATCCACACCCACGCCTCTAGAGTCCATTCGCTGGTTGCCACATTCCAGTCTCCGGCTGTCTGAGGAAGTGTACCGGCATCCATGGTAGGCACAACCTGCATGAGTGGTGTTGTAATCAGGTACAGTATGTGTCCGCTGGCTTCCATGATACGTACATCTGCATCACTCGACGCAATCTTGAGAGGAATGCAGTATGCCAGCCCGTTGCCTGTAGGGAATTCTGAAATCTTCACGGCCACAGGATCAGACGAAATGCTTCCGGCCGGTATCACCACATCTGCCGGGAAATCAATATATTCCTCAGGAAGAGGGACATAACTTGCGCCGTTTATCGAATTATATTCCTCGACAAGCTCCGGAGCCAATGCGAGAGATGCATGTACATCGACATCCAGCGGCTGGGCAAGGCGGAGATGGATAGTGACAGTAGTTTCTCCGCGCACGACCAGACTCTCCACCTGCTGGTGGAACTGTCCTGACGGAGCTGCCTCGTTGATATAGAGACCGTTTTCTATCGTACTGTATTTCTGGCTGCATCCTGCGGCAAGAAGAGAAAGCACGACCGGAGCAGCAAATATGAATCTGAATTTCATTTCCAATATATTTTAAGTTACTCTGTTACAGATCCGTCATCTTCTCCTTCAGCCGGTGCCTCCCATGGGTACACGTAGCTGTGGAGAGTTTTCATGGCTTCCCTGTAATGTTCATAATTCTGGTCAAATACCATCCTGAATGCCCCGATGCCGCCTATTCTAGACTCGACTCCAGGATAATAATACTGTGCATATGCATTAAGCTGGAAAGTAGAGCCGCCATCACGCATTGTGTATGCCGGGCCGCCGGTCGAGCCGTAGGACTCGAAGTTAGAGGTAAGGATGGTCTTCCCGACTACTGCCTCCGGAGAGAGTTCCCCGTCATAATTGGCAATCAGCGCCTGCAGTCTCCTGTCCGTTGTGGAATAATACCCGTCATTATATGCCTGGAGAATGAAGAAATCGATCAGATGACCGTCGGCAGGATTCAGCCTGTCTGGCTCACCGTCGACACAGAGCATCATGCCGGTATTTGCCTTCGGGCCATATTCTTTTGCCATCTCGCCAAGGAAAATGCTCAGACGGTCAGGATAGCTCGCTATATTTCCCGGAGAGCCGTAGTTAGGCTCAAGGTCGAGGTCAAAGCCGTCCCAGTCATATTTTGCGATCGTATCCATTATCGAACGTGCATATTTCCTGATTGCTGCATCAATAGCCGCCTCATTTCCGTCTTCCCAGCCCCAGTAGGCATTGACAGCCTCCTGCTCTGTTGAATAGGTCTGTCCGCCGACGCTAAGGCTCTCTCTCACTTCAGGCGGAGTCGTCTGGTCACCGATGTTGGCGACAATGAAACACATCAGGACCTTGGTTCCCTTGATTTCCTTTACCTTGCGAAGGTCTTCCTTCTTCTCCGGAGAAAGGTTGTTCCAGTTGCCCCACATGGACACGAAATCCACTGAGTCAGGAAGTCCCATGAGCTGGGAGCTCATGTTGGAGCCTACGCCTGTCCATTCGCTGAACCATCCGAAAGTAACCGAACGGTTCGGTACACCGTTCTCATCTACAGTACGGCTTGCCTTCCATTCACGGAGAGCCGCATAATATTCCTCTCCTCTGGAAGAATTCATGAGGCCTCCGGTATCATAGTCGTTCGGCTGCGGGGTAACCCAGTCACTGCAGGCCGAAAACATGAATGATGCTGCCGCACAGGCCAGTCCGATATATAATATCTTTTTCATTTGCATGTTCTTAAATAGATTGTCAATATTTCTTTTCATTGTTCTTCAGAGCCCACCAGAGTTCGGTTCCGTCTTCGTCTCCACCCTCAAGCATATTTACTGCAGCCTCAACATTGGCGGCATTGCGCTGATATTCACTCTGAGAGAATCTCAGGCGTCTCTGCTGACGTTCTCCGTCTATCTGAGGCTGTGAAAGATTGTCTTTCGGAGGGAAGATGTACGGATAGCCTGTACGGCGAAAATCGCTCCATGCCTCAAGGCTTGAAGGATATCCTGCAATCCATTTCTGGGTGATGATCTTCTCCAGTTTCTGCTCGTCTGTCGCACTTTCATCCCAGGCGATGGTCGCCCTGGATTTGTTTGAGACACTGTTTTCTCCCTTGACTTCGTCAGTATAGTTTGCCGGAGTACTTGTGGCGTCAGCGATATAGGCGTCTGCTCCGGAGACCTTCCATTCATCGAACGAGAGCCTAATGCCCTGCTCGTAGAAATGCTGTGCCGTACCGCCCATGTTCCAGCCCTTGAGAGCGCCCTCTGCGCGGAGGAATGCTGCCTCTGCGGCAAACATTATCGGCATAGGGGTGGTCCTGTCAAGCGACTCATAGATAAGGCCTGAGTAATATCTGTAATCGTTAGGTACACAGCCTGAAATACCTGAGCGTACTCCCATATACTCTGTCTGGGAATCAGGAACGACAGTCTGCTTTGTGAAATATGCTGCACGGCGAGGATCCTTGTAGCCGTTCATATATGAGACTATGCAGGCATTTGCCTTGACTTCATAGGAGCCCCATCCGGCTGACACCTGATAATATCCGTTCGGATAACGTCCGTTCAGATTGTCATACGCGCTGTCTCCTGTTGACTCCATGACACCTGAAGCGACAGCCTCTTCCGCCTTCTGTTTCGCATAGTCAGGATCCACATTACTGATCCTCATCGCCATGCGCAGCTTGAGGGTATTGGCGAATTTGAGCCACTTGCTGTTGTCTCCGTTGTAGACCCTGTCCACTGAAGAAAGCGGAGTAGAACCGGAAAGTACGGCGCTCTGGATTTCCTCGATGGCCTTGTCAAGGTCGTCGAACATTGCATGCCATGCAGTCTTCTCGTCATCATAGGCGACATAGAAATCACCGTTTGCAACTGCAGAATAAGGGAGAGGTCCCTGCAGGGAAGCCACCATCTGCATCACATACACCCTTAGAAGCTGAGCCATCTGGAAATAGTAGCCTTCGCCTTCAGTCATCCTCTGTATCGAGAACCAGCCAGGATAAAGGCCCTTTCCGCCCTCGGCCGTATAGTACCAGTCGACAGTCCACTTGTTCCACTCGTCATCTATGTTCATTGTAGAATAGAGGGTACCGCGGCTCCAGGAGTTAGGAGCAGTCACATATCCCCCGAAACATGCCCAGAAAGTATTGTTACGCTGGCAAGGGTTCTCTTCCGGGGAAGCAAGACAGTCAAGCATCGCAGGGAAGAAACTCGTCACAGGAAGAGCTTCAGGTTCATACGGATTGGTATTGTACTCCCCGAAATTCTTCGTACAGCTGACAGCAATGCCGCCGACAGAGACGAGCAAAAGAATATTTCTATATATCTTGTTCATAATCAATCCTTAAAATTGGAGTTTCACATTAAATCCGAGATTTCTTGTGCTCGGAAGCATGAATGTATCGAATCCCTGATAGTAGCTTGAAGTCACTTCCGCAGAGAGCTCAGGATCGAACGGAGCCTTGCAGTAGATCATCCACAGGTTCTTCCCGACGAAACCGACGGTAAGCTTTACCTTGTCCCTGAACCATCTTGAAGGAAGGGTATAGTTGACACTGAGTTCCTGGAGGCGAACATTAGTCGCATCATAAGTATAGTATGCGGCATTTCCAGAGATTGTGGTCAGATATTTCTGTGCTGATACAGTACCCTGGTTGACCTGTACACCGCCTGCATCCCGCAGGTCTGCAGAACGCTGTGATACTCCATAGAAATCAAGATATGACTCTGTGGCACTCATCACTATACCTCCGATACGTGCAGCGAATGTGATCCCGACATCAAGGCCCTTGTATCCGAAGTGTGTATTCCAGCCCATGTTGAACTTCGGAAGGATAGAACCGAGATAGAAGTCATCCACCTCTGATACAGAGAGGCCTGCGGCTGGATCATCATAGATATAGCCGTTATAGTCTCTTGTAAGAAGATGCGACGCATATACATCTCCCATGGAGCCGCCCTCCTTGAGGATCAGGCGTGCATCAAGTCCTCCGAACGATCCCTTCTGGAGCTCGTTCTCCATCTGGATGAGCTCTCCTGTGATAGGATTCCGCACCTTGTCGATAAGGGAAATGATCTTGTTCTGGTTCCATGTCATTGTATAGCTGGTCGAGAACATGAAGTCTCCCCACTGGTTGTCATAACCTACCGCAAGCTCGACTCCCTGGTTCATGATGTTTCCGCTCTGGACCGGAGTGCTGACATATCCTGATGAAGCAGGAAGAGGAGCATCGAATGTCTGGTTGAAAGTATTCGAGTGGTAATATGTGACATCGAGGTTTATCGAATTCAGGAACTTCGCGTTGAGACCAACCTCCCAGGACTTGGTCCGTTCAGGCTTAAGGTCAAGGTTAGGATATGTGGATGAGGATGACCAGCTGTTTGACTCTCCCTCATACGGATAGAACACTTTCGTCATGTAGCGGTCATAGGCATTACCCACTTCAGTATATGATCCCCTGACTTTCAGGAATGACAGCCACCTCGGTGCATCGAACATGTTGGAGATGACGGCAGAAAGACCTACAGACGGATAGAAGAACGACTTGTAGTTTGAGAACGCGAGTTTGGAATCCCAGTCGTTTCTTCCGGTGGTGGTGAGATAGAGCATTGATTTCCATCCGATCTCGACACTGTAGAAGACAGCCTGCATCTGGTCATGGTAACCTGACTGGTCCGGCTTGTATTTGGTGGTCCTGTCAAGGTTGTGGATGGCGAAGAAGTTCGGGAGATCAGCCAGCTGGCCGTTGTATCCCATCCTCTCATAGACATTGTCATTGATGGATGCTCCTATGTTGGCGTTTATTGACCAGTTCTTCCAGTTCTTGTGGATAGTGGCAAGGACATCGGCATAGGTGCTGTTCGCGGTTGTCCAGATATCCCTGTATGATCCGTTCGGACCGGCCCAGAGGTTATCGGTAGTCGCATAGAGCTCGTACTTCAGCCTGTTGGTATAGTTGTCCAGCTTCACACGGCCGGAAACGTCAAGCCAGTCGGTCACATTCCATGTGAGCGAAGCACTGAGCATGTAGCGTTTCTTGTCGTTGGTACGGAGTTCCCTGTTCTGTACCCAGTAAGGGTTCTGCATACCTACGTTGTTGTTTCCGTATGGCCAGTAGTTGACATTGTAGCCAAGGGCAGAATCATACCTTTCGAACATCCTGACATCCTCGAAGCTTTCTCCTCTAGGGAAAAGATAAAGGCCAGGAAGAGGGTTATAGTAGATACCCTGGGACACCAGGTTGGCATCGTCCTGCTTCACGAAACTTGCCGAAAGGTCAAGTGTCAGCTTGTCCTTTGCGAATTTTGTCGTGTTGCGTCCGGTGAAATTGTAACGGTTGTATCCGCTGTTAGGAAGGATTCCGGTAGAATTCGTTGAAGAAACAGAAAGATAGGTCTGGTTCTTTTCGTTGCCGGTTGACAGCGATGCGGAAGTGATCGCGTTCACTCCGGTGTTGTAGAAATCACGAGGATTGTAGCCTGAATTGACGACCGGGCCCCAGCTTGAGATGCTTCCTGCGACATTACCGTACTTGCTCTGCATCCTTGGAGTCATGTATGCGCTAGAGAATATGGTGCTGTTGGATACGGTGACCGTAGTCTTTCCTGCTGCACCTTTCTTGGTTGTGATCAGCACTACTCCGGCTGCAGCGGCATTTCCATAGAGGGCCGCAGCTGACGGACCGGTAAGCATGGAGACTGACTCTATGTCCTCAGGGTTGATATCGGCGACTCCGTCAGAACCAGGCTGGTCAGACATGTTGGAAGCACTTCCGCTGTTGCTCAGGTTGAACATAGGGATACCGTCAATCACATACAAAGCAGTATTTGAAGAAGTAAGTGACTTCACACCTCGCATGACGACTCGGGATGCTCCTCCAGGTCCGTTAGCTCCGGCATTGATTGTTACTCCGGCGACCTTTCCGACCATGGAATTCACGAAGTTCGCATCCTTGACAGCTGTAAGTTCATCGGAATTCACCTGCTGGACATTGTAGGAAAGCGCCTTTTCTTCCCTTTTTATACCGAGGGCAGTGACGACAACCTCATCGAGGAATTCAGTGGAAACCTTCAGCTGCACATTCTGGACAGCCTGACCGTTCCACGAGATCTCCTGGGTCTGATATCCGAGAAGAGAAACAACAATGACGTCACCTGCATTGAGACCAGAAAGGACAAATTCTCCGTCAAGGCCTGTAGTCACTCCTCCCTGACTGCCTTTTATCATGACTGCGGCTCCAATAACCGGGCCCTGGTCATCTGTAACGACACCACTGACTGTGCCCCCTCCGTCTTGAGAAAAGACATCGACAGGAGCCAGCAGGTCCAGTACTGCAACTGCCAGAAATGCTATGCAGCAACTGAACAATGAAGACTTCATCGTTTTTAGCATAAACAGAAATTTTGGTTATTAATAGTTATTAATTAGATAATCTGTAAATTTAACTTGATTTTTCCAATAATCAAAATTTCTGATGTCTCAGGCCGGCCAGACAGGCATTTTCACTGGATCTTTAGTGAAAAGACGAACTCCAGGCCGCCTCCGGCCCTGTTCACGGCCCTTATGTCACCTCCATGGAAAGCCACGGCATTGCGTACTATGGAAAGTCCGAGGCCGGATCCTCCCCCGTCCCTTGTCCGGCCTTCAGATACCCTGTAGAAGCGCTCGAATATCCTTGACAGATGCTCTTCCCCGATGCCCTTGCCGGTATCATAGTATGTGAAATGGTAGTGTCCGTCGCTCCTGGCATAGCACTCGATATGGATCAGGACTCCGTCTCCAGCATACTTAAGGCTGTTCTCGACAAGATTTCTGAAGATCGAATATATGAGGGTGGCATTGCCTGTGACCACAAGATCAGAAGAAAGCATATTCTCCACAGTTATGTCCTTGCTGTCAATGACTTCCCTGAATTCCTCGATGACTTCGTCCACTATCTGGCGTATGTTCACCTTCTCCTTCTGAAGCTGCTCGGGAGCTTCCTCTATCTTTGTTATCAGAGCTATGTCCCTTATCAGGTCCGAGAGCCTGAGAGTCTGCACATAAGCCCGGTCTATGAAGACCTTCCTGCGCTCCTCGGATACGTCAGGGCATGAGATGAGGGTCTCGAGATATCCCCTTATGCTGCTAACCGGCGTACGCAGTTCATGAGCTATATTATTGGTCATCTGCTGCTTCATTGTCCTGCTCTTCTCGATCTCAGTCACATCGTTTATGGTTATCTCGAAGCCGTTGTCGGGGTATATGAGCATCTGTATGTCATAGTTGCGGGCTCCCTTCGAGAGCTTGAACCGGAAAACAGGCGGATAGTCCGTCTTGACCGGAGTACTGCGGTCAAGGAATTCACACAGAGGAGAGAACATCTTGCTTGACCACATGTCGTTTATGTCAGGGGTAGGACGTTCAAGCAGAGTGTTCATGAACTGGATGAACCTGTAGTTGGCGTACAGCTTCTCCCGGCCCGGGGAAAATATCGCTATGCCTCCCTCATAGTAATGTATATGGAGCAGAAGCCTTTCCTTTTCCAGGGCTATCATCCTGTTGCTCCTCTCGAGCCTTCGGTAGCTTTCAAGCATCTTTTCACCGATGGCGCCGAGCTCGGAATCCGGGAAAGTGATGCTGTCATAGTCCACGGCCCCTTTCTCAGCCGCCTCGGCAAAGCTGTGGAGCCTGGATATCCCCTCCCCGAAATGGTCGGAAAGGAATATAAGAGAAAAGAGGGCTACCACAAACAGGGAGATGACCAGTATGAGAAACAGTGTGTCCGGCTGGAAGAATCTCCTGATATCCACCTCATACGGGAGAGCCACCCTGACGACAAAGCCGCCATATGACTTCGAGAAATAGAAATACGGCATCCCCGTAGTGTCGGACTTCCTGATCGCAAGACCTTCGGACCTGAGGATCGACTCCTGTACCTCGGGCCGCATAAGATGGTTGTCCAGGGAATCGACATCTGCCCTGGAATCGAACAGCACTGTCCCGTCCTTACCGATGACTGTCACCCGGAGTTCGTTCGGGAGCAGAGACATTATCTGCCCATAGTCACTGGCCTGGGCGATTATGTCCGAATAGACAGAAAGCCTGGACTGGAGTATCTCCTCCTTGTACCTGCGTTCGCTGCTGAGCTGGAACAGCACTATCAGGACAGCGAACAGTGTAAAGACACCTGCGAAATAAATCAGAAGCTGTTTCTTGTAAGTCCTCTTGTGGTCCATCTCTATGATCCTTCCATAAATGCCGGAGTCTAGATATTGTCAGTGGCACTGAAACAATATCCGTAGCCGGATCTGTTCGTCAGATAATTCTTGTATATACCCAACTTGTTCCTTATCCTGGCTATATGTACATCGACTGTCCTGTCAAGCACATAAGGAGCATCTTTCCAGAGCTCGCCGATGATCTCTTCCCTTGAATAGACCCTGCCGGCATGGGACGCGAGCAGGTTGAGGATCTCGAACTCCTTCTTGGAGAACACGATGGCATTGCCGTCGGCATACACCATCTTCCGCATCACATCTATCCTGATATGGCCGGCCTCAATGGGCCCGGTCTCCTTTTCCTTCTCCTGGTGCACCTTGCTGCGCTTTATCACAGCCTTGACCCTTGCCAGGACCTCATGTATGGAGAACGGCTTGGCGATATAGTCATCACATCCGGCGGAAAATCCTGTAAGCAGATCATTTTCCCCGCCTCTGGCAGTAAGGAAGATTATCGGGACCTGGCTGTGCCTTTCCTTGCGTAGCACTTCCGCCATCTTGAACCCGGACATCCCGCCCATCATCACATCCAGAAGTATAAGTGACACGGATGGAGAGAAGAGAGAAAGCGCCTCTTCTGCGGATTCCGCACATTCGACATCATAACCTGCATTCTCAAGATTGAACTGGAGGATCTCCCTGATGTCGGCTTCATCATCCACAATAAGTATCTTGTCTTCTTTCATATACAGGAATTTTGGGCAAAGGTAGCTTTTTCGGCACTACAAGATACCTGCACCAGGAAAATATTTGGTTACCGTAATGTTAAGATTATGTTACAGGATTATGTTACAATTATTTAACGGGAATGGTCTTGATATTAGGATATTGTTACCTACCTTTGCCGCAAAATCTAAAAAACAGTCATCTATGGACATTATTTTCCTAGGATTTGTAATCTTCCTGTTCATCCTTGCAGTCTCAGACCTATGGGTCGGGGTCAGCAATGATGCCGTTAATTTCCTCAACTCGGCAATAGGATCAAAAGTAGCGAAATTCCGGACTATCATAATAATCGCTGCCATCGGAGTCTTCTTCGGCGCCATAATGAGCAACGGGATGATGGACATCGCAAGACATGGCATATTCAGGCCAGAGCAGTTCAGTTTTCAGTCCATCATGTACATCTGTCTTGCCGTGATGGTCACGGACATAATCCTGCTTGACATCTTCAACTCACTCGGAATGCCGACATCAACGACAGTTTCAATGGTCTTCGAGCTGCTCGGAGCGACATTCGCCCTGTCAATGATAAAGATCGCAACAGGAGAAGACAGCATGGGCTTCGCAGACTACATGAACACAGAAAAGGCCCTGTCAGTGATAATGGCCATATTCGTTTCTGTAGCACTGGCATTCGCCTTCGGCCTGATAATCCAATATATATCAAGGGTGATCTTCACTTTCAACTACAGGAAGAACCTCAAATGGAAAATAGGACTGTTCGGAGGCATAGCAGCCACTGCCATCATCTACTTTCTGCTGATAAAGGGAGCGAAGGACCTTTCGTTCATGACTCCGGAGATAAAGGCCTGGATTGCCGGAAACACATGGGAACTCCTGGGCATCTGCCTGGTATTCTTCACCTTACTCATGCAGATACTGTATTTCTGCAAAGTGAATGTGTTCAAGGTGGTTGTCCTCATCGGCACCTTTGCACTGGCAACAGCTTTCGCCGGCAATGACCTTGTGAACTTCATCGGAGTGCCGCTCACAGGATACGATGCATACCTCGACTATATGGGCTCAGGCTCTACTGATCCTGATTCATACATGATGGGCATCCTCAACCAATCAGCAAAGACACCCGTCGTATTCCTCTTCCTCGCAGGTATCGTCATGGTCATAGCCCTGACAACATCCAAGAAAGCGCATAATGTGACGAAAACCGAGATAAGCCTTGCCAAACAGGACGAAGGAGACGAGATGTTCGGCTCATCCAAGGTCGCACGCAGTCTGGTAAGATGGTCGACATCCATGGCGAACGGACTCATAGCGATCACACCGCAGAGGCTCAAGAGCTGGCTCAACAAGAGATTTGACGCCACGCAGATAGAACTTGAGGACGGAGCGTCATACGATCTGGTGAGAGCATCGGTCAACCTGGTCGTGGCATCACTTCTGATAGCGCTGGGCACTTCGCTCAAGCTCCCGCTCTCGACCACATACGTCACATTCATGGTAGCCATGGGTACATCCCTCGCCGACAGGGCATGGAGCAGGGAAAGCGCTGTCTTCAGGGTAACAGGAGTGCTCTCAGTCATCGGCGGATGGTTCGTGACTGCCGGTGTAGCCTTTGCAAGCGCCTTTGTCATAGCTCTGATCATGCATTTCGGAGGATATGTAGCAGCTGTCATAATCACTATAGCAGGACTTTCTGCACTCATCCACAACAACATACGCTACAAGGCCAAGAATGATGAAATCAACGGCGACAAGGACTTCAGAGCCATGATGGCCTGCCGTGACTACAAGGAGAGCTGGACTCTGCTGAGCAGATACATCTCCAGCAATGAAGCGTCATTCCTCAACACGATGGCCGACCGCTACAGGAAGATAACAGACGGTCTTGTCAACGAGGACGTCAAGATACTCCGCAAGACCAGCAACCAGCTCAAGCAGGAAAAGGTCAAGCTCAAGAACCTCAGAAGGAAAGAGACAATCGGGCTGAGACACATCGACCCTGAGGAAGGAATGAGGAAGAGCGCATGGTTCCACCAGAGCTTCAACAACATGGAGCAGCTCTACTATTCGCTCAGGAGGATATGTGACCCTGTCTACGAACATGTCGACAACAATTTCTCACCGCTTCCTAAGCGCTATGCCGATGAATTCACCAGCAGAAGGGACAATGTCATAGACATAATAAGCAGCATAGCCGGGATATGCCGCGACGGCAGCTATTCCGAGCTCAGGAATCTGGACAAGAGGATATCGGAACTTCAGAACGAATTCTCCGAGATGAGGAAATCACTCATGGAAGACATACAGAAAGGCAGCGTCAACCTCACAGTCGCCTACCTTTACCTCAATCTCCTGCAGGAATCCGAGCAGATGACGATCGAACTGCAGCAGATGTCGAGGGCATCCAGGAAATTCCAGCAGGGCTGATCCGCTTCGTCCATGGTTCAGGAGATCATCCTGAATCCGGAGATATGCCATAGGGCCGGCAAAGATTGCCGGCCCCATTTTTGTCAGACCCTGGTCCAGTGGATACGGATGCCGCGGTGCTCCATACCCCTGAACCAGGTCATCTGTCTCTTGGCGAACTGATGGATGGCTATGGCAAGACGCTCCTTCATCTGAGGGAAAGTCATCTGGCCTGTCAGATAAAGTGTGATATACTTGTATTCAAGGCCATAATAGATAAGATCCTCGGGCGGTATGCCACTCTCCAGCAGCCCTTTCACCTCTTCTGTCATTCCTTCCTCGAAACGTGCGTCAAGCCTGCGGTCTATGCGTGCATTCCTTTCGTCCCGGTCAACGAGAGTCCCGATGAAATAGGTATTCTTAGGAAGGAAATGAGAGGTGTCCACAGGATGCTCCTGCTGATAGATGGCTATCTCCAGTGCCCTTATGAGCCGTTTGCGTGTGTCATAGTCAGTAGAATTGTGCAGAGGCTTGAGTGAAGCAAGCATCTTTATCAGAGTGTCCGTATCTTCCTTTTCGAGCCTTGCGCGCAGCTCAGGGGAGGCCGGCACATCCGGAAGTGAATAGCCGCTCGTCACAGCCTCTATATACAGGCCGGAACCGCCGCACAGCAGAGGGAGTCCGCCTCTGGCTCGTATATCAGAATAGACCTTCTCGAAATCCTGCTGATACTGGAAAATGTTGTATTTCGATCCCGCCGGAGCTATGTCGACCAGATGGACCGGGATCTCCCCGTATTCGTCCAGATCCTTGCCGGTGCCTATATCCATGCCACGGTAGACCTGTCTGGAGTCCGCGGAGATTATCTCCACATGAGCCCCCAGGGCATCAAGTGCACGGGCGAGGGAGACGGCATAGCGGGTCTTGCCTGAAGCCGTAGGGCCCAGGACACAGATGAGGTCTGCCTCACCTTCAGAATATATTCTCATGATTTCAGCAGGATCCACCTGCTCTGCCGGCGGGAGCTCTGCCATCGGAGGCACACCCGCACCCTTCTTGTCGCGCGACCTGGTCATCTGGGATTGTCATTTACCGGCTCTTTCCTGACACCGGACGGATTTCAGGATGCGAATATAAAGAAAAACTGTAAATTTGCAGCCATGTCCGGTGACGGTCACCGGACAAAACCAATCAGGAGAAGAAGAACATGCCAAAGGCAAAGAGCAATGTGGAAATAAAGAACAGAAGGGCTTCATTCGACTACGAATTCCTGGAGACCTTCACTGCGGGCATTGTCTTGAGCGGGACAGAAATCAAATCCATACGCGCCGGCAAGGCCTCGCTGGTGGATGCATTCTGCTACTTCAACAACGGCGAACTGTATGTCAAGAACATGCATGTGGCCGAGTACCACTGGGGCGACAGCTGGGGCAGGCAGGATCCCAGAAGAGACCGCAAGCTGCTCCTTACGCGCAAGGAACTCAACAAGCTGCAGAGGGCGGTAAAGGAAAAGGGTCTCACCATCACTGCCGTGAAACTCTACATCGCACAGAACGGCTATGCCAAGCTTCTGATTGCACTTGCAAGAGGAAAGAAGGAATTCGACAAGCGCCAGACCATAAAAGAAAAAGACCTGCGCAGGGAAATGGACCGCGCAGGCTTCTGAGTGGAGAATACGAGAGTCGAACTCGTGACCTCTTGCATGCCATGCAAGCGCTCTAGCCAACTGAGCTAATTCCCCTTTTCCGGTACAAAGATAATGGCTTTGCACCGGAAAACCAACATTCCCGGACTAAGCCGAGGTCATTTTTTCTACGATCCGGATTTCTCTGGTACAGATCCGGCTTTTTCATCCCCCGCTCCATCATCTACAGGCATGTCCGTAGATTTAATGAGGTCTGCAGTGTCTTTCACGGATCTGCCGCAACGTCTGCTGTCCATATCCTTGAGATGCAGCTCAAGAGCCTTGACCGATATGACAAGTTCCCTTATGGACACTCCCAGCGAAGCAATCAGGAGCAGCAGGGCAAAACCGAATACATAGACAGAAAGCAGCCTGAGATGTATGTATACAAGAAACATCGAGACGACACAGAAGAACAGGCTGGATATGCCCAGAATCTGCATGCTTCTGGTAAGATAGAGTCTCTTGCGCAGATTCTCGATCTGAGCTGCAGTGACTTCTGAACGGTTCTGTATATACTGGTCCTTCAGATTGCGCACAAGCTGGGCATACGACAGGAACCTGTTCGTATACGCCAGCATTATGAGCGAGACTGCCGAAAAAAGCAGCGTTGGTGTAGTCAGTGAAAATTCTTCCATCTCCGGTTCTCTCTTTACATCAGAGGTGCGCCACCTGTTCAGGATTCAAGGCCGACAACTTCATTGACGGTATCTTCAAGCTTCTTTTCAAGGGCATCCGCCTCTTCCGCCTTGCCGGAAGACCTCATGATATCCGTAAGATAGTAGAGATACTGGCAGCCTTCCTCGTAGTTGGACCTTGCGAAATCATAGAATTCAAGATAGAACTTTATTGAGGAGAGCAGCTCGTCTCCGAACTTCTGTGCCATAGCAGTGGCCTTCTCATCAGCTCCGAGACGGTAATAGAGATCGACCATCTGCACTACTGCAAACTCGTTTCCTGTCCTGAGATATGACAGGTCATACGGATAATGTGATTCAGGTACGCATTCCTGGCATTTGTCAAGTATCTCCTCAGCCTTGTCATATTCACCGGCCTTGTAGAGCTCTTCAGCCACATTGCAGAAGAGACGGCGCTGTGACATCACTCCGCAGAAGGTAGTCACATTCTGGTAGTCCGCGAAATAATCAGGTCTTTTGAGAGCATCCCAGGTGAAGGTGCCGTTCATCTTCGCATACAGCTCGTCCGGGTCAGAGAATCCGGGACTTGAAAGAGTCGTCTTGCTCTTGATCGGCACGAATCTGTATGAAAATCCGTCATACATGAGATAATCCTTGATACCCACATTGAGCTCCCCTCCCATCTGGAGCAGATTCAGAGGCCTGTCCCACTTGTAGTTTGCAAGCAGGTCAAGCATGAAGAGCTCAGGCTTGGAAAGGAAATTCTTGTCCTTCGGCATCGTAAGCACTATCTCATCCGGAATCATATCCGCATATTTCTCATCCAGAATACCGTACTTTATGACATTTTCCTTGTTTACAGGAATAGAGAATTTCCGTGAAATGATATAGCTGGCCTTTGTCCCGTCGGTGAGGGTTATCTTAGCCTTAGGATGGCGGAAAATGGCTATGACATCCGCCAGAGGTATCACCTCATCCCTGGAATCATGGATGATGACATAGTCGTTTGTCCCATACAGATACTGCTCTGGCCCTATTGAAAGGTCAAGCGGAGCAGACTCGTTGCAGGCATATTTCATCTGGTCGATATGCCAGTCCGTACCAAGAAGAGAAGTGTTGCAGATACGTATATCCGGTCTCACGCCCTCTACTTCCTGCGCATACCACAGAGGGAAGGTATCATTGTCCCCATGGGTCACAAGGATACCGTTCTGTCCCACGGACTCAAGGTAGTTGCGTGCCATTTCCACGGCAGTATATCTGTGGCTCCTGTCATGGTCATCCCAGTTCTCGCTTGCCATAAGGACAGGTACGCCCAGGCAGAGAAGAGATATGACAGAGGAAGCCGCCGTGAACCTTGCTCCGGATGGAGAAGAGCCGTCTTTCCTCCTTGAGAGAAGATCCTCAGCCCATGAGCAGATTGCAGTTACGGCAAGTCCCACCCAGATCGAGAAGGCATAGAAGGAGCCGGCATAGGCATAGTCCCTTTCCCTCACCTGGTAAGGGGCCTGGTTGAGGTAAAGCACAACAGCTATGCCTGTCATGAAGAACAGGAGGAAAGTCACCCATGTTCCCCTCTTGTCTCTTGCGAACTGGAAGAAGATTCCGATTATTCCCAGCAGGAGAGGCAGCATATAATAGTGATTCTTGCCCTTGTTGTCCTTCAGATATGCAGGAGCATCACTCTGATCGCCCAGACGTATCTTGTCTATGGCACCTATGCCGCTTTCCCAGTTTCCTATGAAGATATCTCCAGGAGTAGGACTGTGTATCTCGTTCTGGCGTCCGGCAAAGTTCCACATGAAGTATCTCCAGTACATCCAGTTGAGCTGATAGTCAAAGAAGAAACGCATATTGTCCCCGAAGGTAGGCTTGTTGTGCTCTGCACCAGGCACCGGCTTTCCTTTCTTTATGTATGATTCATAGAAAGACACATACTTCTCATCACCGTTCCACATGCGGGGGAAGAACATCTTTCCTTCGCTCCTGTATGCCGGCTCTCCAGGGGAATCGGCATGGATGTATCTGTCGCCCATAGGAGCCCAGTACTTGCCGGTCTTCCAGTCATATGGAGCATCGAAATACTGTCCGTAAAGAAGAGGCTGGGAGCCGTACTGTTCCCTTCCGAGATAACGTATCAGCGTGAAAGGATTGTCAGGCTGATACTCATTGGTCGGGGTCTTTACAGATGAACGTATGATCACTATTGAAAATATGGAGAAGCCGATCACAATGACCGTAAAGCACATCAGGACAGTGTTCCAGAACACCTTTTTCCTCTTCAGGGTAGCCCAGATGCCCCAGAAGCACAGGGCAAAGAGCACCACCATGAAGAATACAGCTCCGGAATTGAACGGGAGACCGAACACATTCACGAAAAGCAGGTCTGTATACGCCGCGAGCTTAGGCAGATACGGAATGATTCCCCACAGGATGACAGCGAGTATGACGCACGACACGATGAATATCTTCACATACTCCCAGAACGAATAATGTCCGTCTTCCCTATGCCTGTAATAGAAGAGGAACACAAGGGCAGGGATGGCCAGGAGATTCAGCAGATGGATTCCTATTGAAAGGCCTATCAGAAAAGCTATCAGCACTATCCATCTGCCTGCATGGGGCTGGTCCGCCTGCTCGTACCACTTGGTCATTGCCCAGAGGACCAGTGCCGTGAAGAGGGATGACATGGCATAGACCTCTCCCTCGACCGCCGAGAACCAGAAAGTGTCGGAAAAGCAATATACAAGTGCACCGACGATGCCTGCTCCGAATATGGACACAGCCCGTCCCGCAGTCCAGGTCCCGTCAGGAGAAGGCTTCACAAGCCTCTTGGCGAAGAACACTATGGCGAGATACAGGAGCAAGATTGTCAACGCCGAGCAAAGCGCACTCATGGCATTGACAGCTACCGCAGCATGCATATTGTCAGTAAAGATCGTGAAGAAGCGGGCGATAAGCTGGAAAACAGGGTTTCCAGGGGGATGTCCGACCTCAAGCTTATATGAAGATGCTATGAATTCTCCGCAGTCCCAGAACGATGCAGTGGGCTCTATCGTCATAAGGTAAGTGAAAGCTGACACGACAAAGACGAAGGCCGCTGACACCCTGCTCCACAGATTGAATTTTCTATTGTCCATGATTCCTAATAGTCAACAAACAAGCAAATATAAGAACTTAATGACTATATTTGCAAAAATTAATTGCACCGATGGCAGACAATGACTGGAAAAAAAGACTTGGGGTCGTCTACTCGACAAATCCGGACTTCAGATATGAAGAGACCGCCGAAGATGACGGTCCCGATACGCCTGAGCCTTCGGCCCAGAAACTGACTGTGACGATCGACAGGAGAAACCGCGGCGGCAAACAGGTGACACTCGTAAGCGGGTTCATCGGCAAGGGAAGCGACCTGGAAGAGCTCGGAAAGAAGCTCAAGGTCAAGTGCGGAGTCGGCGGATCGGCAAAGGACGGGGAAATCACCATACAGGGAGACCAGAGAGACAAGGTGACCGCCCTGCTCAACCAGATGGGATACAAGGCAAAGCGAGGCAACTGATGGCAGACAGCACATACAGAGCAGACAACGCATACAGATACGGGATGCTGCCGGCTGACAGCGCGTTCACAAGCGGGCACAAGGCATATACGGCATATGTGGCATCAGACAGATGTCCTGGCTACACATCGCCTGACGTCGGAGAACAGATCTCCGATGCCATCCTTGTCATAATGACCATCATCTTCATCATATATATAAGAAAAGCCATCGACATATTGCCTCAGACAGCAGGATGTCTGCTCAGATGGAAAGAGAACCTCAACCTGGAGTTCAATGTACGCAGCAGCTGGGAAAGGAACCGGATGGCAGCAATCCTGTATCCTACGGCTTGTGTCATCATCTATAGATATGGCATAGCCGCACCTGCATCGGCGGACAAGCTGCATCCGGCAGCCATGCTTGCAATCATAGCCGGAGCTGTCGCCGTATTCCTTGCCGTCAGGCTTCTGCTCTTCCGCATAATGCGGCCATCAGGAGCGAATCCAAGGCTTTGGGATACCTCCAGACGTGCCCTATACACATACTTCATCCCCGCCGCAATCCTTTCTGTACTGGTATCCGGCATAATGGAACTATGCGGGACCGGAACAGATGCCATAAGAGACTCCGTGACTTATGTCTCTGCTGCCATCTGGATCATTTTCCTGATACGGCAGCTGCAGATTTTTAGAAACTCCTGCTCTCTATTTTCAGCAATTTTGTATCTTTGCACCCTTGAAATTCTGCCGATGGCCATTTTGGTCACCGCAGCGATATTATCCTAGTTGTCAAACTAAGGCTATATTGTTTATAAAACGATGACTATTAAGAACATCCTAATCTCTCAACAGCCACCGAAGGCTAATTCACCCTACACGGCCCTCACGGAGAAATATGGAGTGAATTTTGAATTTGTCCCATTCTTCAAGATAGAGCCATTGTCATCCAGGGAATTCAGAGCACAGAGGATAAATATCCTTGACCATACGGCAATCGTATTTTCAGCCAGGTCCACAATAGATGCATTCTTCAGATTGTGCGAAGAGCTGAGGATAAAGATACCGGAAACGATGAAATATTTCTGCAGTTCAGAAGCCGTAGCAATGTATCTGCAGAAACATATAGTCTACAGAAAACGCAAGATATTCTTCGGAGACGGCTCTCCGGCGTCAATACTTGCCCAGATCGGAAGCAAGCACAAGGACGAGAATTTCCTGATCGCGATGTCAGACTCCGCAAACAGCGACATATCTGACATATTCAAGGAAAACGGATTCAGATACGACAGCGCAATATTCGTCAAGTCTGTCTCCCAGGACCTCAAGTCTCTTGACATACATTCATTCGACATGATTGTCCTGTACAATCCTGCTGACGTGAAGTCCCTGTTCGAGAATTTCACTGATTTCAGGCAGGAGGAGATAAAGTTTGTCTCATACGGGAAATCTGTCATAAAGGCCATGACGGATGCCGGACTGAAGATCGAGATCTCAGCACCTACGGCAGAAGCTCCGTCTGTAGCAAAAGCCATCGAGATATATCTGGAAAACAACAGATGATGGATAGCCGTCTGAGCAAGACATTCACCAAAAGGGAAAGGCTCTGCGGGAAGGGCGCCATATCCAGGCTGCTCTCCAAGGGCTTATCCGGATATGCAGGATGCATCAGGTTCACTTGCATGCCGGACAACGGGGATGTGTGCGACAGGATACTCGTCTCTGTCCCGAAGAAACTCTTCCGTCGCGCAGTCAAGAGGAATCTCCTCAAGCGACGCATCAGGGAAAGCTTTAGACTTCAGAAGCATTGTCTTGGCGACGCAGCATGCTCAGACATAATGTTTGTCTATAACTCAAAGGAAGTCAAGTCTTTCAATGAGGTATACCAATCTATTGGGAAAGCTCTTGAGACGATTCGGGGTGCAGGCCGTAAATCTATTCCGGACAGATGCAGTGACAATTGCCCGGACGCCGGCGGAACATCCGGAGATAGAGAATCTGACTGAAGCAGAAGATCCGGGAAAGGTATCTGAAAGCGACATGGGATTTGAAAAAAGACAGGACATCAGTGCAGCGGCAAGGAAAGCAGCGAAAGTTATCCTTGTCTTTCCTTTTGTCCTTCTCATACGCTTCTATCAGATCTGCATCTCCCCTCTCAAGCCGCCGTCCTGCAGATTTACCCCCACTTGTTCATCATATTCCCTGCAGGCTTTCCGGAAGCATGGACCTATAAAAGGGTTTTTCCTGACAGTGCGGAGGATAGCAAGGTGCCACCCGCTCGGAGGAAGCGGATATGACCCTGTACCGGACGACTGCACAATCTTCGGTACGCCTCGCAAGCCCAAGGGCCAGGAATGAAAGGACTCAAATACAGGTAAAGACAGAAGGAAATGCCAGCGAAAGAAGGAATAAGAAAGCTGTTTGACAGCATAGCGCCGGACTATGACCGGCTGAACCATATGCTCTCCCTCGACATCGACAAGTCATGGAGGAAAAAAGCCATAAAGGAAGCACTCGGTTCCGGACAGCCTCTCGATATCCTTGATGTCGCTTGCGGAACAGGAGACTTTGCCATAGGTCTGGCCAAGGCAGCACCGGCTGGAAGCCGCATAACCGGCATCGATATTTCAGAAAACATGCTTTCGATAGGCAGGGAAAAGGTCAAGTCATCAGGGCTGGACGGATGCGTGCAGCTCGCTGCAGGAGACTGCGAAGACCTTCCTTTCGCAGACGGCACTTTCGACAGGACGACAGCAGCATTCGGGGTAAGGAATTTCGAGCATCTTGAAACTGGCCTCAGGGAAATGTACAGGGTCCTCAAGCCTTCCGGGGAAATAGTGATACTTGAGCTCTCGACACCATCAGGAAGGATTCCTGCGGCACTCTACAAGCTGTACTTTCTCAATATCCTGCCTGCAATAGGAGGATTTGTATCAGGCAACAGAGGGGCCTACAGATATCTTCCTGAATCCGTACTCAGGTTTCCTCGTCCGGAAGAATTCATGAAGATAATGGGGAAATGTGGTTTCACCGGGATAAGGCACAGATCCTTTACCATGGGCATCTGCCGCATGTACACAGGCATCAGGACAACAGTCTGAATGCTCAGGGCGACAGTCTTAAGACATCAGCACAAGTGTCAGGTTGACGAGGAAAGCGGGAAACAGGGGAAATCCGGGAAACAGGGAAAACGTCCGGAAGACCGGCAGGGCTGTCCTCAGAAAAGGAACACCACAAATCCAAGGCCACCCAGGAGAGCAAACAGGAACGTAGAGACAACAAGCAGAGGGAGCATCCTGTCGAGGGAACGTCCATGACCTCTCCATACTCCTATGAGATGCCAGATGAAAAGAGGCAGGGTCAGGGCAAAAATATAATGCCACAGGCTGTACATGCGGGAAAAAGCATAGCCGAACATCGCAGCCCACCCGATCAGCACAAGAACAGTCTGGTACACCTTTGCCCAGGTCTCACCCATCTTCAGCGGCAAGGTGACTCTGGTCGCACGGTCAGTTTCCATGTCCCGGATATTGTTGACATTGAGCACAGCCACGCTGAATGCCCCTATACTGACTGCCGGAAGGAGCATATACCATGTCGGGATAGTGTGTGCAGCGACAAGATAAGAGCCGAGCACAGCCACGATGCCGAAGAAAATGAACACATAGATGTCGCCGAGCCCCCTGTAGCCATACGGAGACTTGCCCAGAGTATATTTCATCGCACTGGAAATGGCGGCAAAACCAAGTATCATGAATACGAAAGAATCCAGGCAAAGCAATGTACCGTAGGAAAGCCACATCATTACAAGACCGGAGACAGCTGAAAACAATGCATAGATCCATATCATCACCTTCAGATCCCGTACTGTAAGCCGGCCGGAAGCAATGCCGTAGAGAGGACCGTTCCGACGGGAGGTATCAGTTCCCTTCAGCGCATCACCCAATTCATTCGAGACATTTGAGAGGATCTGCAGCAGTACTGCCGTGACAGCGACCGACACAGCGACAGCCCAGCTGACATTATAATCGGAGACTGCAAGAAGAAGTCCGAGCGAGACTCCTGACAGGGAAAGAGGCAATGTCCTGAGCCGCATGGCAGAAATGTAATATCCCAGCTTTCGCATAGCTACAACAATTAAAACAACAATTAAAACAACAGGCGCTACAACACCAGAAGCGGCATGTTTTTACATCTTTGCAACGGTTAAGAATCTTATTCGTCTCAAATCTGAGGGTTGATGATTTCTGGGTAATGTGTGCAATTCTGACTTAGAGTCACCCTCAGGACCAAGGACCGGACAGACGATCCTAGGTTTTAATGGAGCTTCCTTGTGAAAGGAAAGCTCCATTGATTTTTATATGGTATCAGCAGATTTTCTCCATATAGGGAAAATCACCTTGAGATTGAGCGAAAGAAAGTGCAGGATGGCCTTGACTATGCCCTCGCTTCTGAAATCATAGACGAACTGTTCTCTGAAAGGACGGCCTTTCGGGCCTGAAAGTGCAGCATATCTCTGACGCAGGCTGTATGAAGCATCCCGCCATACAGGAAGGCCAGGATTCCTGTCACAGACAGCAAGTATCCCGGGGGCGACGACAGATACGATCCCGGCCTTGTCAGCGCGAACCCCATAATCGTAGTCTCCGAAACTATGCGTATAGAACGGATCCAGCGGACCTATCTTAGAATATACATATTCAGGGACCAGGACAAGATTTCCATTGAATATGTCACAGCCTACAGGGATTGTCCGGTCAGGTGGAATCAGCCTGCCTGAGCGTGTCCGGCCTCCATAGGTGAGTCCTCCGCTTTTTCCTTTGGCTGTCCCCACGACTATCGCCTTGTCCCTGAGAGCCGATGATATCTCCAGCATAGTACTGAATGCCCCGGGAAGAAGCATGGTGTCATCATTTAGCCAGAGATAGAAATCATGAGAGTCCTGTGCAGCCTCCTTCCAGGCTGCACACATCCCGCGGTTCCAGAACAGGGTCCCGTCCCCATGTATGATCCTGACATCAGGGAAAGTTGACTGAACAGCATCAGACGTGCCGTCCGTACTGCCGTCATCAGTCAGATATATTCTGAAAGAATAACGTGATCCGGCTCTCAAGGATTCTATCTGGGCATAGCATGCAGCCAGACAGGCAAGAGTCGTTTCCCGTCTGTTGTAGACGGACATCAGAACTGCAATATCCATAATACTAAGTTCTATGATCTGTGTTCCTGGGGGCTGACCGTAAGCATCGTCCGTCAGTCAAGCTTGAGCACTGCCATGAACGCGCTCTGCGGCACTTCGACCGTACCGATCTGGCGCATACGCTTCTTTCCCTGCTTCTGCTTCTCCAGAAGCTTGCGCTTTCTGGTTATGTCCCCGCCGTAGCACTTTGCCGTCACATCCTTACGCACAGCCTTGACCGTCTCCCTTGCGATGATCTTCGCTCCTATCGCAGCCTGTATGGCTATGTCGAACTGCTGACGAGGGATAAGCTCCTTTAGCTTCTCGCATATCCTGCGGCCGAAGTCATAGGCATGGTCAGCATGTATCAGGCTAGAAAGCGCATCTGCCGGCTCACCGTTCAGAAGGATATCCAGTTTGACAAGCTTTGCTTCCCTGAAGCCGATAAGATGATAGTCAAATGATGCATAACCCTTCGATATGGACTTCAGCTTGTCGTAGAAATCAAATACTATCTCTGACAACGGCATCTCATACGTGAGTTCAAGCCTGTCAGCCGTAATATAGTGCTGGTTGACCAGAATTCCCCTCTTGTCAAGGCAAAGCTTCATGATAGGCCCGTAGAAATCAGCCTTGGAAATGACCTGAGCCTTGATATAAGGCTCCTCTATCTTTGCGATCAAGGTCGGTGCAGGAAGGCCTGACGGATTATGTACATCCACCACTTCACCCTGGGTCGTATATACCTTGTATGACACATTCGGAACTGTAGTTATGACATCCATGCCGAACTCCCTGAAGAGCCTCTCCTGGACTATCTCCAGATGAAGGAGTCCGAGAAAGCCGCAGCGGAAGCCGAATCCGAGTGCAAGGGAAGATTCCGGATCGAAGACCAGGGATGCATCGTTGAGCTGGAGTTTTTCAAGAGAAGAACGCAGCTCCTCATACTGGTCAGTCTCTACAGGATATACTCCGGCAAAAAGCATAGGCTTTACCTCCTCGAAACCGGCTATTGCCTCATGGCAAGGAACATCGACATGGGTAATGGTATCTCCGACCTTCACCTCTGAAGCAGTCTTGATGCCAGAGATGATATAGCCCACACTGCCGCAAGGAATCTCATCCCTCGGGCATAGCTTCATCTTGAGTACGCCGACTTCATCGGCTTCATATTCCTTTCCGGTATTGAAGAACTTCACCTTGTCTCCTGTACGTATTGATCCGTTCTTGACCTTGAAATAGGCTATGATACCGCGGAAAGAATTGAATACGGAATCGAAAATGAGAGCCTGGAGAGGAGCATCCGGATCTCCGCTCGGAGCCGGAATCCTGTCCACTATGGCATCGAGGATTTCCTTTACGCCTGTACCTGTCTTTCCGGAAGCACACAGTACATCTTCAGGACGGCAGCCGAGGAGATCTACCACCTGATCTGTGACGACATCGACCATTGCGGAGTCCATGTCGATCTTGTTGAGCACCGGGATGATCTCCAGGTCGTGCTCTATGGCAAGATAAAGATTGGATATTGTCTGAGCCTGTATTCCCTGTGTAGCATCAACCACAAGCAACGCTCCCTCACACGAAGCGATGGCGCGGGACACCTCGTAGGAGAAGTCCACATGCCCCGGAGTGTCGATCAGGTTGAGGATATACTTTTCTCCATGGCAGACATACTCCATCTGGATGGCGTGGCTCTTGATGGTGATGCCTTTCTCCCTCTCCAGGTCCATGGAGTCCAGGACCTGCGCCTCCATGTCGCGGCTGCTCAGAGTATCGGTGATCTCGATCATCCTGTCCGCCAGGGTACTCTTGCCGTGGTCAATATGCGCTATTATGCAGAAATTCCTGATATTCTTCATTTGGTTCCAATGATTTGTAGTATACCGCAGAATGCAAATATACTTCAAAAATTTTAAACGCAGAACCGACATAAAAGAGGGTGACCCAAAAGGTCACTCTCTTTCTTTTATCATATAATACGGTCAGGATGACTTCGGAAACCCCTCCCACTATCGTGGGTCCTTCCCTGTGCGGGCGCAACGGTTTCCTCATGTCATCCAGAC
>JADIMK010000038.1 GCA_017694785.1 Candidatus Cryptobacteroides intestinigallinarum
TACCGGGTTCATCAAACTCCAGATCAAAGGTGGCGCAGCCAATCCATCACCTCCAGTAGGACCGGCACTCGGTTCGAAGGGACTGAACATAATGGATTTCTGCAAGCAGTTCAATGCACGCACCCAGGACAGCGGTGGAAAGGTTTTGCCTGTAGTTATTACAGTCTACAGTGACAAATCATTCACATTCGAAGTAAAGCAGCCGCCGGTAGCAGTCCAGCTCAAGGAAGCAGCAAAGATTTCTGCAGGTTCAGCAGAGCCTAACAGGAAGAAGGTTGCGACCATCACCTGGGATCAGGTAAAGGCAATCGCAGAGACAAAGATGCCGGATATGAACGCATTTACTCTCAAGTCAGCAATGACAATGGTTGCAGGAACTGCAAGAAGCATGGGTATCAAAGTAGAAGGAGAATTTCCAGCTGACATATAAAATTCACACGCGAAATGAGTAAACTTACAAAGAACCAGAAAATGGTGATGGCCAAATACGATGCGGCCAAAGAGTACAAGTTGGCTGAAGCATGTGAGATTGTCAAGGAAATCACCTTCACCAAATTTGATGCATCAGTTGAGCTTGCGATCAACCTCGGAGTTGACCCAAGGAAGGCAAACCAGATGGTCCGTGGCGTGGTGACACTCCCTAACGGAACAGGTAAGCAGACAAGAGTCCTTGTACTCTGTACTCCTGACAAGGAGAACGAGGCAAAGGAAGCAGGTGCTGACTTCGTGGGTCTCGATGAATTCATCGACAAGATCAAAGGCGGATGGACTGACGTTGATGTCATCATCTGTACGCCTTCTGTAATGCAGAAAGTCGGAGCAATCGGACGTATCCTCGGACCTAGAGGCCTTATGCCTAACCCTAAGACAGGTACTGTCACAATGGACATAGCAAAGGCCGTTAAAGAGGTAAAAGCCGGTAAGATCGACTTCAAGGTAGACAAGACCGGAATCATACACGCTGCTGTAGGCAAGGCATCATTTACAGCACAGCAGATCTTTGAAAACGCACAGGAGCTGATCTCAGCCGTAATAAAGCTGAAACCGCAGACCCTCAAGGGTACCTACATGAAAGGCGTTTCTATCTGTACGACCATGAGTCCGGGAGTAAGAGTAGACATCAAATCATTCAGTGGTGCTGAATAATAAAATTCAATGTTATGAGAAAAGAAGAAAAAGCCCAGATAATTGAATCTATTGCAGCACAAATCCAGGAGACTCCTAATTTCTATATTACGGACATTTCCGGACTGAATGCTGAACAGACGACAAAACTCCGTCGCGACTGCTTTGAGAAGGGCATCAAGCTCGTTGTAGTAAAGAATACCCTCCTTCACAAAGTCCTCAAGGATACAGGCAACGAAGAGATGGCAAATCTCTTCCCTACACTTGAAGGTCCGACAGCTGTAATGTATACGGAGACTCCGAATGCACCGGCAAAGCTCATCAAGAAATATGCTGATGCAGGAGCCGAGAAACCTGCTCTGAAAGGAGCATACGTTCAGGGGTGTTCATTTGTCGGAGCCGACAAACTCGGAGAGCTCTGCAACATCAAGTCCCGTGAAGAACTCATCGGAGACATCATCGGACTTCTCCAGTCACCGGCACGCAACGTCATATCCGCACTCCAGTCTGCAGGCGGAAAACTCGCAGGCATCGTCAAGACTCTTTCAGAGAGAGAATAAGAGAATAAACAATAACAAACTAAATAAATACAATTATGGCAGATATTAAAGCACTTGCAGAAGAGTTGGTAAACCTGTCTGTAAAAGATGTTCAGGAATTGGCTCAGATCCTCAAAGATGAGTATGGTATCGAACCGGCAGCTGCTGCTGTTGCAGTAGCAGGTCCTGCAGCCGGAGCTGGTGAAGCAGCAGCTGCAGAGCAGACTGAGTTCAACGTAATCCTCAAGTCAGCCGGCCAGGCTAAACTTGGAGTTGTTAAAGCTGTGAAGGAAATCACAGGTCTTGGTCTTAAAGAGGCAAAAGATCTCGTAGACAAGGCTCCTGACGCTATCATCAAAGAGAAAGTATCCAAAGCCGAGGCTGAGCAGGTAAAAGCTACCCTCGAAGAAGCTGGAGCAGAAGTTGAGGTTAAATAACTTCAACCTTTCCCAGAAGGGGAACAAATTCAGGTTTAGGGCCTAAGCAAAGACCCTAAACCTTTTTGTCGTATTTAAGTTTTTCTCTATACTAAAGGTAGACAGATGTCACAAAAGACTAAAACACAGCGAATTTCTTTCGCATCATCAAAAATTCTCCTTGAGTATCCGGACCTGCTGGAGGTACAGCTGAAATCCTTCCGCGACTTCTTCCAGCTTGACACTACCCCTGAAAACAGGAAAAACGAGGGTCTGTATCAGGTATTCCAGGAGATATTTCCGATTGAAGACACAAGGAACAATTATAAGCTCGAGTTCATCGACTACTTCATAGATCCGCCTCAGTATTCAATAGATGAATGTCTTGAGAGAGGTCTGACATACAATGTGCCTCTGAAGGCAAAGCTCCGCCCTTCATGCAGCGATCCTGAACATGAGGATTTCGACATCAGTGTACAGGACGTCTATCTCGGCAATATTCCTTACATGACCCCGGGAGGGACCTTCGTCATCAACGGTTCAGAAAGAATCATCGTATCTCAGCTCCACAGATCTCCGGGAGTGTTTTTCGGACAGAGTCTGCATGCCAACGGAACAAAGCTATATTCTGCCAGGATAATACCGTTCAAAGGCTCATGGATCGAGTTTGCAACTGACATCAACAATGTCATGTACGCATACATCGACCGCAAGAAGAAACTGCCTGTCACTACCCTTCTCAGGGCCATCGGCTTCAACGGAGACAAAGACATCATCGACATCTTCGGTCTGGCTGATGAGATAGAGGCAACACCTGAAAACCTCAAGAAGAACGAAGGACGCAAACTTGCAGCCAAGGTCCTGAAGACCTGGATAGAAGACTTCGTAGATGAGGATACAGGTGAAGTGATACCTGTTGAAAGGACCACACCTATCGTCGAAAGAGGCGAGGTTCTCAACGAGGACACAATTGCAAAACTTGCAGAAACAGACGTAAAGACAATTCTCCTTCAGAAGGAAGAGGCCAATGTAAATGAATATGCAATCATCTACAACACTCTCCAGAAGGATCCTACCAATACAGAGACAGAGGCCATCAACTACATCTACAAGCAGTTGAGAAACTCTGAACCACCTGATGAGGCAACCGCACGCGACGTGATCGACAAGCTCTTCTTCTCAGAGAAGAGATATGACCTCGGAGATGTCGGAAGGTATCGCCTCAACAAGAAGCTTAATCTTACAATCCCAGATGATACCCGCGTCCTTACGAACACAGATATCATCGAGATCATAAAATATCTTATCCAGCTGATCAACTCAAAGGCTACCGTCGATGATATCGACCACCTGAGCAACAGACGTATCAGGACAGTCGGGGAGCAGCTGGCAAACCAGTTCAGCGTAGGTCTCTCAAGAATGGCAAGGACCATCAGGGAGAGAATGAACGTAAGAGACAGTGAACAGTTCTCGCCGATCGACCTGATCAATGCGAAGACACTTTCATCTGTCATCAACTCGTTCTTCGGTACCAGCCAGCTGTCACAGTTCATGGACCAGACCAACCCGCTGTCAGAGATGACCCACAAGCGCCGTCTCTCAGCCCTCGGTCCAGGCGGACTTTCCAGGGACAGGGCCGGATTCGAAGTCAGGGACGTGCACTACACACACTACGGACGTCTCTGCCCTATCGAGACTCCGGAAGGACCTAACATCGGACTTATATCATCCCTTTGCGTATATGCAAGGATAAGCGACCTCGGATTCATCGAGACACCTTACCGCAAGGTAGAGAACGGAAAGGTCGACCTCAGCGACAACGGCTGGCTCTACATGAGCGCCGAAGAAGAGGAGAACAAGATGATCTCCCTCGCAAACGTGAAGCTTGACGATGAAGGCAACATCCTTGAAGACAGGATCCAGTGCCGCCTTGGTGCAGACTTCCCAGTCGTGACCAAAGATGAGGTCAACCTCATGGATGTCGCGCCTAACCAGATAGCTTCAGTGGCTGCATCACTCATTCCGTTCCTTGAGCATGACGATGCCCACCGTGCGCTGATGGGTGCGAACATGATGAGACAGGCGGTTCCTCTTCTCAACCCTGAATCCCCTATCGTAGGAACAGGCCTTGAAGAAAGGGTATGCCTTGACTCCAGGACACAGATAACAGCTGAAAGGAAAGGTGAAGTCGTATATGTAGACGCAAAGGAAATACATGTGAAGTACGACAGGACAGAAGATGAGAAATTCGTAAGCTTCTCACCTGAAGTCACAGTATACAAGCTTCCTATATACAGAAGGACAAACCAGAGCACGACTATACTTCTCAAGCCTATCGTAAGGAAAGGAGATATAGTGGAGAAAGGCCAGATCATGACCGAAGGCTATGCTACCCAGAACGGAGAGCTTGCACTCGGACGCAACCTCAAGGTTGCATTCATGCCATGGAAAGGCTACAACTATGAGGATGCCATCGTGCTTTCAGAAAGGATGATCCGCTGGGATATCCTCACATCCGTACATGTCGATGAATACATCACTGAAGTTCGTGACACAAAGCGCGGAATGGAGGAACTCACATCAGACATACCTAATGTCAGCGAGGACGCTACAAAGAACCTTGACGAGAACGGTATTATCCGTGTCGGTGCACACATCGAGCCGGGTGATATCATGATCGGAAAGATCACCCCTAAGGGAGAAAGCGATCCGTCACCTGAAGAGAAGCTCCTCAGGGCCATCTTCGGAGACAAGGCAGGAGATGTCAAGGATGCATCCCTCAAGGCTACACCTTCACTGAGCGGTACAGTCATCGGCACTGCCCTCTACTCAAAGGTTGCAAAGGAAAGCAACAAGAAAGAGGCAAAGGCTGACCTGAAGGCCAAGACAGACATGGCTGAGGACGATTTCAACAAGAAGGCAGCAGCCCTCAGGGCAAGATTCATCGAGAAGCTCAATGTCCTTGCTGAAGGCAAGCAGAGCGCAGGAATCAGTGACCTCTACGGAGTCGAGATCATTCCTAAGGGAAAGAACATCACGGCAGAACAGATCCGCGACATCGACTACGAGAACATCAATTCCGCGAAGTGGACTTCCGACAAGAACACAAATGCAATGATCAGGGAACTGATCAACAACTATTGCATCGCATACAAGGAACTTGCCGCCAAGCACAAGAGAGTGCTTGACAAGATCAAGGTCGGCGATGAACTTCCGAACGGAGTCATGCAGCTTGCCAAGGTCTATGTAGCCAAGAAGAGAAAGATCCGCGTAGGAGACAAGATGGCAGGACGCCACGGTAACAAAGGTATTGTCGCAAAGGTTGTAAGGGACGAAGACATGCCGTTCCTTGAAGACGGTACACCGGTCGACATAGTGCTCAACCCGCTCGGCGTGCCTTCACGAATGAACCTCGGACAGATCTACGAGACAGTGCTCGGATGGGCAGGAGAAGTCCTCGGACTGAAGTTCAGCACACCTATCTTCGACGGTGCAAGCATGGAAGACATCTGTGCATACACTGACAAGGCAGGACTGCCACGCTTCGGCAAGACATATCTCCGCGACGGAGGTACAGGAGACTGGTTCGACCAGCCTGCGACAGTGGGAGTGATCTACATGATCAAGCTCGGCCACATGGTTGATGACAAGATGCATGCAAGGTCAATCGGACCATACTCACTCATCACACAGCAGCCTCTCGGAGGAAAGGCACAGTTCGGAGGACAGAGGTTCGGAGAAATGGAGGTATGGGCACTCGAGGCATTCGGTGCATCAAATGTACTCCAGGAGATCCTCACAGTCAAGTCCGATGATGTAGCCGGAAGGTCGAAGGCCTACGAAGCAATCGTCAAAGGTGACCTCATGCCTACTCCAGGCATACCTGAGTCTCTCAACGTATTGCTCCATGAGCTCAGAGGTCTCGGACTCAAGGTGACATTGGACTAATTACAGACAATTTGAAATTTTAGAAATATGCCGACTTTTAATAAAGAAAACAAGGTTAAAAGCAATTTCGAAAGAATCAGCATTTCTCTTGCTTCACCGGAAGACATCAAGCAGAGGTCTTCCGGAGAAGTCCTGAAGCCTGAGACAGTCAACTACAGGACTTACAAGCCGGAGAGAGACGGTCTTTTCTGCGAAAAGATCTTCGGTCCGACAAAAGACTATGAGTGTCACTGCGGCAAGTACAAGAGAATCAGATATCGCGGTATCGTCTGCGACCGCTGCGGCGTTGAAGTCACAGAGAAGAAGGTCCGCAGGGAAAGGATGGGTCACATCGAGCTCACCGTCCCTGTAGCTCACATCTGGTATTTCAAGTCTGCACCTAACAAGATCGCTGCCCTCCTGGGAATAGCTGCAAAGAAGCTTGAAGCAGTCATCTACTATGAGAAATACATAGTCATCAATCCAGGTACTACAGGAATCGAGAAGAAGGAACTTCTCTCAGAGGAAGAGTACCTCGACCTGATCGACAGCATGCCTGACAACCAGAACCTTCCTAACGATGATCCCAACAAGTTCAGGGCAGGAATGGGTGCTGAGGCAATCTACGAACTCCTCAAGGAAATCGATGTTGACGCACTTGCCAAGGAACTCCGCGACAAGATGAACAACGAGACATCCCAGCAGAGGAAGGCAGAAGCACTCAAGAGACTCAGCATCGTGAAATGGTTCCAGGAGTCAAAGGGTGTGAACAGGCCGGAATGGATGATCATGAAGGTCATTCCTGTCATCCCGCCTGATCTCCGTCCGCTCGTTCCGCTTGACGGAGGACGCTTCGCTACTTCAGACCTCAATGACCTCTACAGAAGGGTGATCATCAGAAACAACCGTCTCAAGAGACTTATCGAGATCAAGGCACCGGAAGTCATCCTCAGAAATGAGAAACGTATGCTCCAGGAAGCTGTCGACTCACTCTTTGACAACTCAAAGAAGTCAAATGCTGTCAAGAGCGAAGCAAACAGGACTCTGAAATCACTTTCAGACAGCCTCAAAGGAAAGCAGGGACGCTTCCGCCAGAACCTCCTCGGAAAACGTGTCGACTACTCAGCACGTTCTGTGATCGTCGTAGGACCTGAGCTCAAGATGCACGAATGCGGTCTGCCTAAGTTCATGGCAGCAGAGCTCTACAAGCCGTTCATCATCAGGAAACTGATCGAGAGAGGCATTGTGAAGACAGTAAAGTCTGCAAAGAAGATCGTCGACAGGAAAGATCCTGTCATCTGGGATATCCTCGAGAATGTGATGAAAGGCCATCCGGTACTTCTGAACCGTGCCCCTACACTCCACAGGCTCGGTATCCAGGCTTTCCAGCCTAAGATGATCGAAGGAAAGGCTATCCAGCTGCACCCGCTCGCATGTACGGCATTCAACGCCGACTTCGACGGTGACCAGATGGCAGTCCACCTTCCGCTCGGCAACGCAGCCATCATGGAGGCACAGCTTCTCATGCTCGGATCACACAATATCCTCAACCCTGCCAACGGTACCCCTATTACGGTGCCTTCACAGGACATGGTCCTCGGTCTTTACTACATCACCAAGATCAGACCGGGAGCAAAGGGAGAGGGTATGCGTTTCTACGGACCTGAGGAAGTCATCATAGCCCTGAATGAAAAGGCTATAGACATCCATGCAAAGATCCTCGTCCGTCTGCACAAGGACAAGATGAATCCTGATGCAGGGACAGAAATGGTGGAGACTACTCCAGGCCGTATCATCGTCAACCAGTTCGTGCCTAAGGAAGTCCCTTACGTAAACGAGATCCTCGGAAAGAAATCCCTCAGGAAGATCATCTCCGTAGTCATCAAGAACACAGGAGTTGCACGTACAGCCCAGTTCCTCGATGACATCAAGAACCTCGGTTACACAATGGCATTCAAGGGAGGCCTTTCATTCAACCTCGGCGATGTCATCATCCCGGCAGAGAAGGAAGCCCTCATCGAGAACGGATACAAGACAGTGGAGACCATCAAGAACAACTTCGCGATGGGATTCATCACAAACAACGAGCGCTACAACAAGGTCATCGACCTGTGGACTTCAATCGACAACCAGATCACCGGAATCGTCGAAAAGCAGATCTCCACAGACCAGCAGGGCTTCAACCCTGTATATATGATGCTTGACTCCGGAGCCCGTGGTTCAACACAGCAGATCAAGCAGCTGTGCGGAATGCGTGGACTTATGGCAAAGCCTCAGAAGTCAGGAGCACAGGGCGCAGAGATCATCGAGAACCCTATCATCTCCAACCTAAAGGAAGGTATGACAGTGCTCGAGTACTTCATCTCAACCCACGGTGCACGTAAGGGTCTTGCCGATACCGCCCTCAAGACGGCCGATGCAGGATACCTCACCCGCCGTCTCGTGGATGTGTCACACGACGTGATCATCAACGAAGAGGACTGCGGTACTCTCAGAGGTCTGATCGCTACTGCAATCAAGAGCAAGGATGAAATTGTAGAGTCTCTCGGAGAAAGGATACTCGGCAGGACATCAGTCCACGACATATTCAACCCTCTCACAGGAGAGCTCATCCTTCCTGCCGGTGAGGAAATCACAGAGAGCATCGCTTCTCTCATCGAGTCACTTCCTATCGAACAGGTGGAAATCCGTTCAGTGCTCACCTGCGAATCCCGCAAGGGTGTGTGCGCAAAATGCTACGGACGTAACCTTGCATCCGGAAGAATGGTCGAGAAAGGTGAGGTTGTCGGAGTCATTGCCGCACAGTCAATCGGTGAACCTGGTACACAGCTTACACTCCGTACATTCCACGTCGGAGGTACAGCATCTAGTACAGCAGCCGAGAGCTCGATCGAATCCAAGTACAACGGAAAGCTCGAATTCGAGGAACTCAGGACTATCGAAAGAGTCAACGACGACGGCACCGTACAGGAAGTTGTCGTCAGCCGTACTACAGAAGTCCGCATTGTCGATGAAAATACAGGAATCACATTCTCCCAGTATGATGTGCCTTACGGCTCTATCCTCTACAAGAAAGACGGGGACAAGGTCGAGAAAGGAGACCTCATCTGCGAATGGGATGCCTACAACGCCATCACAATCATCGAGACTTCAGGTACAGTACGCTTTGACAGCATGATCGACGGTGTCACATTCCGTGAGGAAGTCGCTGATGAATACTCTCTCAACAGAGACAAGGTCATCATCGAGTCTCGTGACAAGTCAAAGAACCCTACCATCAACATCATTGATGAGAACGGTGAAAGCAAGAAGCAGTACAACCTCCCTGTCGGAGCACATGTAATGGTGAACGACGGAGACAAGGTAAAGGTCGGAGACATAATCATCAAGATTCCGCGTGCTATCGGTAAGTCAAGCGATATCACAGGAGGTCTTCCACGAGTTACCGAACTCTTCGAGGCCCGCAACCCTTCAAATCCTGCCATCGTATCCGAGATCAACGGAGAAGTCATCATGGGCAAGATCAAGAGAGGAAACAGGGAAATCATCATCAGGAACAAGTCCGGTCAGGAGAAGCGCTACCTCGTGCCTCTTACAAAGCAGATACTTGTCCAGGAGAACGACTACGTGAAAGCCGGAATGAGACTTTCAGACGGTGCAGTCTCCCCTACCGATATCCTCAATATCCTTGGTCCTATCAAGGTTCAGGAGTACATTGTCAATGAGATTCAGGAAGTCTACAGGCTCCAGGGTGTGAAGATCAACGACAAGCACTTCGAGATCATCGTAAGGCAGATGATGAGGAAAGTACAGATCAACGATCCGGGCGACACAGAATTCCTGCAGGAAGAGCTCGTCGACAAGTGGAACTTCATGGATGTGAACGACCGCATCTACGGCATGTTCTACGTCATCGATCCGGGTGATTCTCAGAAATACACCGAGGGTCAGATAATATCTGTACGCGAGATGAGAAGCGAGAACTCTTCACTCGAGAGGCAGGGACTCAAGATGATGGTACTCAGAGAAGCCAAGCCTGCTACAGCAAGCCAGGTTCTCCAGGGTATCACAAGGGCAGCGCTGAAGACCAATAGCTTCATCTCTGCTGCATCATTCCAGGAGACTACCAAAGTCCTCAGCGAGGCTGCCATCAGAGGCCGCGTCGACTACCTCGAGGGTCTTAAGGAGAACGTCATCTGCGGACACGCGATCCCTGCAGGTACTGGCCAGAAGGAATTCCAGGAGATCCTGGTTGCCCCTATGGACGAGTACCAGAAGGCTATGAACAATCTGTAGACACCACAAGACAGAAAGTCTTAGGAACAAAGATCTACATCAAATAAGAAGGTGGCCCGGAAGTCTATGACAATGACTTTCGGGTCACCTTTTTATTATATAATACAGGATTGATGATACAGGGAAATGAATTCTTTCCGTCTGACGGCAGACACCATAACCTGAAGCAGACACCATAAAGAGAAGCCGGTCCGAAATTGCTTTTGGGCCGGCTTCATTGCCATATATAAAAGGATATATATAAGGATATTATCTGACTGTAAATTCTGCCGGAGTACCGGAAGCGCTGTCACCTGCTATCCACAGCTGGAAATCGCCAGGTTCAACCTTTTTCTTCATATCCAGTCCATAGAACGCAAGGTCAGAGACTGGAAGGTCAAAGGCTACCTTTACGGACTCGCCTGGAGCAAGAGTAACTCTACGGAAAGCCTTCAGTTCCTTGACAGGTCTGGTAACAGAACCTACGAGATCCCTGACATAGAGCTGTGCGACTTCTGTTCCCTGCATCTTGCCGGTATTGCTGAGCATCGCTTCAACATGTATGGTATCTGAAACAGAATATACATGATGGAGAGAATCAGCAGCTGATCTTTGCGGGGCAGCAGCCCCTGATGTTGAGAATACTGGCTCCGAATACCTGAATTCAGTATAGCTGAGTCCATATCCGAAAGGATACTGCGGATAGAATCCTGCATCAAGGAGATAAGAAGTGTTGCCGAGGGAAGTCTGTCCTGCATTAAGAGGTATGTCATAGAGCATGGTCTCTGTGCCGCGGAACGGACGCCCGGTATTGTTGTGGCTATAGTAGCACGGTACCTGTCCAGATGCTGCAGGGAAAGAAACAGGAGTCTTTCCGCTAGGTACGGCTTCTCCAGTCAGCAGGTCGACTATTGCTGGACCTCCCATAGTTCCCGGATGGAAAGAGTAGAGGATTGCATCACACATGGAGGCTTCCTTGTCAAGTACAAGAGGTCTTCCGGCCATCACGGAAAGTACAAGAGGCTTGCCGGTTGATGCAAGTGCCTCAAGCATCTTGCGCTGGTCTCCTTTAAGAGTGATATCGGCCAGACAATGTGCTTCTCCGGACATGATTGCCTCTTCACCCATGAAGGCGAGGATGACATCAGCACGTCTTGCAGCGGCAACCGCCTTGGCAATGCCCTTGCTGTTGAACTCACGGCAGTAGGTAAGACCCGGTTCATAGATTATCTCGACGTCTTTGCCGTACTTTTCACGTATTGCATCCAGAGGTGTGACGGTGTGCTCCTTCTGGCCGTCAAATGTCCATGTACCCATCTGGTCGTATGGAGCATCAGCCATCGGACCGGTCACAAGGACTCTGCGCACCTTGGTCATGTCCAGAGGAAGGACTCCGTCATTCTCCAGAAGCACAGCACTTTCAAGAGCTGTCTGATATGCTGCTTCCATGATGGAATCATTGTACTGCACGTTCTGCGCCGCAGCGACATCGACATAAGGATGCTCGAAGAGTCCGAGCCTGAACTTTACCCTAAGGATGTTCCTGACGGCATTGTCTATATCCTCCATCCTGACTTTTCCCTCAGAGAGGAGTTCTTCAAGATGTGCAGTATAGACATATGACATCATGTCCATGTCAACTCCGGCATTGAGCGACAGTTCCGCAGCGTGTTTCCCGTCAGCGGCAAAGCCGTGCTGGATCATTTCCGCAGCTGAAGCCCAGTCAGTGACAACAAGCCCGTCAAAGCCCCACTGGTCGCGGAGGACACCTTTGAGAAGTTCCTTGTTGCCTGTTGAAGGTATTCCGTCATTGTCATTGAACGATGTCATGAGAGTCATCGCTCCAGCCTTGACTGCAGCCTCGAAAGGCGGAAGATATACATTCATCATCTGACGCGGCGGGATGTATGTCGAGTTGTAGTCACGGCCTCCTTCCACAGCACCGTATCCTACAAAGTGTTTTGCACACGCAGCAAGAGATGTTGAATCAGAGCAGTCGCCCTGATAGCCGCGTACCATCGCAGCACCCATGACAGCATTCAGATATGTATCCTCACCGCTGCCTTCGGCTATCCTTCCCCAGCGCGGATCACGGGCAACATCAAGCATAGGAGAGAATGTCCAGCGTACGCCGCTGGCCGTAACCTCCTCAGCGGTCAGTCTTGCTCCCTTCTGCACCAGATCTGTGTCGAAGGTAGCGGCCATACCGAGAGGAATAGGAAATACAGTCCTGAAGCCATGGATCACATCCCGGGCGACAAGGAGAGGAATTCCAAGACGGCTTTCCTCCACTGCAATCCGCTGATATTCATTGATTACTTCAGGATTGACCTCATTCAGGATAGAACCGATGCTGCCGTCGCGTACCCCGGCTTCAATCTCAGGCGAAAGCCCTGCCACTGACACCTGATTCATCTGTCCGATCTTCTCCTGGAGGGTCATCTTTGATAGAAGATCATCGACCTTAGCATCAATCGCATCTTTTTGTCCGCATGACACAGGCAGGAAAGCCAGTACTGCGGCGGCGGAGACGACCGCCTGTCTCATAGATCTAACAATGTCCATATCAAGTCTTTACTTTATTCTCAACCAGTTCAGACAAATTCCAGCTGCTTCTGTCCCTTCAAGGAAAATCTCAGTCTTTCCTGCAGGAAGTGAAATTTCGGAAGAGAGAGTCGTCCATTCATTGTCACTGTCAGGCAAGGAAATCTGCACATTGCTGCCACCTTCCGAAACTTCAAGCGAGGTATCCGTATAAGTAGAATACCTGAGTTCAAGCATATAGCTTCCAGCCTGAGGAACATTTATCTGATAACCTACCTTATTGCCTTTCTTGACATCAAAGACCTCAAGTATACCGGACACGTCTGTTGACAGCCGGACATGTACGGTACCGTCGACAGAGCTGTAATGCTCAGCCGGAATTACTGTACCTGTCTCATAGTATACAGACTTGTCCTGAGTCGACATGTTGACGAACACCTTTCCCAGGTCAGTGAGCTCTATAGGACTGCTGCTCGTCAGGAGCTCGTTATTGATCTGGTTGAGAGGGCCGCCGCGAGGAATGAACCATGCATAGCGGAACACATCATCGTCGCTTTCCAGATAATTGATGGACTCAACCATGAAATTCATCTGGCTCACAGCAGATACCGTTCCTCCTGTAGTAGCACAGAACTCTGTAAGCCATATAGGCTTGCCGTATTTCTTGAAGCCGTTGATATAGTTCTCAAGGGCCTGTGAGGTATTCATGTAGCAATGTACTGCTATCCCATCCATATCGTCAAGCGAGACTCCCGGCTGCTGGAGAAATTCATCCATCCAGACCCAAGGGTCGCTGTAGCCGGCCAGAGTGCCGTAGTTCATGGCCGGAGATATGAGTTTCATCCCGAGTTCCTTTGCAAGAGCCACGACATCAGGCCAGAACTGTGCTGCCTGGGCCGGAGTCATATTTGCCTGGTCTGTCAGGTTCGGTTCATTGAAGGCAAGGATATACTCAGCCTCCGGATGGGTCCGTTTGTATGTCCTGATGTTGTCCGGATTGTAGTTTCCGTTCCAGATCATCGGACAGAATTCAATGCCATACTCTTCAAGGTAAGGCTCCACTGCAGCCGCAGGTACATTTGATGACCAGTCATAGTACCATGATACGGCATCCCCGAGCAACGGGAAGTCATAGGAAGGAAGCTGAGCAAAATTGAAGCATACTCCCCTCTTCAGGCTCTTTCCCTGCAGGGTCTCATACTGTACCGCTTCCTGGCTGGTACCGTTGTCTGTCCCGTTTCCGGTCTTCTCGCATGAGACCGACATTAATGCGGCAACAGCTAAAATTACAAAATATTTCATTATAAATCTAATAATGATTCAGTTAAATAAACTATCTGCAGACTTGACATCAAGTCTGCAGAATGGAATACGGGAACTATTTCTGATATACCCTTACGAAATTGACATACATCTTGGCCTCATCTCCATTGTCAGGAATTGCCGTAATCTGTGCGGCATTGTGTATGCCAGGGAAATTGCCGCCCACTGCGAGATTGAAGATAATGAAGAAGTCATGATGGAAATATGGCTTCGTTCCTCCCCACTCGTCATTGGTGGAAGTGATTCCCATCTCATAATAAGGGGCAACATCCGGATATACGTCCTTGTCAAGGTACATCCTCAGGTAGTTTTCATCCCACTCAAGAGTAAAGAGATGGTATTTCCCATCCTGAAGGCTGTAGCTGTTTGTCGTAGACTTCGCATAATTGGGATACTGGCTCTGCGAATTGTAGAATCCCCAGTGTGCCGCACCGTTGAAATATCTGTCCTGTGTACCGTTGCGGATACCGTCGGCATGCCCCATCTCCATTATGTCGATCTCTCCGCAGCGAGGCCAGCTGTTGGTAGCGTAATCTGCACCAAGAAGCCAGAAAGCAGGCCAGAGGCCGTTTGCTGTAGACGGGATCATTATGCTTGCCTCGATCTTGCCGTGGGTGAACTCATGCTTGCCGCTTGTATTGACTCTTCCGGAAGTGAAATACTTGCCCATGTAGCTTTCTCTTCTGGCAGTAAGGATAAGGCAGCCATTGCCGCTTTCGTCCTTGCCGACAGACACATTCTCAGCTCTGTAGTACTGCATCTCGGCATTTCCGCCACCGTCCCCGTTGACTTCCATGTTCCAGCTGGAGCCGTCCAGGGATGAGCCGTCAAAGAGATCCTGCCAGACGAGCTTGTATCCGTCAGTCTCGCCGGTACCGTCCTGCTCCTTGTCATAGCCGGCATCACCTCCGCCGACATTGCCCTGCTCGTCATCGCCATCATCAATGTCCGTATCCTCGTCCTGACCGTCTCCGGGCTGCTCTGTAGTATCATCATCCAACGGAGAATCAATGTCAAGGGTTGAACATGAACATGCCACGAAGGCAGTCATCATCATGGACAGTATAATATATCTTATTCTCATTATTGCCATAGTTTAGAATTGAAAAGAGAGGAATGGGTAAAGAAACCTTTATCCACCCCTCTCCTCGTTACCACCACTAACCAGTCTCCTACAGACTATTTCTTGTAGATGAAGATCGCATCCAGGTCAAGGGTTGTACCTGCAGTTCCTCCGCTGAGGAATGCAAGAAGGTTGATTGCGTCCTTCACAGGATCCTGGCTGAAGTCAAGCCCCATATCCTTGAGAGCAACTTCATATTCATTCCACTCACCTACAACGAACTTACCGTCATTGCTTACAGGTGCGATAGGATTGTAAGTTTCACCGTTATCAACATAAGGAGTCTCTCCGATAGCGAAGCTCGCGCCTGCAGTGGCAGCAGAAGGCCAGGTCATATAGAACAGATGTGACTTGCCGGTCTGGTTTGTCTTATATGCAAGGTGGAGATAGTAGCTGTCAAGGTCATTATCGATTGCTGTCACCTTGTCAACATCAGGGACATCAGCTGTACCGTTATAAAGATCCCAGGCACCGCCAGACCATCCGGCTGAACCTACTACAAATGAAACCCAGCCAGTGGCACCGCCATAGAAGCCGAGGCCTGAATTAGTACCTGCAGAATATGTGTTTGACCATACATCGATGTTGATGTAAGTCACACCGTCAACAACTGAAGGACGGAAATCTGCTACAACCTTGTCTTTGATTGCATCAAATGAATAATCGTCCATGAAAAGCACATAATAGTTGGATCCCTGGAGGGAAGCATGGAGATCTGATGTACTGCCACCGTTGCCGCCGCCGTTGTTATCGATGATAGCGTCAGAACCGTTGCTTCCGTTGTCCTTTTCACAAGAAGTGAAAGTGAAGCCTGCGAGAAGTGCTCCCGCAAAAAGCATCATGAAACTCTTTTTCATAATAAAATTAATTAATTGGTTAACAGTTTGATAATTATATGATGTCTGAATCAATATCCAGGATTCTGCTCAAGATGTCCGAGTCGGATCTCTTCGTCAGGAATAGGGAACAGCTCATGCTTGCCTGTGATGAAATCACCCATCTGGGCCCTTACCTGCTCTGACTCGTTTGCCTTGTAGGCATCCATGACGTCCTTTGCAATGCCCCAGCGGCAGAGGTCGAACCAGCGGTGGCTTTCCATTGCAAGCTCAACCCTTCTCTCATGACGGATCGCCATCCAGAGATCATCCTCTGAGTCCGTCAGCTGATGGAGCGCATATCCATTCGTATAGTCAGGTACCTGATAGTCCGGGAACTCCGGAAGTATATCTTCAGAGCCTCTCGCCCTTGCCCTGACCTTCTCAAGATATTCCTTTGCAGTGTTCATGTCGTCGCAGTCAAGACAGGCTTCGGCATACATCAGGTACACATCTGCAAGACGTATCACGATATTGTTGATAGGAGAACGCATATCGTTGTCTATGGCCTCAGGATAAGCCCTGGAAGTATAGTCGAACATAGTCCTCTTAAGGGTAACATACTTGCAGCCGAGATAGTTCTCCTGCTCAGGATTGCTGATCTCATCATCCTCAGGCGCAAGTATAGTCTCGTCCCTGCGAGGATCACCCTCTTCATATTCGTCATAAAGATTCTGTGTAGGCCTGTTGAAGCCCCAACCCACATTCACAAATGCAGATGAACGTGACCTCATGAGGATTGTGGCAAACGTACCTCTCTGGAATCCGTTGCCCTCGCCATAGTCTGTAGTCTCTTCCTTCATATACTGGATCTCGAATACAGACTCAGGACCGTTTTCCCCGTCAAGGGTAAAATTGTCAGCATAGTTCGGACAAAGGGAATATTCTCCTGCCTGCTCAGATAGGAATGTCCGTCCCCACGTTGCTGCTGCTTCATAATATGTATCGGCATCCCCCTGGAGACCGTTGTTTTCCTTGTAGTTTCCCCAGTAGAGATAAGCTTTCAGAAGCATGGCCTGAGCTGCACCGGATGTAGCTCTTCCGAGGTCACCGATGGCATAGGCGGATTTCTTCGGAAGCTTGGACTGGGCACTCTCCAGATCATCTGTTATAAGCGTATAGATCTCGTCGACAGTAGCCCTTGGCTTGATCCAGTCATCGCTGCTGTAGACCGGCTCAGTCACCTCAGGGACTCCGCCGAACATCCTTACGAGCCTGAAATAATAGAATGCACGCAGGAACTCGGCCTCTGCGATGAGTCTGTCCTTGTATTCCTGGGTGAATGTCTCGTCAATGCCCACCTCCATAGCAGATATCTGCTCAATGGCCAGGTTCGCTCTTGCGATGCCCTGGTACTGGGCCCTGTAATACTCCAGGATAAGTCCGTTGTTGGCGATTGCCTTGAAATTCTCAAGGTCATAGGCATCAGCCATATCAGAAGTATTCTGCCCGCCTTTGAGCGCATCATCAGAAACGACGTCTCCGATGAAGAATTCAGAATAATAGGTATTGTTATATTCCCACATCATAGGGACATAAGCCGCTGTAACAGTCTGCAAGGCAGCCTCAGAGCCCGTGAAATAGTCTTCAACCTTGTTGAGCATCGGGCTTTCTTCTCCGAGCCATCCGCTGCAGGACGCAGATCCCATGATGGCCAGCACAGCTGCAGTTTTCAGTATATATCTTTTCATTGTACTGACAGTTTAGAAGTTAACATTAAGACCGAGCATGAAAGTCCTCGACTGAGGATAGTTACCGTAGTCGACTCCACCGCCTACTTCCGGATCATATCCGGTATATTTGGTCAGGGTGAAGAGATTGCTTCCCGACAGATAGATGCGGAGTCTGCTCATCCCGAGCTTGCTGATCCATTTTGACGGGAGAGAATATCCGATCTGGAGATTCTTCAGTCTCAGATATGAACCGTCTTCAATGAACCTGCTGCTGTCTTCCCTGTTCATTGCACTTCCGTTAGGATTAGGTATACTTCCGTTAGGGTTGGATGTGGTCCATACATCCCTCATGGTAGTGCTGAGTGTCGCTTCATTACCTGTGCCTTCTGTCCTCAGGCGCACAGCGTTATATATCTCATTGCCATACACGCCCTGGAAGAAAAGCGAGACGTCAAGGCCTTTCCATGCAGCGGAGATGTTGAGACCATAGGTAAGCCAAGGGAAAGGATTTCCGAGTGCTGTCCTGTCTGATTCGTCAATCTTGCCGTCATTGTTGAGATCCTCATATTTTGCATCTCCAGGAGCGTATTTTCCGTCTTCTTCAGCCCAGAGATATTCCTTTATCTCGTCTTCAGTCCTGAAGATACCTTCATACTTGTATCCCCAGAATGTGTAGAGAGGGAGTCCCTCGTCAGAAATCACCTTGTCACCATATACCCTCTGACCTCCGTTGAGTGCAGTCAGTTCATTGTTGATGAAAGAGACATTGCCGCCGATAGAGTAATCTACCTGACCTATCCTGTTACGGTGGTTGAGAGTCAGCTCTATACCCTTGTTCCTGACAGTACCGACATTTGCGGTAGCTGCATAACGGTTACCCACGTGCGCAGGTGCAGTGACACTCAGAAGCATGTCTTTGGTATCCCTCAGGAAGAGATCGACAGTACCAGTGAGCCTGTTGTCCAGGACACCGAAATCTACACCGGCATTCCACTGCTCTGTAGTCTCCCACTTGCCGCCGTTATTGACATAGGTCAGGATAGTTGCGCCTGAAGCAAGCTCAGAAGGAGATCCGAGAGGATAGTCTACGAATGTTGGACCTGTGTTCATCATGCTGAGGATGAAGCTGTCGTCACCGATCTGGTCATTTCCTATGCTTCCCCAGCCGGCCCTTATCTTAAGGTCATCGAGCCATGATATGTTCTTCATCCAAGGCTCACCACTGATTCTCCATGCCAATGCTGTGGACGGGAAATAGCCCCAGCGGTTCTGAGGGAACTTGCTCGATCCGTCAGCTCGGAAATTGACAGTAATAAGATATCTGCTGTCATAGGAGTAGTGGATACGTCCGAGGAAAGAAAGCCTGCGGGAACGTGAAGCTTCATCGGAAGCCTCAGTCCTGTCTTCGGTAGCCTGTGAAAGATACCAGTTGCGCTCTTCCGGATTAAGGATTGTCGATCCAGAACCACCTATGCTGTAATGGTTGTATTCTTCATTCGTCTGGCCCACCATGACAGAGAAACTGTGCTTCTTTATGTCGCGGGCATAAGTGAGGGTATTCTCAACAATCACAGTCGAATACCTGGCCATATTGCGCTCGATGAAGTTCTTTTCATTCTTGTCATACTCGGAATACTGGTACTGGTAGTTGAAAAGCCTGTGCCTTGTATTGCTGAGGTCGAGGCTGACATCGGAACGGAAAGTGAGTCCCTTGATCGGGGTGAGTTCAAGGAAAACATCACCTACCCACCTTTCAGTCTTGTCCAGAGGCTGGGAATTCTCTACCATAGAAAACGGGTTGGTCACATTCTTGAAGTTTGACGCAGCGCTTATCCTTCCGCTCAGATCCTCTCCGAGATTGTTCACACTCCCCTGAGGATAGCGGACAGGATCCCATGGAGCCATCGCAAGTGCCGCTGAAATGACTGATGCAGCAGGTGAACTGTTGTTGTTCATCGCATTACGGCCTTCAGACATCATGAAGGTAAGGTTCTCACCGACCTTCAGCCATTTGGCTACCTGATGTGAAGAGTTGGCTCTCACAGTCGCCCTGTTGTAATCAGAGCCAATGATTGTACCCTGCTGGCTGAAATAGCTGCCGCTTAGAGACCACTGGCTCTTCTGGTTTCCTCCGTTGATGGAAACATGATAATTCTGTATGGCAGCTGTCCTGAATATCTCATCCTGCCAGTCCGTATCGATGGCCGAATAGTTCAGATTTGAGGGATACCATTTTGAAGAGCCTATCAGATACTGCCTTACCCATGAATTGATACCGTTCTCCTCCAGATAGGCAAGCTGATTCGCACTAGTAAGAGAAGCCAGAGTATGAGCAAACTCCGAGGCATTCATAAGGTCAAGCTGTCTCCAAGGTGTCTGCACTCCGGCATAAGCATCTATGGAAACATTTATCTTGCCATCTGTACTTCCTTTCTTTGTTGTGATGAGGATCACACCGTTTGCTCCACGGGAACCGTATATAGCTGTCGCTGATGCATCCTTAAGGATTTCAGTAGAAGAGATGTCGTTAGGGTTGACGAATGAAATATCGTCTACGATCACCCCGTCCACTACATAGATAGGTGCACTGTTGTTGACAGTACCGATACCCCTGATACGGACCTCTGCTGCTGCACCTGGCTGTCCTGAACTTGAATTGACAGTCACGCCGGCGGCAAGGCCCTGGAGTGCCTGGTCAAGATTGGCAGTCGGAGTCTTCTGCAGCTGGTCAGCCTTTACCGAAGCTACGGAACCGGTAAGGTCACTCTTCTTCATTACACCGTAACCTATCGCCACAACCTCGTCAAGCATCACAGCATCGGTCTTCATGGCAACATTTATGACCGCATCACCAGCAACCGGGAAAGTCTGGTCCGAAAAACCTATTGAAGTAAACAAAAGAGTCTGTCCTGGCTGGACATTGATCGAATAATTGCCATCAAGGTCTGTAGAAGTACCTTGTGTCGTCCCCTGTATCACCACAGCGACCCCTGGAAGAGGCAGACCGTCATCTGCTGATGTAACGGTTCCAGATACAAGCGCCTGCTGTGCTGAAGCAATCTGCACAACAAACAGTGCAAGAATAACTGTAAATAAGGTTTGTTTCATACCGTTGTTATTAATCACGTGTCTGATTTGCTGCAAATGTATGTAGCCAGACAATACGATGATATTTTTCTCCATTCACAAAAACTCAACAAACCTCAACAATTACCTCAACAATACTTCAACATCATAAATTTTATTTACTGTATTTCAATTATTTATAAACAAAAATCCACCTAGCATAAATAAAATTATTTTTAAGCGTACCTCTACATACAATAAATTTCATAACTTTGGAGAAGAAACATTTGACAATATGTCCTATCTTTCAGCAATACAACGGACAGCGGTATCGCTCGTGCTTGCGGCAGCTGCAGCAATATGTGCACAGGCAGCTTTCCCTCCTGTAAGGAATTTTGAAAAGACAGAATACCAGGCCGGCACACAGAACTGGGATATAACACAGAATTCCGGCAAATTCATTTATGTCGCCAATAACGAGGGGCTTCTGGAATTTGACGGAGAGAAATGGACCACTATACCCATTGCAAACTATACGAACGTACGTTCCGTAATGTACGACAATGCCTCCGGAAGAATCTATGCCGGCGCTTTCAATGAATTCGGATACTACAGTCTTGACATATCCGGGGAAATGAGATATACTTCTCTCATGGGCGCCTTCAGCGACATTCATGGTATATCAGAGATATGGAGGATAGTCAAGTCCGGAGAAAGATTCTTTCTCCAGGGCGATGACAGGATACTCGTATACTGTCCGGACGGGCAAGCAAAAGAATACAGGACAGGCAAAAAGGTCAACTGCCTTTCGGCCATAGGAGACCATATATATGTGGCAGTCATGGGTGAGGGCATAATGACAGAGGACAGCAACGGACTTTCATTCCTTCCGGGGTGCACCACTTTCAAGGACAAGAAAGTATGCGCCATTATCCCGTACAGAGGCAACAAGATCCTCTTTGTCACTGAATTTGACGGACTTTTCATTTATGACGGAGAATCTGTATCACGGCTTGCAGCCGCATTCAGCGACAACCTGAAGAAAGCCCAGGTATTCTGTGCCGAATCAGACGGAAGGAAACTCGCCCTCGGGACAGTATCGGACGGCGTCTACATAATAGATCTGGAGACCATGTCTGATACTCACCTGAACATATTCTCCGGTCTTCAGAACAATTCTGTCCTGAGTCTGTTCTTCGACATTGACGGGAATCTCTGGCTCGGACTTGACAAAGGAATAGATTATGTCACACTCAATTCTCCTGAAGAAGAAATATTCAGCAACGGTAAGCTCTACGGTACCGGCTATGCATCCATAATCAAGGACGGCAGACTGTACCTGGGGACAAACCAGGGCCTATACTACATGGATGTCATTGATGGACTTGAATCCGACGGCCAGGGACATCAGGTGCCCGGCATAAAAGGGCAGGTCTGGTGCCTGGAAGACATAAGCAACACTTTGTTCTGCGGACATGACCACGGGCTCTACATAATCAGTCCAGACAACAGGACAAGTAAAGTCGAAGATCTGCCGGGAATATGGAAAATAGAAGAATGTCCATTCAGTCCCGGAGACATACTTGGATGCTCTTACGCAGGGCTTTTCACCTTAAGCAAAGAAAACGGCAAATGGACGCCTCATCAGATAAAAGGATTCAACGAATCAAGCGGCACATTTGAAGCTCTTCCTGACGGGACCATCTGGATGCACCACTGGATGAAAGGACTCTTCAGGCTGACTCTTAATGAAAGACGTGATTCCGTGACTTCTGTTGAATATTTTTCCAGGGCAAACGGCTTTCCGACCGACAGGAACAACATGACCAATATTTACAACGGACAAATCATCTTTTCTTCGGAAGGAGGTTTCTGGAGATACGATGACAGCACTGGCAACATAATACCTTTCACCACACTGAACAGACTCTTTGCAAGTCCGCCGGTAGCTGTAAAAATAGATGAGTCCCCGGCCGGAGACCTCATGTTCCTGTCCGGGAACATGCAGACACTGGCAAGACTCGAAAACGGACAATATACCGTTGACAGCCTCTCCTTGAAATTTCTTCAGGACAAGAGACTGCCAGGCTTTGACAATATCTGTTGGATAGACCGCAACAGATTCATAATCAATACTGAAGACGGTTTCTCACTTATTGATACTAGAAAACTCCACAATGACCGTGGCAAGTCAGACAATGTGATGATCAAAAGCATACATGTCACGGCCGGAAGAGATTCTCTTGTCTTCGGGGCAAGGACACCTTTTCTTGGAGACAAGGATACAATCATGCTGAAACTTCCGTACCGGGACAATTCCATGCTTTTTGAATTCGCCTGTCCGCAGTTTGCCCAGAAGAATGCTGTAATGTACAGCTGGTGGCTGGAAAATTATGACAGCGGATGGTCATCATGGTCAGGGACTTCGTCAAAGGAATATACAGGCCTGCCATACGGCAGCTACACCTTCCATGTCAAAGCCCGTACACGCAATAGCCTTTCTTCTGACATGCCGGAATGCAGTTTCAGATTCACGATAATGCCTCCATGGTATCTAAGCAAGGCAGCCATAGCTGCATATGCCATACTTCTGGCATTCATGGTATATGCCATGATTTCCTTCATCGGCCGCTATTCCGACAGGCAGGCAGCAGAAATGAAGAAGAAGAAGGAAGCCGAAATGTATGAACAGAAGATCAGATTCGAAGAGGAATCCAAAAGACAGGAAAGGGAAATTGTCATGCTCCGTAACCAGACACTTGAGTCTGACTTGAAGCATAAGTCACAGGATCTTGCGACCTCGACCATGAACCTTATCCGCAAGAACGAGATACTGATCAGGATAAAGAATGAGATCGGAAAAGTCCAGGCTGAATTGGGAGACCAGTCAAATGCGGCAAAGAACCAGAGAAGACTACAGAAGATACAGTCCGACATACGGGAAAACATAGACCACGACGATGACTGGCAGAAATTCGAGCACAACTTTGACTCTGTCTACGAGAACTACCTCAAACGGCTCAAGAAAGATTTCCCTAAACTCACAGTTTCCGACATGAGGCTCTGCGCATACCTCAAGATGGACCTTTCCTCAAAAGACATGGCATCGATGATGAACATGTCGGTGAGGAGCGTAGAACAGGCCCGTTACAGGCTCAGGCAGAAGCTCGGACTTGACCGAGATACCAATCTGAGCGAATTTCTTCAGAATTTCTGACCATGCTCTCACGGGGATTGCTTAAATTTGTATGGATATGAGAAACTATTTCAGATGGATCAGGCTTGCTTCCGGCGGCAACAGGACGGCACTTGCCGTCTACTGCAGCATCAATATCATACGGGCGCTGCTGTCTCTGGCATTCATATGGTGCACAAAGGTCCTGGTAGACATAGCTACCGGACATTCCGGAAAGGACCTGACAGTGTTTCTCGGGCTGTGCATCGGAGCCATGGTCCTGCAGACAATACTCTCCCCCATTGCATCAAGACTCTCATCAAGGACCGAAATACGCATAAGGAACAGACTCCGCTACATCCTATTCATAAGAACAATGGAAAGCACCTGGCAGGGAAGGAATGCCATGCACACCGGTGATATCATGAACAGGATCGAGTCCGATGTCAGTTCTCTCACATCTGTAGTATGCAGGACTATCCCGTCCTTGGCGACAGTAGTCATCCAACTCCTCGCTGCCATCTATCTCATGGCAAGCATGGACCTCAGGATACTGGTCTGCACCATATTCCTCATGCCTGCGGCACTTGCCCTCAGCAAGAGATATTTCCGCAGGATACGCACGCTCAACAGGGAAATCCTTGACTCAGGCAGCAAGGTACAGGCCCACATGCAGGAGAACATCCAGCACAAGACCCTGATAACAACAATGGAAATGGTGCCTGAGATATCACGGCAGCTGTCCTCAGGCCAGAAGGACCTTGAAAGACAGGTGATGCAGAAGACAGACTATTCCCTGTTCTCCAGGACAGTTATACAGGCAGGCTTCGCCGCCGGATATCTGACGGTATTCGTATGGTGTATCTTCGGACTGCTTCACGGGACAATGACATTCGGGACAATGACGGCATTCCTCCAGCTGGTATCCCAGATACAGAAGCCGATAGTCGACATAGGCCGCATGTTTCCGGCAATGGTACAGACTTCATCGTCTGCAGAAAGGCTTTCCGAAGTCTACGACCTGCCTCAGGAAAGGCATGAATCTGACATAAGATTCAACGGCAAGACAGGAATCCGCCTTCAGGACATATCTTTCGCCTACAAGGACGGGCACACGGGAAACGGGAACGGATATGTAATAGAGGGACTGAGCCATGACTTCAGGCCAGGGAGCATCACAGCCATTACAGGAGCGACCGGAGCAGGAAAGAGTACAATCATAAGACTCATCCTTGCACTCGTGCACCCCGACAAAGGAGAGATAACATTCTACAACAATGAAATGTCAGCACAGGCATCGGCAGACACCAGGTGCAACGTGACTTATATCCCTCAGGGCAACAGTCTGATAAGCGGCACCATCAGAACGAACCTCCTGCTCGGCAACCCGGATGCCTCTGAACAGGAGATGAGGACAGCCCTGCACAACGCCGTCGCGGACTTTGTCCTTGATCTGACTGCCGGACTTGACACAGTATGCTCCGAATCAGGCAGCGGACTCAGCGAAGGCCAGGCACAGAGGATCGCAATAGCTCGTGGACTGCTGCGGCCTGGAAAGATACTCCTCATGGATGAGCCGACTTCAGCCCTTGACCATGACACTGAGCAGACTCTATTGTCCAGGCTCGCAGCCAACAGATACGGCAAGACCATAATAATAGTAAGCCACAGCCACAGTGTAGAGGAATTCTGCGACGATGTCATCAGAATCTGACACAAGGAAGAATGATATGGAAGACAGCCTGAAGATACCGAATATAGACCTTCTGGAAGAATGCATGGAATTGCTTGATGAAGGGAAGACTGTCCTGCTTACAGCCAAAGGCAGCAGCATGCATCCCTTCATCAGAAACGGAGAAAAGATTCTCCTGCAGAAAAAAGAAAGCTACCGAAGGGGTGACATCGTACTGGCAAGGACAGACAACGGGACGACTGTTCTGCACCGCATAATCAGAACAGGTAACGGCACCGCAACACTTATGGGAGACCGCAACCTCCGGAAAAAAGAGAAATGCCCCTCATCAGGAATCAAGGGCAAGGTAATATCAATCTCTGGAAAGAGAGGCATCCGCCTCACCTCATCATGGAGGCACAGATGTCTATCAGCGATATGGCTATGCCTGATTCCCGTACGCAGGTTACTGGTCAAATGCTTCTGCTGACCAGAGTCCTGGTCAGGCTGACCGATGTCATGGACAGATAAGGTCATGATGGTCTTGGCATGCAGAACCAGGTCATGCGGGATCAGATCCCGAACATAGACACAAGAAAGGGAGCCCCCCTCTGGAGTCTCCCTTTTCATTTAATTATGACCGACGGATATCGCCTGATAAGCCTTACGGCTCAGAGACCCGTCAATTGATTTTGCCTATTTGTCCCAGCTTTCAGAACGTGTGACAGGTCTGACTACAGCACCGGTTGCCGATGCGGACTTCTTATGCAGAGCAAACTTGAAGTTGTTGTCCACGATTGTCTGTATAAGACTTGCCGTGCCGTATTTCTGGCCTGACTCCGGCAGATTATCAGCAAAATTGAAAAAGATGAGTCCGAGCGAAGCGTTCTCCGATCTTTCCTGGAGCTGACGGACGGCGAAAGGAGCCATTTCCAAAGTAAGGTCTATAATACCTTGTGAACTTGGGTCTCTGCTGTAAGAACCTCCTACAAAAGAGCCTCCCAGGTCGTTCATGAACCACCACGAGTGATCATATCCAGGCTCGTTGTATTTATTCACACTAGATGTGAACAGAGCTTCGGCATACTGTTTCTTATAGTTGATATCAACCTTACCGTCAGGTCCATCTTCACCAGCCCCACTTCCTGCGACACCGACTGATGTGACTTCCTGATAGAGCCATTTCATTGATGAAGAGTTCTGGACTGAAGAATTCGGAGAGCCCCAGCTGAGAGGCACTCCCTCAGGAACATAAGCAACATCCCACAAAGAAAACAGACAAGGAATACCTGCCGATGCTGAAATCTTGTTTCCCATTCCTGGCGAGTTGAAATTTGCCTTGAGGATAATCTTGCCCTTTACATCATCGATGGTAGTCTGAGGCGTTATCTCATCGGTATATATCCTAAGTGCAGACTTTGATTTTAGATTATTGATAGAATACTCAAGAGTCCGAATCCAGGCTTCTTCTGTATTTAACTGAGCCCACCCTTCATTATCAGTAGTACCGCCATCATAAGTAAGCTGTACAAACACATACTCATATTCCTTTCCCTTGGTCTCTGCTTCTGTCAGAGCATCGGAAAGTATTTCCAAAATTGTCTCCAAAGAATAATTATTCAGTCTTTTGCCATCAACGCATGCATAAAGTTCACCGCTCCGGAACTGAGGGTTAAAAAGATTATTACCTGCATCATACAATGCACCTGTCTGAATGATGAATGCACGGACGCCTGCCTGGAACTGATCTTCAATAGACGCATTCTGATATATTACATTAGAGCCATTGGCCTCTGTAAGCATGGACATCTTGCTGCCCGGAAGGGAAAGCTCTGTGATATAGATGTCAGGATCGAGAGAATCCTGCCAGTAGTTCGTACCGCCGGTCTTCACATAAGGCAGAGAGACCCTGTTGACCTTGTGTGCAAGTATCTGGCCTGTCTGAAGGGTCTTGACAAGGTTTTGGCTGTTGACTGGAGATACAGATACCTGGAGAGTCTGCACTTCAAAGCCGTCGTCGTTAGGAAGAAGGTATGCATGCAGAACAAGCTTGTCACCGGGACCGAGAGATATATAGTCTCCCGTCTCCTCATTATAGCATGATATGGTGATCCTGTTCCTGACTTCATTGAGATTGCCGGCTACGTCACATTCCGGATTAGCACCCTGCTGTGTCCCGTCCTTGACAGGGTTGAAATCGCACTTGAAATCACCGGTAAGATATATGTTCTGCCCGGCTCCGTCCGGATCCACGGCATTGACATTTATGCTGGATATCTTCACCGGCGACGAATTCTCAGTTGGACCGTTAACGGTGATCTCCAGGATAGTATTGAGCGGATGGAAAGTCAGAGGGACATCAGTACCTTCAGGAAGTACAGATTTGTCAACCTGTGTATATGCCCACATATAGGCATAATCAGTGTTGGCAATGCCTCTTATGACACGGTTTCCGTCAGCATCGACAGATTCCTCAAACCTGACCGGATCCTGAAGGACAGGCACTGAAGCATAGATCAGACCGTCTCCGTCAACCCCAGTCACGGCAGATGCCGGATAGAAGCCGTAGAAATCATGGATATCCGTCTGCCCCCACTGCAGCCCGGTATCCCCAGTCTTTGTGACAGATGCTGAAGTATTTGTAGGATTTCCTTCTGTATCGACAGCAGGCGTAACCTTGTAGTCTGAACGGACTGTATTGCTGGACTGAGGGCAATATACAGCTATATAATCATCATTGTCCCAATATACGGGATAGTACCTGTTTCCTGTCTCCGGATCTGTCAGTATCTCGTCCCCATATATAGTGCGTGTCTGCACATTGCCGGGAAGAGAAGATCCGAACGTGATCTCGTCCCCTGTCTCGACAGGCACGAACGACTCCTTTACCGAACATCCGGCAAGCCCGGATATCACAATAACCGGAAGAATTATATACCTTGGATCTATAAACTTTCTCATAACACATGAATATTAGTCCCACGTGTTCCACGAAGGATCTTCATTGTCAAAATAATTGCCTTCATTACCTATCTCATGACCTTCTATAGTGACACCCTCATCATGCTCATCCTTCGGGTCAAAGACAGAAGCGCTCATGAATCCGTTTTCTGTTTCAACAGAAGTATGGACTGTCTGCATCCTTATGTACTTTTTCCTCTCCATAGCTTTGTACTGTTAATCTTGTAAGTATCTATTATATTATACGATAAATATCCTTATATGAGTTCATTTTATTCACTTTTCGTGACTTTTCCCTGTTTTTTCTCCGTAGCCGTAGCCGTAGCCGTATCCATATCCATAACCATAACCATAGCCGTAACCATAACCATAACCATAGCCATGACGGCTCATGTCAACGCCGTTCAGAAGAATTGCCATGTTGGAAAGTTTCCGGTCAGTATACATCTTCTCCACATCAGGAAGCTGCCGCCTGTCCATCCTGCCGGCACGGATGACAAATACGGTAAGATCCGTGACCCTGTTGACAATGGCTGCGTCAGCGATAATGCCAGCAGGGACACAGTCAACTATAATATAGTCGTATCTTTCACGGAGCTTGCTGAAAAGCTCATCAAGCCTGCTGTCCATAAGGAGTTCAGTCGGATTCGGAGCAGGAGTCCCGGCAAGTACGATGTCCGGGCCGTCCGATCTCAGGCGCAGGATATCATCGATTGCCAGATCCCTGTTCGCCAGATAATCCGTGACTCCATAATGGCCATAGTTGAAGAATTTCGACAGTGATCTTTTTCTGATGTCGAGATCGACAAGCACGACCTTCTTCTTGGCATAGACAAGACTGTATGCGAGATTGATAGAGACGAATGTCTTGCCTGCTCCTTCGTTCATGGATACAAGTGTCACAACCTGGCAGCCGTTCTGCTTCCTGAGCATAAAGGACATGTTCGTCCTTATGATACGGAATGCCTCTGATATGACATTCCTGGTCCCTTCTACGACGACAGGTACAGACTTCCCTTCCTTGGACTTCAGATTCTTGTCATAAGGTATTTCCCCGATGAACGGAAGATCCACGATATCTTCAATATCCTTTCTCCTGTGGACCCTTGTATCAAGAGTGAGAATCAGCAGGAATACTACACACGGAAGGACCAGACCGGAAAGCAGTCCGAGGAAAAGGATCCTGCCCCTGTCCGGAGATATCGGAGACATGCTGCCGGAGGCCTCGTCAATGATACGGGCATTGTTGTCTGCCATTGCCTGAGCCAAAGCATTTTCCTCTCTTCTGTTGAGAAGGAACATGTAGAGGCTCTCCTTGATCTTCTGCTGTCTTTCTATTGAAAGCATCTCCCGCTGCTGTGTCGGTATGGATGTCATCCTTGACTGTGCCCTCTGCTCACGGCTTCTGGCATCATTCAGACGGACATTCAGACTCACGACCATATTGTCCACAGCTCTGATTATGCTCTGCTTCATCGCGCGAAGCGAATTGTTAAGTTCCAGCACCACAGGATTCATCTCGCTGCTGTCGTCTATCAGCTTGTCCCGCCTGAGCTTCACAGCATTGTATTGAGATATTTGGGATTCGATGTTCATATCATTGATTCCCGTATTTGCCGGAAGGAGATCCACCTCCTTGGAAGGATCAGAAAGATAGTCCTTGATATAGTCCGCCAGTTCAAGCTGGGTCTCAAGTTCAAGGACATCGGTATTGTATTTCTGTGCCTGCTGGATATAGATGCCTGAAGTCGTCCCCATGTCGACCACCTGGTTGTCTTTCTTGAAGAGCTCAAGGTCAGACTCTACCGAACCCAATTCCTTTTCTATGATGATGAGACGTTCATTGATGAAATCCGCAGTATTGATCGCCACCTGGTTCTTGTCGTTGATAGCTTCCTCGTTGTAGACTGTTATAAGCATGTTGAGCACATCCCTAGCCCTGACCGGAGACTCATCTTTCAACGACAGGTTAAGTATCGAAGACTCCTCTCCTTCCTGACGGATCCCGAAATTGGCTCTATACCATGCGACCATGGAGTCAAGAGGTCGTTTCTCTACATGGATTTCCTTGCCTTTCCAGGAATTGTTGTAATAGTTGGTCACACCGAATACGGCGCGGATCCCGTTGCCTATCTCCAAGGTGTCCGCGACATGCACACCCACACGGCTTCTGCTATGCTTTTCACCGATCGATACCGTCATTGAATCGGGTCCTGCAGGGACAACCGTCATCACTGCACGGCTCTGCGGCTCTGCATCCAGGAAAGTCACTGTCACAGGAGACTGGGTATAAAGTTCACGGTAGCGGAGCTTGTCATCTACTCTGTAGCTGACATCAGCGTGGACTCTCTGTATCACTTCACGGAACAGTTTCTTTGACTTGAACTGCAGTATTTCATTGGATACATTGACCCTGTTGATGAGATTGTCATACCTGTCGAGGCTTGCCGTTGTAGTCTTGTTGGAAGGGTCCTTAATTATCACCGTGGCTGAAGAATAATAAATGAACGGCCGGCTTGCATAATACACCCATGCCAGAAGACCGAATACGGCAACCGAAAGTACTATCCACCTCCATTTGGAAAACAGATAGAACACGATGTCAAGGACATTGACCCCTGACTGGGCTTTATCGTTTCTGTTTTTTGCTGACATATTCAATTGATTTATAAGTCATTATCATTTATCGGGGAATATTCCGATGGCGTTACCGGCCCATATGAATGAGCAGATAGCCGTCAATGCAGACAATACCATTGTACCGATCTGCCATCCCCTGTCCTCAGCATCACGCTTGATGTATCGAGGCTCCACATATATCACATCGTTCTGCTGCAGGTAGTAGCATGGAGATGTGAATACATCTTTTGTCCTCAGGTCAGCGACATACATTTCCGCATCGTCTCCGACATTCCTGATCACAGCGACCTTATCCACACGGGCATTGACAGCAAGTCCGCCGGCCTGTGCAATGGCTTCAAAAAGAGTCACCTTGTCTCCATCCGAACTGAATGTACCCGTTCTGGACACGGCACCGATCACAGTATATCTGAAATTGAGGAACTCGATGGATACCAGAGGCATCTTCATGTAGTTGCCTTCCTGTATCTTCTCCTTTATGAGTTCTGTAGCCTGGGAAACCGTAAGTCCTTCCAGGTGCAGGCTCCCGAGTATCGGGAAGTCGATGTTTCCGTTTGCATCCACCCTGTACCCCTTTTCCTCCGAAATGGGCCCGGATGAACTTACGCTGCCGTCAGCTCCGACATTGATGCTTCCTCCGTGGACATTGAACGGAATGGCCAGTTCAGGATTTCTGCTGCTGCTCACCGCTATGTCCAGCCTGTCGTCTTTCATGATGACAGTCTCGTAACTCATGTCCACAGGATACTGCTCACCAGGAAGCATGTCCTGGAGATAGATATAATCCTTTGTGGCAGTACATGATGCCAGAAGCAATGTGACAGACAGGGCAATGAATGCCAAATGTTTTTTCATGATATGATTGTATTTGTTCAACTTATTTCAAGATTCAGATATCTGCTGCATACCGCATGGGACGGCTGATTCAAGCGCAGAACGGCAGATTGTTGCCGCCTCCGCATCAGGAAGGCATTCCATCAGACCTATCCCGACCTTTTCCGAAATGCAGGCAAGGGTATCGCACAACGGACTGAACAGATGTCTGTCGCGTCTTATCGCCGAACTGCCCCTGAGCAGCATTGAAAACGCTGCAGCTCCATCCAAGGGTACGAATATGTTGCGGTCTGCCCTCCTTATCCCGGCTATACCCTTGACAGGACACCCCATATTCCTGTAGCAAGGAGTCTTTCCGCTCCAAGGGGTGCCGTAGGCCATCACCAGATTGTCTTCTATGCGCAGCACAGGATTGTCATCGTTAAGAAGAAAACTTCCTGCGATATTCTTCAGCCATAAGGAAGAATGTGTGCTCTTTCCCGCTCCGCTCTTCCCCATGAACAGGTATGAATACAAATCCCGCCCGGTCCGAACGGCTACTGCAGAGGCATGGACAGCAACCGCCTGATGCCTTATGATTGACTGGGAAAACGCTATACGGAGCATCGAGCACAATGCGCTTGCCGCATACCGGCTTTCAATGGAAAGGACTATCTTCACATCTGAAAAATCCTCCGAAGCATACATGGTATGTACACAGGAGCCGTTATGCGGCCTCAACCGTACAAGATAACCATCGGCCGTACGGTACAGGGCGCTGTATCCCATCTCATCTGAAATCTCATCCATAGCCATCCGGGAGCATGAATCTTCTTGCCTCCGGTCTTTTTCTTCTGTCATACAAGCGTCGAGGATATGGTGACAGCCGCCATCATCAGCCGCTTTGAATCTTCTGAATGAAGGCAGCATGGCATCCGGATCATATCTGTCAGGAAGAGACAGGGACAGACAGAATCCCGCAATCCTGTATGTGTATGTTCTGTCTTTCATCTTGCAGACTGTCCTCCCAGAAGGCCGGCCAATATCCAGAACGTTTCACCCGCAGCAATCGGGAACGACAGCCCGGCATTTTGAATGAAAGCTGATAAGGTATGCATTTTACGTCTGACGGAAGATTTCCTGTCATTTTCCCGTCCATGCCTGAACCTGCCGAAATTCCCGCCATCCATGACAGCGCTGAGTATGCGTCCGTTTCTTGAGGGATCTGTTTTCCTGTATGGAAGCCACCTTTCATCGAGTCCCAGGTACTCCACCATGAAGGCATTCACAACCTGGAACCATCTTCCCATTCCGATTCCATCCGCATCCCTGATGAATTCTTCTGATGAGATCTTCCCAGCATGGGCCTTCACACAGCAGGCCATGTCACAGAATTGCCTGAGGCCTATGCCCCTTCCGGCGAGATGTTTGAAAATATGTGAGCCGACAAGCAGAATCTCAAGTCCGGGAGAAGGGACAGTCAGACCTGGTCCTTCGGTATCCTCCAGACGGGCCGCCACAAAGCCATATCTGGCTATTAGATCTTGAATGAATCGTCTCCGTCTCGGATCGTATATGTCAAGCAGCTGACGGTGGTGCTCAACAGTAATTCCGTTCCAGATGTAAAGGGAACTGCCGTCCGCTCTCCCATTTATATGTATTCCTCTTCGGGACATGATCTCCAAAGCTGCCTCACTGTCTTTCCTGTCATTGAAAAACCAGTCAATATCGCCGCATTCCCTCAGATGTGGTTCATTGTATAGCCGGGCAAGTCCCTGGCCTTTCTGCAGCACCGGATGGAGGCCTGCGGAGGCGAAGATGGAGTTGATCTGTGATACAGCCTTGTCCATCAGGCAGTTCTTTTTTTCTATGGCAGCCGCATGTGCCGTCCATTCCATGAGCAGCTTTGCAGCCGGCAGGAATTCTTCAGGCAGATAGTGCAGTCCCCTCCAGACAAGAGCCTCAACAGACTGACGGGAGGAAAGTACCATTACCTTCTGCCATTCCTCTTCCGTAAGAGGAAAGGAAACAAGTCCGTCCACATCGCGTTGCCAAAGCCCGGATCTGAGAAGAGAAAAGAATGCAGAAGTCACTCTGTCCATACGAGTCCATATCTAATCCAGATATCCAGTGTCTCCTTGACGTCAGCCAGAGCCGTCTCCATATCCACCTCATATTCCTCACATAGCCATCCGGCAAGCTGTTCAGGAGTAAAATCTGTTCCTTCAGCCTTTTTCCATAGCCATGCTGAAGTCTCATTGAGAGAAAAAACATCTGTCAGGTCTGTATCAGGCCCTGATACCCTCACCACTATGCTATAGGGACCTATTTCCCTGAGTTTCAAATCTTCGTTAAGCCTCATAGAGAATCATATCTTTTTGCCGGACACCAGAGACCAGCCTGTTAATGCAATGATTTTCACATCCAGCAGGAAAGACTGTCTGCACAGATAGTCCAGATCCATATCGAGCCTGATGAGCATCTTTTCCATCGTGTCGGTATATCCGTTGTACAATGTAGCTTCTGAGAAAAGCCCAGGTCTGAGACTGTACAGATAACGGTAGTCCGGATTCCTTTTCATTATCTCATCTATAAAGCACTGTCTTTCTGGTCTCGGACCGACAAATGACATATCGCCCTTGAGTACATTCCACAACTGAGGCAGTTCATCCACATGATGATCCCTGAGGAAGCGTCCTATCTTTGTCATCCGCTCATCATCCTCACTGCACAAAAGAGGCAGATCATCCTTTTCAGCATCAGGCACCATCGAACGGAACTTATAGATGATGAACCGCTTGCCCTTATATCCTATCCTTTCCTGACGGAAGATTACCTTGCCCTTATCTTCCTTCTTGATCAGCAGCATGATTATCAGACATGGCACTGCACATATAGCCATACTGATGATTGCCAATATTATGTCCAGGATACGTTTTACCACGGCATAAGCCGCATGCTCCCTGAATCTGTTGTCTTCTACAACCTGAAACTCTTTCATCTTGCCGTCATTTCTTCGTACAGTGACCTGCATTCCGCTATCATCCGGTCATCTGTAAACATTGAATCAAAACGAGCTTTTGCCCTTTCGGAAAAACCTCTGTAGATCTCTTCTGATGACATTATCTCCATTATTGCACGAGCCAGCTCTTCAGCATTGCCTGGCTCTACATCCAGTCCCGAGATGCCATCGGCATTGACCCACGGAACTCCTGATCCCGGGATATCTGTGGCAACGACGGGCCTGCTGCAGGACATGGCTTCGAGCTGTACTATACCGAACGCTTCCGCCTTCTCTATCGAACTGAGACAGAACACATCACAGGCATTGTACCACGCCGGGATGTCTTTATCGGGAATATAGCCCAGGAGCTCTACTTTACCGCTCAGACCTTCTCTTTCTATACGTCTGCTAAGAGACTTCATCAGAGGACCGGTCCCTCCGATAAGCACCATATAGTCATCAGGAAGATATCTGGCCGCGTCCACCAGATATTCCTGTCCCTTGTAATGGATCAGCCGTCCCAGGCTGAATACAAGTATCTTTCCCGGCCAACGGGACCTTATCCCAGCTGCTTCGTCTGCGCATGCCGGGACAGGTCTAATCCCGATCGGGATGCACACAGTCTTGGAGACAAACGGATGCAGCTCAACTGATGAGGAAATATACACCGGAGATGTCCCTACTATCCTGTCTGCCCGCCTGAGAAGCCAGCGCTGCAATCCTGAATAAAGCACCTTCAGCAGACGGCGCTTTATGATGTCACTGTGCCAGTGGAGGATCACCTTGCCTTTGTAGCCGGAAAGAAAAAGGGCAAGGCAGGCCATGGGATCAGGATGATGCACATGTATCACATCATAGCGAGAACATCTTTTCCGCAGTTCGTATATGAGGGACGGTGATATCATTGTTGATGAAAATCTGAACCATGTCCTGCAGCATATAATCTTGGCATGAGGATTCAGATGCCGGATTCCTGATGCTTTTCCATATGCGGCACAGAGCATGTCACAGTCCGTCCCCGCTTCTGACAGGCCCAGCATCAGGTCATACATCACTTTTTCGACACCACCCTTTATCGGGTAGAACTTGCCCAGCTGCAGTACTTTCATATCTTTTTGTCTACAAATGAACCATATAGCCGGAAATAATCGGCATACCTGTCCTGTTTCCTGAAATTATCCGTAGCAAATCTCCGGCATATATTGCCGTTGTATTCCTTTCCTCTTGATATAAGCTTCCTTGCGGCATCAAGCAGGCCTGGGACATCGCCTTTGGGCCTGACAGCACCTGCAGCACTACATACTGATTCCGGACTTCCTCCCGTATCGTATGTCACAACAGGTGTCCCGCATGACTGGGCCTCCAGATTTACTGTGGGATAATTATCCTGCCAGGTAGGATTCACAAATACATCAGCTGCTGAATATATCTCTGCCAGAGTCCCGGCATCAGAAGTCCTTGGAATGCCTATGATATTCTCCGGAAGAATCTTTTTCTGGGCGTCATCCACCCCTGCGAGAATTATTGCTTCATCTTTGTCAAGAAGCGAGGCCATCCTTATGAAGTCATCCAGTCCTTTTTCACGGCTCCATATTCCGGCTACGCCTAATATTGTCTTCTTCTGTCCGAGCCCAAGACGCTTCCGTATCCTGTCCCTGTCTCCAGAAGGAGCGAAGACTGATGTATCAATGCCGTTGCGGATCACCCTGATGTCATAATCCTTCATAAAGGACTTCTCCAGCTCACCTTTCATCCATTCCGAGACAGCCACAACCGTCATCCTGTCCTTACATAAAGATGTAAATGCCTTCTTCTTGTCAAGCCAGTTGCGCCGCGAGCGGTCGATCAGAAGACTTGACGGGAAAGCCTTGCTCTGCGGGCATTTCCCGCATCCTGTCTGCCATTTCGTGCATCCTATTGAAGAATAATAGTAGCAATGCCCGGTATACAGCCAGCTGTCATGTACTGTCCAAACGACAGGAATTCCGCTCTCTGCAAGATACCTGAACAGCAGCCTGTAGTCAAGGAAATAGCCATTGATGTTGTGAAGATGCACTATATCCGGTCCGATGACACGCATCTGCCTTATCAGTTTCCGTGTAGCAGCAGATGAAGCCAGCCCATGTCTGTCTGTCAGCCTGGTCACGATGCCATGCCATGCCACACTTACAGCATTTCCTACCGGCAAAGTCTCCGAACTGCAGGAAAGCTTACCGTCACGGCCTCTGCTATAGGCGATGTAACTCTGATTGCCCCTTCCAACTGCAAGATCCCCTATCTCCCTGACAATACGTCCGGTAGATGTAGAAGTCCTCAGTACATTGTTGATCTGCAGCAGTTTCATTTCCTATCTTTCACTGACGAGAGATGTGAACAGATGCATCCATGTCTCCATTATCCGCTCCTGCGAATATTCTTCTGACACCTTTCTGGCACAGGCAGACATATGCTGCCTGAGGGCTCCGTCGGAAATCATCCTTTCAAGTGCAGCTGCCATTGCGCCGGTATCACCGTCCTTAATCAGGAATCCGTTCTCTCCGTCCCTTATCAGATCCTTCGGACCGCACTTGCAGTCAAAAGACACCACCGGGATGCCGGCCGACAAGGCCTCAAGCATCACCATAGGAAGCCCTTCGTAATGTGATGTCATAACCAGTACTGAGCTGCGGGCATATTCCTTTGCTATATCTTTGACAGGAGGATTGATAGATACTGTATCAGCGAGTCCAAAACCTTCAATCATATCCTGCAGCTTCTCCTTACACTCTCCCTGTCCGAAGATGTCCAGGCGCCATCCGGTTGCTACGCCACTCCGGGAGACAGCGTTCCATACCTTGATCAACCTGTCGAAACCTTTCTGGTAGTCAAGACGGCCCACTGCGATGACTCTTGCCGCTGACATGTCAGCCTCTATCTTGTAAGGGAGTACTGCGGCATTCGGTATTGCAAGCATATTCGGCATATCGCCCCAATAGCCGAGATCTTCCTTTGTCAGGACGACAAAACGGTCAAAACGTCCTGCTATCCTCCTGTCCAGCCATGTTCTGAAGCGGTCCGACAGCCCAGCAAGTCCTTTTCTCCCATATTGCAGTCTGAAATAGCGGTTGTAGTGAAGCTCAAGGACTTTACGGCTTCCGTCCTTCAAAGACGGTAAGAACGATGATTCAGACGGATACATCGACACCGTCACATCCGGCTTCTCCCTGCAGAGCAATTCAGACAGTCGTCTCCGATGCAGTGATTTCTTCTTCGTGAAAGCCAGGATACGCGAAAGGCTGTTCCTTCCGATATCATCAGAATAGTCTATGCCGAGATCAACCGTAGCCACCTGCTCCGGGAAAGGATAGAATGGAGGGCGGCCATGCTGGTCAGTCGTGACAATCATGACTTCCCATGGAGTATGACTTGATATCCAGGACACCTTGTTGAAAAGTACACGTTCCATCCCACCAGGATTGCATATCGAGTGTGTACAATAGATTATCTTCATGCAGCGGAACTTTCTTCCAGTTCTTCACTTCCATTGTCCCCGTCTTCGTACTTGTCCTGCCCCGAGATGAGCGCGACAGCAAGGAAAGCCGCAAAGACAGGAAAGATATCGGTCGAGACCTTCAGCCAGCCGATGAAATTGACAGCCAGAATCATCAGGAACATCACCCTGTACCGTGGAAAAAAGCTCATGCAAGCCTGAGCTACCTTACAGAAATAAGTGATGAACAGGATGAGTCCAGTCAGTCCGAAATAGAATATATATCTGAGATAGCCTATGTCAGTCGCCATATAATAACCATGGTATTCTTCGCCGGTATAGTAAGGATCGATTTCAGGGAAAGTTACAGGATTGGCGGCAAGTCCGTCACCTATGATCCAGGTTCTGGCATTGTCCGGAAAGACTATCATGTGGTTTATCAGGATATCGCTGGAATGCGTGTACCAATGTCCTGTCTCAAAGAGGCTGAAGAAGCCTTCAAAGGCAAATCTAATATCTGATGCTATGACAGGACTCAGGTTGTAAGAAATGACTACCACCGGTACAGCGACAGCAAGGAGTATGGCCAGTCTTCTGACAAATCCCCACTCCATGCCACGCCGTCCGAGAATCCAGGCAATGCCACTCACCGTCCAATAGAAAACAGCTATCAACACTCCTACAAGTGTCGTACGGGATATCATATTGCCAATCACAGTCATGACTATGAACGCTGCTACATACCAACTTATATGGTCCTGGACAAAACGGCTTCCGTGCACACTCAGAAAGGCTATGATGACAAGTACCGCGGAAAACTTGAGTCCGGCTACATCAAGCGCACAGCCGATACCGTAGAGACGGCCCTCGGCTATTCCCATATACTCTTCTGTACCGCCGAGAAAGCCGTCCACATATAGTCTCAGAGGCTCATACATGTTCATTATGAATGCGAGTATGCACTGGGCGGAACATATCAGGACCAGATAAGCCGCCACAAGTTCGGCATCCAGCCTTCCATGCACAGCCTTTATGACTCCACAAGCGCCCCATGCCCCTGCAATCCAGACCAGCATCGAAACAAAATATCCTGTAAAGGAGTGGTCATGCGTTCCATTGTATGTTATTGACACCAGACTGATGAATGACACGGCAAGAGCATAGAAGAAGATCTCGACAAACCGTCTGTCCGGTATGATTCTTCTGTACTTCACAAAGTCGATTCCCGCAAAGGCACAGCCCGCGACAGCCACCATCATCTTCGTGTTCACTCCGGGAAGGAATACGAACTCAAACGGGAAGAAATAGAAACTTGCGGCTATTGCGGCCAATGTCACCAGAAAAACCTTCATCTTGACATCATCTGTATACTACTCCATAGAAAAGTCTGCATACAAGGATATAGTGGATACTCACCAGGACAAAAAGGCCATGGGAAGCACACCATTGCACACATCTGATACGGAAAGAGACATAAGGATTTTTCATGATATACCGGTCTGTATCATGGTATAGCGAACGCCACTTCCTGAAATTTCCCCAATCATCAGTCATTATCAGCAGAGGGAACTTGGTCTGGAGCTTGAGAAAAGCGATTTCCCTGTCATATCTGCTTCCGAAGTACTTCTTCAGGAAATCTGCAGTTCTGCGGACGTTGTAATCAAGAGCAGCAAGCCTTTCCGGACCTGCGGAATTGCCCATTGCATTGACATTCATCTTCACATAATGATACAATGCCTTCGTCAGATGGAATACCTTTGATGCACAGGCAAAGAGCATCATCATTGTCATGTCTTCCCCCATACCATGGCCATCAGGGAAAGATATGCCGTTGTCAGTGTACAGTCTTCTGCGGACCAGCTTGTTCCACACGTTGTATTTCATGCCTCCTCCAAGCATACAGGACAAAGCCTTGTCTGCTGAAGTGAAATCCGGCTCTTTCATGTAGCGGCTATCCCTTGAAAAAGTAAGGAACCAATCGCACCAGACAATGTCGGCAGACTGCTCCACAGCAGCAGAATACATCTCCCTTATCATCTCAGGTTCAAGGTAGTCATCACTGTCACAATGCAGGACATACTCTCCGGAAGCCACGGCCAGACCAGTATTTCTGGCCGCAGGGAGTCCTTTGTTGACGTCATGATGCAGAATCCTTGAACGTGATGCGAAAACCGGATTCTCCGACATACGCTGCGCAACAATCTCCATGCTCCTGTCCGGAGATGCATCATCAACAAATATATACTCGACATCGTCCATCGTCTGGGAAACCAGTGAGTCCAGACATTTTCCGATGAAATCCTCAACCCTGTATACAGGGATTATTACAGATACCTTAGCCATACGAGGCCATTTCATCCTTTATACTATATAGCCCTCCACCCTTTGCAAAGGACTCTTTCAGACCGGTATTCACTGCAGCTCTCCGAACTGAACCATACATCAGGGACAATGACTGTCTTTCCCGGATTCATGTTGAGGTAAGCAGCCCACCAGCTGTATGTACTGTTTGAAATTATATTATGGCTGCATAGGCTCATAAGCTGCATATCAAAATGACTGCCAGGACCGGCACATGGATTCCAGTCTACCAGAGTATAATCAAACCATGAAAAATTGTCCTTGACCCACCTGGGATTGTCCGCAAAGACATAGAACCTCGGGGTCTCCACAGAAGAACTTACTGCTTCCACAGCCTTTTCGTAATATCCGTATGGGCAGGTACCACGATACCATTTCCTCGTCATATAGTCATCTCCCTTCCTCACATGAATGGCGACAGAGCCCGGATTGGTTTTCAGTTCCTGAGCCAATTCACTATTCCGTTCGTCAAGAGCCGGACCGAAGGAGAAAGCCTTACGGACGAGATCCTCATCCAGAGATTCTACCATAGCAGCATTCTGAAATACGCCCAGCACATAGACATCCCTCCTGTAAGCAACGGGGAGGTCAGCATCAAAGGCTGACGGCATTTCCATTACACTGCCGGCAAACGGCAGTCTCCGGCGAATACGGGACAACATGCTGTCCCCCCCGCCAAGCCTTGACACAAGACCTTCCGGAGGAAGCCTGAGTTCAGCATCAGGAAAGACAGTGCTCCATGAAACCTTTTCATGTGACAATCTTGCCGAAGTATAATAATCAGTATAGGCATCATACCCGTATTTTCGAAGATACAGATAATAGCAATACTGAAACATCCTGTTCGCAAGCCCGCAGGCCATGTTCACGACTACTTTCATCATATCACTGACGGCATGAAACGGGAAAGTATGCGCGACAGGAGATATCCACAGGCAACAGCGGCAATTACCTGCACTCCAGCGACAGCTGCTTCCACGAAACCGGTTGGGACCAGGATTCCAGCCAGGGATGAGACCTTAAGGATAATCTGAAGAAATGGTATCTGCATGCAGAATATCACAAGTGAATTACGCCCTATGGCAGCAAGCGGCCTATGAAGGAATGTATTGTCTATCAAATGGGACAATTTCAGCAGGACGATGCTGCCGCTTATGCCTGAAGCGAGGCACAGAAGCACAGACTTGCCGTATTCCCGTACTGAAAGATTGCCGTATCCGTTAACAAGAAGACTCGCAGCATATGCAGCAAGCATCAAGGCCGGCACAGACCAGCCTTTCTCCAAAATCCCATACTGTCTGACAACCTTTCCCGAATACATGAAAAGTCCAGTAAGAAATGCAGTATCAAGACTCCACGGAAGAAGGACCGGGAGAAACTTCATGACGACAGTCACTGCAACATAAGCCAATGCCATCCATACTGCATATTTTCCCGAGCGGCATAGTACAGCAAATGTCAGGAATGACAGGAACATTGATGTCAGAAACCATAGCGGAGAGTTTCCGAGCCCAAGCAACACCACATTATCCTCCGTACCAAGAGGATAAAGAGCATATCTGGAATACAATACCCCCGCAACATCCTTCCAGCCTATATCTTTCATACCGGAAAGTACTGCAGCGGCAGCAATAAGTACACTGAAAACAAGATACGGAATCAGGAGTCTGCGGGCTTTCTTCACCAAAGAAATACGCCCGGAAGAAAGGTAACCTGCTATGAAATAAAAGACAGGTACAAAAAACCCGTTAGCAAAAAGCATTGCCCTGCTGCACAACGAATGACTCATCACAACAAGGATTACGGCAGTTCCCCTGCAGATATCCAGATATTCTATCCTTTCATTCATTTCTGCTCTCGCTTCATCAATCCTTCTTCCTCCCGAACACGAAATACCTTGCCAGTATCTTGATCCTTTTCCACAACGGCAGCCTGTCATACTCTTCAAGCCTGCGGTAGAAGAACTCAAAATAGAATTCCGGATCAAAGAACGGCGATTTCCTGTAGTACTCCCACCATATGTCGAAATTGACAGAATATCCTTTCCACGGTTTATGCCCGTTGAAATGAAGATTCCCGGATTTCATACCTTCATCAATCTGCCTGAGATCCATCAGTCCGGAGACTTCATCACGGTGCCGCATGCCATAATAGAATGAATAGTCGGTCATATTGTACTTCGGTTCAAGCCAGGAAATACGACCGGCACATGCCATGTTGAGAATATCCTGATCCTGGAAACGGAACCTTCTGTCTGCGAGGGACATGAATTTATTTACCATATCCTCTTCCCTCATCTGCTTAAGATTAAGAAGAAGCAATCCGGCCTGGAGATACTGTCCCGGACAGAGTCCTTGGACAGACGAGATATGCTTCAGCCCATCTTTCCCCAAGTTCATGCCTAGATCTAGAGCAGCAGCTATAAGATTACTGCCAAGATCCACATTATATACTTTCCCGAGATCTGTCCTGAATATGATGTCCACATCTGAATATATGATCTTGTCATATTCCGGCACAAGTTCGGGCAACATGAGCCTGTAATATGTCGCCACTGTAATGCCCCTCACCTGATATGCCGAGGCAAAACGGCTGTCAACCGCCCTATAGCTTATACTGCAACGGGAATAATGCACCGGGATACTGTCCAGCAGACTTCCCTTGAAACTTTCATCTGCAGAATGGATGATGTAGATATCATAGAAAGTGTCATTGTCTGCACTCATGAGAAGAGATGATATGCAGACAGAAGCCGGCATCAGCAACCTGCTGTCAAAAGCAAATGCTATCGCTATCTTGTTCATATCATTATCGCTTAAGGTATGGCGGGATATTGCAGCGGAAGCCATCTTTGATACCTTTCCATTTGATGCGCATGATACCCCATCTGAACTTCAGGAATGAAACTGCAAGTGAAGCGACAAAGCTCGATCCGATGCAGATGATGTCAACAAGACGCCATGCGGCAGACTGTTCCCTTCCGTAGATGAACCTCTTCCAGAAGATTGTCTTGAACCTGAAGTCAGCATATATTCTCATCCTGTCCCTGTCAGTGCCATTCATAGCTGTCCCGGCATCGAGATGAACAACCTTGTCAGTAAACAAGGTAATCTCTTTCAGGCCGTAGAGATACATCTTGTAGAACATAGCCTGGTCGTCGCCCTGGGCATAAGGTACTTCGTCAAGCCAGGATTCTTCTTCAAAACGGATCTTCAGGAAATCCTCTTTCCTGCACAGGAAACATGGTCCGGCATTTGTCTGTGAGAGATATATCTTCTGCGAAGGAGATGTATTGTAAGAATATCCCCCGTTCCGCATCACCTTATATGCCCATTTGCCGTCATCTTTTCTCGGCCTCATCCGTCCTGTCAAAGCCATAATGATCTTTCCGGATGTACTCCTTGCGGAATTCCTGAATGTGTCGGGAGACACCACATCTGCCCCGCTTGTTCTGAGAGCATTTAACATCTCTTCCACGGCATCAGGCTCAAGACAGACATCGTCGTCGAGAAACAGCATTATGTCCGTAGTGACTTCAGCATAATCCAGAGCCCTCTGGGCTACCATTCCCTTCTTTACATAGACATACCGTTCATTGCCGGGAGTTCCTTCAGGTATCTTATAACCGTCAGCAATATACACGATAATATCTTCCGGAGGAAGTGTCTGGGCATTGAGAGAGTCCAGCAGTCTGATATACTTCTGCCCGGCTGTTCCCAAGGTGCGTATTACCGCCGTATATTTCTCGGACTCTTCCAATCTCAACTGTTTTTACTTCTGAAGCGATATCTTAATAAAGACAGGATACCGGAGGCCTTGCTTCTGAGCCCGAGATACCTTATCCCCATTGCCGGAGAAAGAAAAAATACCACAGAGAAACCGGCTGCCATATCTCTGAGAAACCATCTGAACACATCTCTCCTGAGGCCTGACAGATCTATCCCGATATCCTCTCTGACATATGGACGGTACTTCTCCTCCGACATAGTCTGGAGTGTCCAGAAATACATCATCACGCTATAGCGATGATAATATCTGCGAAGTCTCCTGTCATCGATTCGTTCCGCGCCTTCATGGAAGGCCCTGCACATCCTGAATGAATCCCTCAGGTTCCTGGAATCTGCTGTATTTGCAATCGAGCCAGGCCTTTTCCTATACGCATAGAAGACAACAGGCACATATACGCTCCGAAGAGGCATCTGATAAAGCCGGCATGCGAAATCTATATCTTCGAAACTATACAGGATTTCATTCATTCTTATATGATTGAAGACTTCCAGAGAATACAAAGAAAGCCATGCAAAGAACTCACCTTTGACAATTTCGGTAAGGAATTCATAGTTCTCCATCGGAGGAGTCTCCGTGTCCGGTCTCGGCAGTTTTCTTCCGGCAGGCATATCATTTCCGGCCATATCGACGCTTTTGTATTCTCCCCGGATGACATCAGCACCAGTCCTTTCCGCTGCTGATGCCAGAGTACCGAGAGCAGAGCTGTTGCACCACCTGTCATCAGAATCCAGAAAGATCACATACTTTCCGCTTGCCCTGTCCACCCCGTAATTTCTTGCGCTGCTCAAGCCGCCGTTCTTCTTGTGGAAGACCTTTATGCGGGGGTCTTCCCTGGCAAGTTCATCACATCTTTTCCCGGAGCCGTCTGTCGAGCCGTCGTCTACCATCACTATCTCAAAATCCCTGTAATCCTGCACCAGCACACTGCGGACGCACTCATCCAGATATGCCTCGACATTATAGACAGGCACAATTACAGATATGAACGGAGCACTCATCTCAAGTCGCGTGAAAACATCTTGTGCAGCATTGCCACAGGCTTCAAGGACAGAAGTCTGTAGCGTATCATGTAGCCCCTGCTGAGCGCATGGCGGACCCGGGGAAAGACATAGGCCACATCACTGTTCCGATACCATGCGGAAGGGTTTTCAGTTGCTGCTCGGCGGCACAGCATCCTATGGTCAAAGAAAAGCCATGCCTCAAATCTGTCTGATCTTATCCCGAGGCCTTCATAAGCATCATAGAGTCTTCTCATTATATAGGCAGATAGATCAGCCGAAAGAGGATATTTATCTCCTATGGAAATCTCAGACTGGGTATATTCATATAAGAGGCCTGAAGACAAAGCAAGAGAACGTATTCTTTCAAGATAAGTGAGCAGGAAAAGAAAATCTTCACCCAAAGGTATCCTTTCATCAAAACGGAGATCCCCGACAAGTTTCCTCCTGAACACTTTGCCCCATACGACTTTCAGCACAGTAGTATAGTGTCTTTCTCTTATGAAATCCGTCATTTCCTGTCCGCAGAGCAGACTGTCGTCAAATCGCGTAAACCACGGAGTCCCGCCAGGTTTCGCTTCGGAAAAAGAACATATGACAAGATCTGCTTTACAGCAATCAGGATGCAGAACCTCGGGATGAATGACATCATCGCTGTCAGCAAACACTATCATCCGGCCTGAAGCATTGTCCAGGCCCACATTCCGGGCAGAACTCACCCCGCCGTTAGGCTTGTGGAAGACTCTGATCCGGCGATCGCGCGATGCGAATTCATCGCAGATCCCAGGAGATGCATCAGTACTTCCGTCATCGACAAGGATAAGTTCCCAGTCCATGGACTGCCTACCGAGCACACTTTCCACACATCTGCACAATGTCTTCTCTGCATTGAAGACAGGTACTATTATCGTTATTTCCGGCAAGGTATGCATTCAGCGTGCAAATCTCAGTCTGAGATTCCTGATCGAAAGCATCAGACGTGACACTGCTCCGAGATGGTGGCACAGGCACCACATCATTATCTTCAACTTGAGGTTGAGATATGGACATGACAGGATATATCTGTGGCACTGAGGATAGAAGGAAAGGAACTCAGGATATGTGGAAGAATCAAGGACCAGTTCCTGTGAACTCTTCAGGACTCTCCAGCACATTTCCCTGTCCAATGCCTCGTAAAGCCCGGCTTCCCTGAGCCAGCATACGGCATCCATATACATCCTCTGTTCATCGTACATCCTCCGTCTGTCGATATGGTGCATTATTGAAGCCGGATTCTGGACATTATAGAAATATAGCGGCTCATGTATATTCACCACTTTCCCGGCCACGGACAATATCTTCACATTGACATTGAAGTCCTCACAATATGAAACGCCCGTATGGAATCTTATCCCGTTTTCTTCAAAAAGACTCCGGCGGTAAAGCATGCACCACAATACCGTCCACGGGAATCTTATATACCGCCTCAACGACCCCACCTTGTCTTCCGTCATGTCCGGAAGATAATATCTCTTCATCGTGTCTCCTGCCATCATGAAATCGCACATGGCCGCATCGGCACCCGACGATTCTGCGGCAGCATACATCTTTTCAAGCATAAGCGGATCTGTCCAGTCATCGCTGTCACAGAAAAAGATATACTTTCCTGTCGCTGCATCAAGTCCGGCATTCCTGGAATAAGACGGACCTGAATTCTCCTTGTTACGGATGAATTTGCATGAATTTTTTCTATCCGGATAATCATCCAGGACCTTCTTCACTATATCAATCGAACCATCATCGGAACAATCATCCACAAACACATACTCTACCGGTACCAACGTCTGGCCGAACAATGAACGTACGCATCTTTCTATGAAAGGACCGGAATCATATACCGGAACGATTACAGACACAGAATACATCTGCTAGCTGATTACTTCTATCAGTTCCGGACTTATGGTCGCAAGCGCAACAGCTATTACTCCTTCCACCGCTATGACAACCCTCCTGTCCCTTGCTCCTTTGACTTTCATGAATATACCCTCATATCCCTCGAAATCTCCGGCTATGATCCTCACCCTGGTTCCGGCCTTGATATTGACCTCGTCCTCATTGAACCATATGAGTTTCTCGTCACATGTACCGGTTACAGCAATGAAGAGTCGCATCTGGTCTTCTGGAACTATTATCTTGGTCCCCAGGCGCCTGTTGACAATATACTGCAGATATGGCATCTTCTCCTTGACTCTCTGCACATCGCTCTGCGGTGCATGTACAAAAATAAGCCCCCTGACCACAGGTACGAGTTCCTTGACTTTGCGGCCTCTTCTTATTGTAAATGTATAATGCATCGGGATATAGTACTCCAGTCCTTCGTCATCAAGCTTGTCCTTGACTTTCATTTCCCTGCGGTAAGTTACGCGCATTGCAAACCAGACCGGATTATCGTCTTTAACGTTGGATGCCATATCATGAAAAGCAATAGAGTGGAGTATTGAAGACCAAGTATCATATTGATCTTCAATGAATTACTTGTAAAAATCCCGAATACCCATTCCGAAACATCTGGAAATGGTGATTTTTCTTAATCCTTATACAACCTTGCAAATTTAATAAATCCTTAATTCCGCAACACTATTACAAATATAACTTTTTAAGTACCTGAGCAACAAAAAGTTGCTCAGGATTTTGCCATGTCAGATTTTTCACCTATCTTAGTGTTGCAAATCAAAATATGTATCAAACC
>JADIMK010000039.1 GCA_017694785.1 Candidatus Cryptobacteroides intestinigallinarum
ATGTTTGCCGCCAGCTTCCTTCAGATTTCACCTTGCGATGAACACCCTTGCTCTTGGCTATGTAATTCCCGCTATTAGGGCTTACTCGGGACTTGCACCCGTTAGATAATGCTCATGCCGAGCGTACAACAAAAAGATGGTCCGAAGTGAACCTTCAGACCATCTTTCATAAGTTGAACTACTTGGCTATATTACTTCCAAGGCGTCTCAGTGTCCTGACTGGAAATATTTTCGTTCCATGTGAAGCTTGTACTTGTAACAAGCGGATGTCCGTTTCCGGTAAGATCCTCAAACTGATGAGCTCCTTCAACCTCTGAATATGTAGCCCTGTTGATACGCCAATAACCCTCAAGTCCCTCGCTGTTTGCATTTACAAATGTCATATTATTGGCTATCTGCTCCGGAGTCCTTACAACAGACCATATTCTGGCTTCTGTGAACATTATGTTACATCCAACCCACCAGCTTGAGCCTGTGCCATGGCCACCATCTCCAGAGGAACCGCCAAACCAGCTGGCCGTTGGGAAAGAACCGTCTCCAACATCTCCAGATGTAACATCACCCGTTCCTACCTGTGTTCCATTATAATACAACAGACCTTTAGAACCATCCCATGTATAAGCCAGATGCTGCCAGCAGTTTACATCAAAACCGACCAACGGGTTCGGGTTGATATATGCAGGCGTCCCCTGGAACTGCACTGCAGAATGCGCCTGGACATCCCCCTGATTGCTCTGAGGGTCTTCAAAGCGGAAAAGTATACTTGCCCCGTTGGAGAACACATCCCTGTTTCTGTTAGCAGTATTGCTTACCTGGAATCTTACTTCAATCGTAAATCCTGTTGGGAACGAGCCATTGAAATTCTCTGCCTTAAGTCCTGTTGCCCCATTAAATTGTGCCAAATCATTGATAAGGACAGTCTCAATGGCAATCACATATGCTGATGTTACAGGAGTAGGTTCAACACTTCCAGAAACCTTTTCAAGCCTTAGCGGCAGAGCGAGAGGCGTGCCGGTAAGCTCATTTGGAAGAGTAGAAATATGTATTGATACCGGATCTGCCGAGTACTCACCTGCCGGAATCAAAATTTCGCCTCCCAGATCACAATAATCTGCCGGCAACATTTCATATCCTGCGCTCTGTTCGCGGTTGTAAGTATTCAGGACATTTTCATCCGCAACAAACCTGAACACGACATCCTCCTCAGTTCTGTCTGTCAAAGTAACCGTCAATGAATAGTCGGCACCCGTTTCGCCTAACGAAACTACTGTTCCGCTTACTCCTGAAGACTGTACGCTTTCATTTATGAATGCATGTATTCCTCCTACCCCATATTCTGCATCGTTACATCCCACAGCAGATGCAGCGAGGGTAAGACAAAGTCCAATTTTAAATATATTTTTCATCTCAAATTCTCTTTAAACCATTATGATACCGGAACATAATCCTCTGGAGACAATGCCTTTTCGGGAGAAGAAGGATTCTGCTGCTGAATAGCCCTACGCATCCACTTGAACATAGGCGTATTTGACCTCTCGTTACTGAATCTGTATCCTCCGAATCCTCCTTTGCGGAAATCATTGTCCGGATTCCAAGATGCAAAGCCGACCAACGACGGCATTACAGATTTCGACCAAGTCCTGCCCTGATCGTCAGTCCAATAATATCCTCCGTTCAGACAGTCAATGGCACTTTCCAGATTGTCCGTAACGACAAATTTATTCGTTACTTCTTCTTCGGACAATGTCGAACTGAAGGTGTTGATAACCTGATTGAGACGTGTTTGAAGCGAAGCATTTCCTGACATATAGGTACCATAGTCCTGATTAGCTGTCATTCCGCAATTTGTCGGAGGTGTACCTCCAGGAACTGAATAAGCCTGTGAAACAAGGTAATTGCAATACGGACCGATTTCTGCCGCCAGCCTATTGACATAACCGTCAATTATAAGCAACTGGTCTGTCCCTGACTTAGGTCCGAAATACTTTCCGAGCTCCTGTACAAACCATGTGAAGTATGTCATATTCTGATCCAGCGATCCACCAGGTTCATAATCTATGTCAATCCCGTCATACCCGTAAAAATCTATGGTATCACGGATTGCCGCCGCATATTTGGCGAGGGAAGACCTTATGGCCTCATCGTTCCCGTCTTCCCACCCCCAGAATGCTTTCTGGTCATCCAGTGTGACACCTTCATTCCCGGATGTATACTCAGGTGGTGTAAAACTGTTACCTACATCGGAAGCAAAGAAGCATACTGTCACCTTTGTCCCTTTGACGTCCTGAACAAAACGAAGATCTTCTTTCTGTTCCGGAGAAATCCCTCTGGAATTATCCCACAGGGATATGATATCCATTGAATCCGGTACGGCGGACAGCATCCTTGAAGTTGACAGACCAGGCTCACCCCAACCGTCATACCAGCCGAAGGCTATGGCATGATCCGATTCCTTGTAGGCTCGCAGGGCAGCATAATAGGCATCGTCCTTGGCAACTTCGGTCAGAGAATACTCATCGAAGGCCTCAGTCTCAGGAGTCATCCAGTCACTGCAGCCTGCCGCAGCACAGGCAGCGGCTGCAATTATTACCGATTTGAATATATTGATTCTTTTCATATCAATTCAACTGTTAAAATTTAAATTCCCCTGTCCTGCCAGAAAAGCGGAGTACTTTCATGGTCAGCGCCTCCGAGATTTGACACGGCGGTATTGTAGTTGTCTTCATTGAGACTCGCTTCTGTATAAGGATAGCGCAGACGGTGATAATCCTTTATGGAACTGATGGTCGCATTCGGCTCCTGCGTGGCAACGGACTCGCACAGTTCAGGATAGCCGGTACGCCGGTATTCCGCCCATGCCTCAAGGCCCATAGGGAAGTTGGCAATCCACTTCTGGGTGATTATCTGCTCAAGATGCTTGTCTGCCGTGCTCTCTGCATCCCAGGCTATCTTGACTTCAGTCGAGCGGGCATATGTCTGGTTAAGGAAATCGCTGTGGTCTGCAGGAATGCTTGAGTCATCCGCAATGTACGCGGCAGCACTGCCGGCCCCCCACTGCTCGAATGACAGGGATATCCCGTTCTCATAATATGTCTTGGCATCGCCGCTGATCCAGCCGCGGAGCACGGCTTCCGCAAGCAGGAACTGGCTCTCTGCTGCGACAAAGACAGGAAGCTTGGTAGAGGCAAGGAAATTAGGCTGGGAGAACGGGGTGGAACTTGCCTTGTTGAAATTGGCCGGCTGCCCCATGCGTATGCCCTGATATGTCACAGTCCCCGATGTCGCAGCGGTGAAGTAGAACGGCATGCGCGGGTCATTGTATCCGTTCATGTAGTCTGTGATGCTGGCGTTGATCCTGATATCGCCCCAAGAGGATGCTGCGAGCTGATAAGGATTACCCTGGGTCTTCGGGTCAACCAGGGCATTTTCACTGTTAGAGGTGATGTATCCGCACTCGGAGTTCATGGCGCGGACAAACTCATCCTCAAATCCTGCCCTCATGGCTGCCCTCATGGCCAGCGATACGCCAAGCTTTGCCCAGTTGGCATAATTGCCGCTGTATATGGCATCGGAAGTCCCGATAGGAGATGCTCCTACCTGAGCCGAATACTGGTAGAGCACATCGGCAGCCGAAAGAAGATCATCGATGATGTTCCTGTAGACATCTTCTCCGGTATCGTATGCCACATACATGTCTCCGTCACGCACCTGGCTGTAAGGGATAGGACCGTAGCAGTCTGTGACCCTCATCATGGATGCAGCCTTCACGAGCTTGGCAAAGGCGAACCAGTGTCCTTCTCCGTCGGTAAGATCCTCAACCTTGAAGTAGTTGCTGTATACTCCCTGAAAAGCCTGGTCATATACAGATACATTCCAGCCGTCGGAAACATTGAATGTGTCAAAGTTGGCTCCCTGCCATCTGTTGACATTGGTGAAATAGCCGCCGAGAGACCCGACCATCTGATCTGCCATCTGCGAGCTGTTCTGCTGGACATACATCATCGTCTCTATCATCGAAGGGATGACGAGCGAAGGACTCTCGGCACGGAGGGCATACTGGTCTGTATTGTACTCCGGAAAGTTCTTTGTACACCCTGCAACAGCGACAAGACCGCCGATTACGGCAGCATTTGCAAATATTTTGAAAATTGTATTCATATCTGTGTCCTTATTGCATTGTTAGAACTGGAATTTGACATTGAATCCGAGGTTCCTTGTACTCGGAAGCATGAAGTAGTCGACTCCCTGATAGTAATTGCTGCTTGTGGAAGCGGAAAGCTCAGGGTCAAACGGAGCCTTGCAGTAGATCATGGCGAGGTTTCTTGCCACGAAGCCCACGGTAAGCCCCATCTTGTTGTTGAACCATTTTCTCGGGAAAGTGTAGTTCAGGGTGAGTTCCTGGAGGCGGATGTTGGTGGCATCATACAGATAGTACGCACCGTGTCCGCCGCTACCTGTGGATATGGTCTGATAGTATGACTGCGCATCGAGCAAACCGAAGTTTACAGGAATACCGCCGTTGTCCCTCATCTCGGCAGATGCTTCAGATGCACCATAGAAGTCGAGGATACCCTGAGTGGCTGAATATACGAGGCCGCCGATGCGGGCAGTGAGGACTACGCCGAGGGATACGCCCTTGTAGCTGAATGTATTGCTCCATCCGAGATTGGCCTTAGGTGCGAGCTGTCCGACTTTCACGAAGTCTGTCCTCTCCATCGAGATGCGTCCGTTGGCATCAACATCGACATATCCGTTGAGGTCTCTCTTGATGAAATTGTTCACATAGATGTCGGTAAGAGAACCACCCTGACGGAGAATTACGCGAGGTGCGACATTCTCGCCTCCGAGCCAGTCCTTCTGGATTTCATCGATGGTGACATTCTCGCCTGTGATAGGGTTGACGATGTCATTGGCGAGCTCGACAATCTTGTTCTCATTGAATGTAAGAGTGAAGCCGCTGTCCCATGTGAAGTCGCCCCAGGTGTTGTTATAGCCGAGGGCGAGCTCGACTCCCTGGTTCTGGACATTACCGGTCTGCGCGATGAAGTTGTCATAGCCTGTGGAGGCGGCAAGGTCACCGTATACAGTCTGGTTGAAGGTATTGGAACGGTAGTATGTCACATCAAGGCTGAGGCCCTTGAGGAAACGCATGTTGACACCGATTTCCCATGAACGGGTGTCTTCAGGCTTGAGATCCCTGTAAGGGTAAGTCTTGCTCTGGGTCCAGAGGTCCGTCTGGTCGTTGTAGTCGAGACTCGGATTGGAAATCCACCTTGAGAACGGAGATGCGACCTGGGAATATGAGCCGCGGACTTTCAGGAAGTCAAACCACTTCGGCATTTCAACAAGGTTGGAAATGACGGCGGAAAGACCCACTGAAGGATAGAAGAATGAGGACTGTGATGAATATGCAAGCTGCGAAGCCCAGTCGTTTCTTCCTGTGACAGTAAGATAGACGGCGTCATTCCAGCCCACCTCAACCGATGCAAACACCGACTGAGTCTGGTCATGCCAGCCGTTCTCGTCTCTCTTGTATTTGTTGGCTATGTCAAGGTTATTGGCGGAAAAGTAGTTGGCCTCCTTAAGGTCGCCTGTCATCATCGCCGAATAATACCTCTGGTCATTGATGGATGCTCCGACATTGGCCATGAGGCTCCAGTCTCCCCATTCCTTGTCGATGTTCAGCATCACATCTCCGTAGAAAGACCTGTCGGAGCTGTTCTCAAGATAGTAGCCACCGTTGTTTCCGCAGAATGTGGTGAGTGTGGAGGCATAGTATTCGCGGGTCTGTTTGTATGTGGACTCGTCGAGTCTTGCGCGGCCTGTTACATTCATCCAGTCAGTGATGTTCCACTGGAGGGAAGCGTTGAGCATATAGCGGCGCTTGTTCATGTCCCTGTTATTGCGGTTCTGCACCCAGTAAGGGTTCTGGATGTTGTGTCCTCCGTCCCCGTACGGCCAGTACTGGGTCATCATTCCGCGGACAGGATTCCAGCGTTCATAGTTCTGCACTTCCGAGAAATCGTCTCCGCGAGGGAAGAGATACAGACCTGTGATAGGGTTGTAATATGTACCCTGGGAAACGAGGTTGTGGTCCCTCTGGATGATGAAGCTGGCTCCGAAGTCAAGGATGAGCTTGTCGTTGGCGAACTTGGTGGTGTTGCGCGCAGTGAAGTTGTACCTGTCATACTGGCTCTCCGGAACAATACCGGTGGTATTGGTGGTAGAGGCTGAGATGTATGTCTGGTTCTTCTCGTTTCCTGTGGACAGAGACACGGAATTGATGACATTCGTTCCCGTCTGGAAATACTTGCGCGGATCATAGCTGTAGTCAGACGGAAGAGCCGAGCCCCAGCTGTACATTCCGCCGCTCTTTCCGTAGCGGGACTGCATCTCCGGCATCATATATACAGTGGAGAATGTGGTGCTGTTGCTGACCGTGACAGTAGTCTTGCCCTCTGCTCCTCTCTTCGTGTTTATGACGATGACTCCGTTGGCTGCGTCAGAACCGTAGAGGGCGGCTGCAGAAGGGCCGGTAAGCATGGAGATGGACTCGATGTCCTCAGGGTTGATGTCGGCAGCTGCCTCTGAGCCCACAGGAGACTCCATAGCGCCGCCGGTTCCGCCGAAGCTCTTGTTATACATCGGGATACCGTCAATCACATAGAGGACGGTGTTGCTCTTCTCGATGGACTTCATGCCTCGCATCACGACTCTCGTGGCACTTCCCGGGCCGCTGGCTCCTGAATTGATGGTCACACCTGCAACCTTGCCGACGAGTGAGTTGACGAAGTTGGCATCTTTCACTGCGGTGAGCTCCTCGGACTTCACCGACTGCACATTGTAGGAAAGGGTCTTTTCCTCTCTCTTGATACCGAGGGCCGTGACAACGACCTCATCAAGGAATTCTGTGGAAACGGACAGCTTGACATCCTGTGTAGCCTGTCCTACATAGGGAATTTCCTGGGTTTCGTATCCGAGAATGGACACGACGATGACATCTCCGGACTTGAGTCCGCCGAGTGTGTACTCTCCGTCAAAGCCTGTAGTAACTCCGCCCTGTCCGTCCTTTATCATGACGGCGGCCCCGATTACAGGACCCTGATCATCAGTTACCACACCGCTGACTGTGCCCCCACCGTCATTTGCGTTCTGCGCAAAGACATCCGAAGGTGTCAGCACATTCAGAGCCGCGAAGGCAAGAAGCGCCATGCAGCATCTGAACAATGAAGAACTCATTGTTTTTAGCATAATAGAAAATTTGGTTATTAATAGTGGTCAATATATTTTGGCAAATATAACTATTTTTTTACAATAAGTCACATTTTATTGCAAAAAAGAGCAGTAAGACAAAGAATTACACAAGATTGCCGGTGTATCCTTATACATTATCACCTGCCGTGAACTGCTCCTTATATAACAGAAGGCTGCGGAAAGGAAGGAGGGAGGAGATCACTGGATTTCTATGACACGGACCTCCTGCGGCGAAGGGCAAGCCAGCAGAGAGCTGCATATGATGCGATGAGAAGAGTATTTACAACGAGTTTTCCAGCCATCTGCAGTGCCCCTGACGAGAAATCCGCCTGAGGAAACAGCCAGCGGCCGGAAATTTCAGACAAGGCATAGACTATGCCCATTCCCGCAAAGATGCAGAATATGAGCTTCCAGTCGTACGGGATAGGATAATGTTTCTTTCCCAGAAAGACATTGATCGCAAGCATCACGACATAGCTGGCAAGATGTCCCCATGCGGCGGCATGATAGGAGAAGCGCGGCATGAACAGGACATTGACCACAGCCGTGACGACAAGCCCGGCCAGAGTGATCCAGATCGCTACAGATGTCTTTCCGGAGAGCTTGTACCACATGGACACATTGAACTGCATGCCCAGAAGCATATAGGAAAGAAGCATTATAGGCACAATGCTTACTCCGGCCCGGAAATCGCGGCCGAGAATCAGGGATATTATATCTATATATAGGATTACCCCGAGGAAGACAAGTCCGCAGAAGGCCGTGAACCAGTTCATGACTTCCGCATAGAGAGTCTTGGAGTTTCTGTCGGCCGCCCGCTGGAAGAAGAACGGCTCAGCCGCAAAGCGGAACATCTGGATGAAGAGTGACATTATCACCGAAAGCTTCACCCCGGCCTGGAATACACCGAGACTTGACTGCCAGACCTCCGATCCGGTATCGAAATATCTGAAGAGTATCCTGTCTAGAAAGTCATTTATAATGCCCGGAAGGGCTGCGACCATGAGCGGCAGGGAATAAAGCAGCATCTTCCTCAGAAGGGCCTGGTCTATCCTTATTTTCAGCCTGAATACCTCAGGGACAAAGAGCAGCCCGCATACTATGCTGCTTATCAGTATCGCGAATATCACATAAGAGAAATCCGGAGCCGGAGACACGAAGTGAAGCAGCCAAACGTCCGAAGGCGTCAGGGCCTGGACTTCAGTGCCCAGCCTTTCCGCAGCCCTGAGGCAATATCCGGGGAACCAGAAGAACAGCACAAGATTGGATGCCGTCTCCGTGAGTATCTTGATTGTCTTGAATATAGCAAAGCGGAAAGCCTTGTGCTCCTGGCGGAACTTGGCAAAGAGGATTGCAGTCACACAGTCAAGGAACAGGATGCCTCCGACATACATTATGCAGTTTCCGTAGCCGTCATATCCAAGCCACGATGCGATCGGGCCGGCAAAGGCGACCATAAGCGCAAGAAAGACGGCATTTACTGCGAAGACTATGGCAAAGGCATTTGAATAGACAGTCCTGCGGTCAACACCCTCCTTATTGGCGAAACGGAAGCATCCTGTCTCCAGGCCTAGGACAAGCACGACCTGCAGCACAGCGATATAGGCCATGAATTCAGTGACTACACCATAGCTGGCTGTAGTCAGCATTCTCGTATAGAACGGGACAAAAAGGAAATTTATGACCCGGGCCAGGATCGTGCTGAGCCCGTATATCGCGGTTTCTCCCGCAAGCTGCTTCAACGGATTTGCCATAATGGCGGCAAAATTATAAATTAATCTGACAATATGTTAATCCAAAACTCTTTCTTATTTTTGTACAGCATTTTTTACAATAAAAAGAAAATGAAAAGAACCATCATCAGACTCATGACCATTCTGGGAATGACAGCCGCCATCGCTTCATGCGGTCAGGGCGGCAAGAAACAGGCTGACGGACAGACATTCGATCCGAAGAGTCTTCCGGCAGAGCCTGTAATGGATATTGTAACCGACATGGGCACCATCAAGGTCAAGCTCTACAGCCAGACACCTCTCCACAGGGACAATTTCGTGAAACTGGCTTCAGAAGGATTCTATGACGGAGTGCTCTTCCACAGGGTAATCAACGGATTCATGATCCAGACAGGTGACCCGCTTACAAAGGATCCGTCAAAAGCTGACCTCTACGGCACAGGCGGACCTGAACCGGCCTACACCATCCCTGCAGAGATCGTCCCAGGCCTGACACACAAGAAAGGCGCCCTTGCGGCCGCACGCAGAGGAGATGCAGCCAATCCTAAGAAAGAATCATCAGGATCACAGTTCTATATCGTGCAGGATCCACAGACATGCGCACAGCTTGACGGAGAATACACTGTGTTCGGTGAGACCATCGAAGGCTTTGATGTCATCGACAAGATCGCAGCCGTGCAGACAGGTGCAAAGGACAGGCCTGTCAAGGACATAAGGATAATCAGCATCCGTCCTGAGGCGGCAGCACAGGAAGCCGCAGAAGCAGACACGACTGCAGCAGAGGCGGCCGATACGACAGCTGTCCAGGCCGATATGGCTTCGGCAGAGGCAGAGGATACCTCAGCAGAAGAGAAATGATCCCGGAAGGATGCAGATACGTTTTCTTCGATGCAGACGACACATTGTGGGAAAACGAAAGCTATTTCAGAGAAGCAGAGCACAGGTTTGCCCTGCTTCTTTCTGACTATGCCCCGGAAAAGGACATTGTAGATATGCTGATGCAGAAGCAGGAAGAGAACATCCCGGTCTACGGCTACGGCTCCAAGACCTATCTGATAGGAATGCTTGATGCCGCCACCGAACTCTGCGGGGAAGACTTCAGCAGCAGGATATATCTCAAGACAAAGCAGATCATCCACGACCTTGCCTACCACGAATTCCATCTGATCGACGGCATAGAAGATATATTGAAGGCCCTACGGAGAAAATACAGGCTTGCGGTAGCGACCAAGGGAGACCTGCCTGAGCAGATGAACAAATACAGGGAATCCGGACTTCAGAAATATTTCCACCATATAGAGGTGATGGAGAAGAAAAGCGAGGAAGACTATCTCGCCATGGCGGCCAAGCTGGACATACGTCCTCAGGACATGGTCATGGTGGGAAACTCGGTAAAGTCGGACATCGCTCCCGTAATAAATATAGGAGGAGTGGCCATACATGTACCGCATGAGGTCACATGGGCACACGAAATGATGGATATTCCTGACTCCGAAAGGGTGATTGAAGTAAAAAATATACGTGAAATAGTCAAAATATTGCTCTGATGGCCAATTTGGCACAGAGATTGCAATACTTTTTTCGCGAATAGTTTTTTCATAGGTTAAGTTTTAGGTTAGAATTGCGACAGCTCTGCGTTGTGAAACGCGGGGCTGTCATCTTTTTTGTAAAGTACTGTCTCTCAGGCTGAATTCACAGCCGCAGTACTGCTGGTTGTAGAAACTGTATTCCTTTATTATCTCCAGACGTCTTTCCTGGAGTCCTCCTTTGCGCCAGTTGCGGTCCCACCAGATGACATCGGGATAAAGTCCGGTGGCATAGCGGCCGGCCTCATTGATCTGGTCAAGACTTTTCCAGCGGGAAGAAGCGAGGGTCGTCGTAATGACCTTGAAACCGTGCTCATGCGCATACTCGGCAGTACGTGCAAGCCTCAGTCTGAAGCACTGGAGGCAGCGGCCTCCCCTTTCCGGCTCCCCTTCCAGACCTTTGACAGCCGAAAGCCACCGGTCATGGTCATAGTCGGCATCCACGATCTCAAGTCCGAGGGAAGATGCATAGCGGGAGCATTCGTTTTTCCTTATGAGATACTCTTCGTGCGGCCAGATATTGGGGTTGCAGTAGAAGATCACCGGGCGGACGCCGTCTTTCATCAGGCTTTCTATTATCGCAGAAGAGCATGGAGCACAGCAGGTGTGCAGAAGGACGGTCTTCTCCCCGCCCGGGACCTCGGTTTCAAGTTTTCTTTTCATTATATGCTTATGGTTTCATCAGTCATTGCATCCTGACGGATGATGACGGTCACATCAGATACAAATCTACTTATTTTTTCGCAGCTTAAGGGCAAGCGGTGTATAGGAAACACGGACGGATAGTGAAAAAAGAGTATCTTTGCAGACCTTAACGATCTGCAGGATGGGGATAATACCTGAAAAATACCAGGCCGACCTGCTGAAGACGCTGCGCAGCCTCGGGAAGAAGACCGGACGGACAGGAAAGAGGTCTCCGGCAGAAGGATCAGGCGAGGACAAGCCGATGAACGGTTGGCTTGCCCTCAGTCCTATGCTTGTATTCCTTGCGGCATACCTTGTGTCATCTCTGCTCGCCGGGGATTTCTATAGGATACCGATTGCCTCCGCCTTCCTTCTGGCTTCTGTATATGCGCTGCTTATCACCAGAGACAAGACCACCGAAGAGAGGATAGCCATATTCTCAGCCGGAGCAGGAGACAAGAATGTGCTCCTGATGATATGGATATTCGTGCTTGCCGGAGCTTTTGCAAGTACAGCCGACGCCATCGGGGCGATAGATGCATGCGTCAACTTCACACTTGCGGTCCTTCCGGCAAAACTTGTCTATGCGGGGATCTTCCTCGCCGCATGTTTCATCTCAATGGCCGTAGGCACTAGTGTCGGGACCATCGTGGCTCTCGTACCGGTAGCAGCGGGTATAGCTCAGGAGACAGGATCCGGAGTGCCGTTCATGACGGCGATTGTTGCAGGCGGCGCATTCTTCGGAGACAACCTTTCATTCATATCAGACACTACGATAGCATCCACAAGGACACAGGGATGCAACATGTCCGACAAGTTCAAGGTGAACATAATGATAGCCCTGCCGGCAGCCCTTGCTGTCACAGCGGTATATGTCGTCATGGGACTCGGTGGAGGCGCAGCAGCTGAAGGAGGGGAAGTGGAATGGGTGAAGATGATCCCGTACATCCTTGTAATCCTGCTTGCTATATCAGGGGTGAACGTGGTCTCGGTGCTTTCGATCGGGATAGCTGTCAATGCCGTCATCGGCTTTGCGTACGGGGACCTGTCCTGGGCCGGATGGCTCGGTTCTATCGGGGAAGGAATCGGAGGCATGGGTGAACTGATCATCGTGACGATGCTTGCCGGAGGAATGCTAGAACTGATCAGGCACAACGGAGGCCTGGACTTCATAATAAGCCTGATGACCAGGCGCATCAGCGGGAAAAGAGGGGCGGAACTCAGTATCGCGGCCCTTGTCAGCCTCGCCAATCTCTGCACGGCCAACAATACGATAGCCATAATAACCACCGGAAGGATAGCCAGGGACATAACCTCGAAGTTCGGTCTGGATCCGCGCAAGACCGCCAGCATACTGGACACATTCTCATGCTTCGTGCAGGGACTCATCCCTTACGGCGCCCAGCTGCTCATGGCTTCAGGACTTGCCGGAATATCGGCCATCTCCATCATCGGATATCTGTACTATCCGTTTGCCCTCGGACTTTGCGCCCTGCTGGCAATCCTCCTCAGACTTCCACGGAGGTATTCGTAGTACGGGCCGGCTGATCAGCGCTTTTTCTTCGGGTTGGCCGGGAACCAGCCTTTTTCGACACGCTTCTTCTGCTCGAAGAGCTCAAGGATGGACCAGAGGCAGGAGAAAGCCACCACTCCTACGATTGTAGAGGCTACGGAATTCTCTATGAAAAGGGACAATACGGCAAAGGCGATTCCTGACACAAGGAACACCCACCAGCACCGGGTGCCGAAATAGTATTCGGCCTTGATGACTATCGGGTGGAAGCCCCCTATTATAATGAATGTGGCAAGGCCTGTGATGATGCCGCCGAAGCTGAGGATGGTTCCTCCTATTTCAAGTTCCATTGCAGAATTAATTTTAGATATCCTGCAAATATACTCTTTTCTGACGGACAGATAAATCATCCGGACAAGGATGGAAGCTATTCCACAGAACCGGAGTCGATGAGGTTGTTCAGAAGAGCATAGACCGTGAGACCTGCGACTGTCCTGATGCCGGTCTTGCGGGTTATGTTCTTGCGGTGAGTGATGACAGTATATATGGAGATGCTGTAGAGATCGGCTATCTCCTTGTTGATCATTCCCTTGGCTACACAGATCAGGATCTCTTTCTCTCGTGCGGAAAGCTCCTGGCTTTCAGACCTCGGTGTCTCTTCACGGGAAGAAAGCGCTGTCCGCAGCTTCCTGATGATCACAGGAGGGGCATCATAGATCCCGATGACTCCATCGTACTGCTTCCAGGAGTCTTCTTCCATCGCCACTGTCTGCAGTGCAACTACCGCAGCATCGGTATATTCAGATATCATGCTGCGCCCTGAATGTCTGGCAGCATAGTCGAAGACAATAGGATCCACTATCACTACATCCGCGTCCATATTCTTAAGCTGTGCTCCTCCAGAATGCGATATGTCCGAAAGTATGCCCTCGACCCGGAATTCCCCGAGGTCACTGAACACACCCTCGATTCCCCTTGCCATTATCCTGGAAGGCACTATCAGCAGGACTTTCCTATAGCTTCCGTTTTTCATTTTCCTCAAGTCTTGTTACCATCGGCACCAGTACATTGTTCTCTATCGCCGTATGCTTGCCAAGGTCTTCCTCAAGGAAGAAGATATGGTAAAGCACGCTGTTCCTCAGCACAGTGTCGCATACCGGCGGAAGATATTTCATGACTATGTTCTTCAGGTCGTTGAGCTTCTCGTCTATATTGCTGTGGTTTTCCTCGAACTGCCCGATGCTGTAGCCTTCATGAGACAGACCGCTTATCAGAGCCTTGACATAAGGGAATACTGTGTTTTCCTCATAGGCGAAATGATTGCCGACTTCATTTCTGTATTCAGAAAAGAAACGGTATATGACTTTCCTCTGCCGCTCGTCACAAGGGACAACAAGCTCTTCAAGAGACTTCTCCAGCTTCTTCAGCTCATCGTCCAGATAGAATGAATGGGAATTGTGCAGATATCTGACGACATCTGCCGGATTGCCAGCCCTGAGCAGGTCATCCGTGGCCACATAGTCATCGTAGGCATATACGCTGCATATCAGAAGAAAAGCGCTGACATCTATGCCGCTGCGGGCACAGACTTCCTCAACGGTATCTTCACCGAAACCGAGTCCTATGCCCATGCGCGAGAGCACGATGAGCAGTGAATAGTCGAGCTCTATCAGGTCCGCCAGCTTCATCGACGGGGAAAGCACCAGCCTGGATGCATCTTTATCTATCCTGTCCATTCCTGTTGTCCTTATGGCAAAAAGTCCCATATCAGATAAAGTCCAAAGTTAACAATAAATCACAAAATGAAAGAGGGATCCGGATACTGGCTTCCGGTCTCCCTCTTTTCACAAACAACAATTAAAAGGATCTTGCTTTTTTAACTATATGGCCTGAAATCTCAATCTCCGAAGGCAAAGGTACAGCCTTACGGACTGTCTGTGAATCCCAATAAATTGGGAAAATCTCGCCATAAAGTCATCATTGGTGGTGAATCCGGTGCTGTTGGTGGCGAATCCTGCGCTTTTTCAGCCACATCCAGTACCCGGTCAGAGGCAGAGTTGCGCCCAGAAGAGCCGCAAGGAAGGTCAGGACCTTGGTAAGGACACCGCCCCAGCTGCCGGTATGCACCGAATAGACCCAGCCGCTGACCTTTGCCGTCCGGGCAGCATCCTTATAGAGGGCAGCTCCTGTAATCTCTCCTGTGGAGGGGTCGAAAACATATCTGTCCGCTGCCCGTCTGTTTCCGAGGCGGCCGAAGGAAACAGAAGCTGACCCGTCAGAGACAGTTATCGACGCATAGCCGGGATTTTTCCCGGCAAGGTTCTTCACAACCTTGTCCCATATATCCGTTACAGCCGCGGAAGCATCAGAGTCAAGGGCATGGAGTCCATGATCAGAAGAAGTCCCTGAAGCCGATTCCGCTCCGAAGAGGCTGTAGAATCCTGTCCTGTACCACTGGAACGACCAAGTGAGTCCTGTAAGAGCCAGTGCCAGGAGGAAGACAAAGGCATATATTCCTCCGGCCACATGCAGATCATACAGGAATTTCTTCCATCCTCTGCGGACATTGACCTTGAGTCTCCCAGACAAGGCTTTGCGCGTCCTCGGCCACCATATAACAGCACCTGAGACAAGCACGATGACAAGCATAAGGGTACTTGTACCCACTATGAGTTTGCCCCAGAAGACCGTCTCTCCCGGCTTCATGCTGTCAAGGAGCCATCTGTGCAGGCGGAACATGAAAGAGAAGAACGGAGCCCTTTCATACCGGCCTGTAATCTGACCTGTATACTGGTCCACATATACCGCTGCCCTCCGAGGCTTCGAAAGGCCAACTTTCCACGTCCTTTCCGGATCGGAAGAGACTGTGACTCCGGTCACCCCGATCCCTTCAGGCAGAGTGCTCCGGACTATGGCAGCGGCGCTGTCGACAGTAAGTGTAACCTGTCTGGAATCCTCCGGCACACCGGTGAAATACATCTTCCTGCATGCCGCCTCAGAAATCTCCTTTTCAAACACGAGCATGGCTCCGGAAAAACAAACGAGAGTGATTATCAGGCCGAACGGCACTGACAGCCAAAGATGTATCTTCAAAAATATCTTTCTCATCAGCAATATATCAGAATGTTGATCATGACGTACCGTAACCTTACGGGAAACAATCATAATTCCACTTATCCAGTCCTAAAGCACAGGCACAAGCTTGCCTACAGAACTGATGGCATCCGAGACGACAGTGAGTCCCTTTGCAGCCTCGGCGGTCTCAGGGTCGATCCTGTAGACAGCCGGCTGCGCTCCGTCATTCGTGACGACAGGGATATAGATGACTCCACCTTCAGCAAAAGGAGCGCTTCCGAATGACGATATGTTGTCTCGGGCAGGTAATCCCTTCGTGACATAGCTGAATTCCTTTGTACTGCCTCTGAACACGGCTATGGCATTGGTGCCGCCGCCGATTCCTCCGATGGCATTCTGGGCATCTGTCCCTCCTGTGTACATCTGCAGAAGGAAATAGTCACGGTCGATATGCCAGCAGCGGTATATCGCAAAGCCTCCGGAAAGTTCTTCTATATTGCAGTAATATGAAGGATCGAACTCCTCGGCTCCGGCATTGATCCTGACGACCCCGGAAGGAAGAGTCCCGGTCTTCTTGAAATCGCCCGTATGGCTGCGTCCATAGCCCGGAGAGAAGACATATACATTGCCTTCGTCGTCAGCCCAGATGGTCTGGTAATACTGGGACTTCTGCCTGCCGCTGGCAAAGCCTATCCTGTCAGTCTTCAGTATCACCGGATCGGTGAAGGTATTGTCGTCATATATCGCGACCCATGCATTGTCAGGGAATTGCGTCGTAGGGATGACCCCTATGTCGAACGAGCCGCTTCCCTGGCCTCCGGCATAGGTTGATATCAGTTCAGGATATGTGACAAGGGATCCGCCGTCATACCTGACCCCGTATTTGCTCATCCCCATAGGCACCACGGAAGTATAGATGCGTCCGCCTGTCTCGACAAGTCCGGAGAATGTCACGAACTCTCCGTTGCCCAGGAAATTCTCACCAGGGATCACGGAAGTCCTGTTGTTTTCCGCCTCGACATCAAGATAGTTGAACCCGATGCCCTTGGCCTGGTTGCCCTCGCTGTCCTTTGTATCTGTATCGACGGCAGAAGCTGTGATTATGTAATCTCCGGCTATTCCGTAGGTTGTGAACCTGGTGATATTGTATGTCTTAGGCCGGAGCACCACTTCCCCATCGAAATCCATGGCAAAAGATGATGTACCTCCGGCATTGCCATCATTGTATTTCAGATTGTACAGATACCTGTCCTTGTAGTAGACCCACTGGGTGCCTCCGTCTGCCTCGACTCCGGAGTTGCGGGCAGAGATTTCCCCGCTGTCTATCGTCCGGGACTGAAGCACGGCATTGACATTGTCCACGGTAGCCGTGACAATATAGTTTCCCAGGGAAGTGCCCTGACCATCCGGAACATGCCTGTCCTCGCAGGAGGCAAATAATGCGCAGGCGCATATCGCGGCTGCATGCAATAACAATGTTCTTGTTTCCATATGCTAATGTTTTATACTACTATTCAATATTCTATACTTATGTTTCTATACCATCATAAGCTATAGACTGTCCTGGTTTAAATCAGCCGATGACTTCATAAATCCATCAGGCCGTCACTTTTCAAGATATATCCTCAGCTTGCCATAGAAGGCCCGTCCGGCTTTCTGGAGACTGAAGTTGTCATAGAGTTTCTCGTCAGTGAGGTTGCGGCATTCTAATGATATGCTGTATTTTCCGTCACCTATACTGTAGGAGAGGCTTACATTGTGGGAGAACTGGGACGGGACCCTCTTTTTGGAGGACGCGCTTCCTACAGTCTCCCAATAGAGAGGAAAGCTGTGCATATAGAAATTGTCGTATGAGAGCACAAGGTCATTGCCTTTCCAGATGCAGTCCTTCCATGTGAATGTGAGGTCGGAACTTGCGAAAAGATAAGGCTGGTTGGGGATGCGCGCCTTGTATGTGAGACTCTCCTGGAGAGTACCTCCGGCCACATATCTCTCATTGTTGCGTACATCCATATCTGTGAAGGTCCCGCCGATGCTCAGCCAGTGCGACCAGCTGTAGCGCAGCGATATGTTGAAGCCCTTTGTGCCGACCCGTCCGTGGTTCTCGTATGAGGCATAGGTCTTGCCCCCGTTCTGGGTGTCGGCGCGGCGCATGATATAGTCCTTGGTGTCACGGTATATGAGGCTTCCTTCGGCATATATGGAATGCTGTCCGAAGCTCCGGGTATAGCTTATGTTGAGATTTGCATTGTCACTGTTTTCCGGACGGAGGTCAATGGAGCCCATCTCCAGGTCTTCATCACCGAAGAGCTCGTCTACCGTTGGAAGCCGGAATGCCTTTTCGTAGGACAGCTTGAACTGCAGTCCCTTTACGACAAACCACGTACCTGCGGCCCCATAGCCGAAAGTGCTCACACGGCTGACTGTGTTCACATAGCTACCCACCCCGTCCGAGGATGTGGAGACAGGACCTTCGCAGTACTGGCTGTAATATTTCCCGAAGACAGAAAGGTTCCAGCGGCGGGAAAGCTCTATCCTGTAGGAAAGTCCCGCGATGTTCTTGACCGTATTCTTAGGAATGGTATAGTCAGTGATGACTGATGTAAGATCCGACTTGCTTTTCCTTGAGAATGTGTTCAGGACATTGCTGAATGAGAAGAAATGCGCATGGCCGATATTGTATTCGGCATTGAAGGATACATTCCAGTTGGTGTTCCGGAAGGCAGAGTTCTGGTAGGACTGTTCGCCGACCGATCCTCCGAGATATTTCTTTTCCCCGAGCCAGTTGTAGCGGAAGGTCGATGTGTCGACATTATGTGTGAGGTTGTCGTTGAATGTCGTGGTAAGGGAGACATCCAGTCCTTTTGTGAAGAGGTCTCTCTTGCGGTACTCCAGGGAAGGGGTCACAGACCAGCCCTTGCGGAACTTCTGCCCGAAGACAACCTCCTGTCTTACACCAGTCTGTATGTCCTTGTGGAAGCGGGCATAGCGCAGACTCAGCACAAGCCTGTCGGCAAATTTCCTGTCGACAAGGCCGATCTTGGCAATGCCGGCTTCATTGTGGTAGGTGTCATTAAAGCGGCGTACATGTTCAATGACCGAATTGTCTGTTGTAGTGGTCCCGTCCTGGTTGAAATGCTCGACTGGAGTATCTACCCAGTAGCTGTTGTCGGAATAGTTCTGGAAGAGATTGACCTCGTACATGAGTCCGTTGCTGAAGGTCTGTCCGAAATTGACATAGGACTTGTGCGTGTTGAACGATCCGTAGGAATACGAAGCATCCAGAAACCAGCGGCGCGGCTTGCGGCCGGTGACTATGTTGATCACACCTCCGATGGCGTCTGTGCCGAATGTCACAGGCACAACACCCTTGTAGACTTCGATGCGCTCAGCATAGTTGATAGGTATATTGTTGATGCTGAATGAATTTCCCGCACCCTCCTGAGGCACTCCGTCTATGAACACCTTGATATGGCTGCCGCTGAATCCGTCCAGCATCAGCTGCATGTCCGAGCCGACTCCGCCTGATTCACGGAGTTTCATGCCCGGCATCTTTACAAGGGCATCGCCCAGACTTCTTGCTGTATTCGTAAGGGACTTTGTCTCTACCGCGACAGTGTTGAAGGCAGATTTCCTTACACGTCCTGCACCTCCGGCAGCAGTGACGACGGCCTCACCTATCGTCTCCCTCTCAGGACTGATGTCAACAGAGACAAAGGTCGACGGTTGGATTTCAGCCACTTTGTGCTCCGCACCTTCTCCCCGCTCATGACGGCCAGCGTCCCGGCGTGATGGTCCCTGGCTGTGGAAAGAAAGGGTATCTGTAGCTGTCTCCGCAGACCTGCCTGCTACCGGAGAAACAAGCCGCACACGTCTTTCGGCAGCTGTGTAGCCGACAGCGGAGACGACCAGCACATATTCTCCTTCCGGAGCCTCGACAGTCCACCTTCCGGACTCGTCTGTCTGTATGCCGTAGCCGGTATCCTTGAGATATACTGTAGCAAAATCTATCGTGTCCGAATCTTCCCTGCAGATGACTTCCCCGGAAAACCGCACAGTCCTCACTATGCTTTCATCAGATGAAGACAAGACGACGGGAACAGCGGCAGCGCTTTCTGACGGGATGATATCAGCTTCTGAAGCAGCTGCATAGGCCCCGGATAGAGTGAACGGAGCGAAGAGCAATAATGCTGAAAGGCATTCCTTTGAGCCCGGATGAACAGGGATAGAGGGTATAATGTATGACAGTTGCTTGATTATCTTGTACATATCTTTTTCTAAAGAGCTGCAAAGATAACCTGAGCCACCCCTAGGAGGCAATCCCTATTTGTTGGTATTATGCCTGTCAGCATGGAGTGACGAGGCTGCAATGGATCCGGAAAGGCGTGGCCGGCCGCGGCCTCGTCATAACAGATGCAGTGCTATATCAGAACAGCAGAGCTATGCGGTAGACTATGAATGCAAGCACCCAGGCGAGGATGACTGTATAGACAGCAGATCCTATCGCCCACTTCCAGCCTCCGGCCTCCTGCCTGATGGCCACGAAAGTAGCCACACACGGGAAGTAGAGCAGGATGAACACCATGAATGCAAGTGCAGACGCAGGAGTCATCGCCCTCTGGAGCGCCCTCTGGAGCATGGTTTCTCCGGATACGCCATCAGCTGAATCCTGGATGCTCCCGGTACTGCCCTTGACAACTTCCGGCACCGCAGCACTGCTCTGTACAGCACTTCCGGAAGGAAGATCCATTGCCTCGATCTCGGCCTCCTCGGCACTGTACATTACTCCGAGGGTACTTACCACAAGCTCCTTTGCACCGATGCCGGAAAGGATGCCTACACCCATCTTCCAGTCGAAGCCCAATGGCTTGAGCACAGGCTCGATGGCCTTGCCTATATATCCTATGTAAGAATGCTCCTGCTGCTCGGCTACATTACTGTAGGCCTTGTGGTTAGGGAAATATCCCAGGAACCAGATGACGATGGAGCATACAAGTATGATTCCGGCCATCTTGTGGAGATACTGCTTGCCCTTCTCCCATGTATGCCTGAAGACTGACTTTGCAGTAGGCACCCTGTAAGGAGGGAGCTCCATGACGAAAGGAAGGTCATCGTCCTTGATGAAGCGGCTCATCACCTTGGCCGAAAGCACAGCCAGTATGATACCAAGGGCATAGATCCCCAGCATCACCAGACCTCCGTAGTGAGGGAAGAATGCTCCTACGAGAAGTATATATATAGGCAGACGTCCCGCACAGGACATAAGAGGTATGATAAGGATGGTTATGAGTCTGCTCTTGCGGCTCTCGATGGTCCTTGTGGCCATGATTGCAGGCACATTGCAGCCGAATCCCATTATCATAGGGATGAATGACTTGCCATGCAGCCCCATCTTGTGCATGAGCTTGTCCATGATGAAGGCGGCCCTGGCCATGTAGCCAGAGTCCTCAAGCAGGGATATGAACAGATACAGCAGCAGGATATTCGGGAGGAACACAAGGACACTTCCCACGCCTCCGATTATGCCGTCGACGACAAGATCCTTCACAGCGCCTTCCTTCATGTAGGCAGACACGAAGTCTCCGACCTTCTCTACCAGCCATTCGATCCACTGCATCGGATAGTCCCCGATGACAAACGTGCATTCGAACACAAGGTAAAGCATGAAGAAGAATATCGGGAATGCAAGCCACTTGTTGGTGACCACGGCATCGATCCTGTCTGTGATGGTATTTCTTCTGCGCTGCTCCTTGAACGGATGATAGGTCTCGGCAAGGGCACCCTGTATGAAGGCATATTTGGCATCCACTATGGCTGATTCTGTGCTGGTATGCAGCAGAGAGTCTATCCTTTTCTGCTCCTCGAACCTTGCGGCTATGATCTCGTCCCTGTCCGGAAGAGATTCGACGACTTTCTCTATGTCCTTGTCGTTCTCAAGATATTTGATGGCAAGGTATCGTGTTGAATATTTGAACCTTATCTCTTCATTCTTCTGTATCAGGAGCTTTATGCGGTCAATGCTCTTTTCCAGCTCTACACCGTGGTTGATATGTATATGGCGGCTCAGCTGAGGAGTGTTCCTTTCATAGACCTGTATCACCATGTCGAACAGATCGGATATCCCCTGGCCGCTCCTGCTGACAGTAGGCACTATCGGGAGACCGAGCAGATGACCGAGGGTCTTTATGTCAAGCTCGTCCTTCCTGGCCAGGAGCTCATCGTACATGTTCAGGGCCATCACGACTCTGAGGTTCATGTCTATGAGCTGTGTGGTGAGATACAGGTTGCGTTCTATGTTTGAGGAGTCTATGACATTTATCACCACATCAGGCACATCCTCGATGAGATTGCGCCTGACATAGAGCTCCTCAGGGCTGTAGGCGGAAAGGGAATATGTCCCCGGAAGATCCACTATGGTGAACTTGTAGCCGCCGTAATCGAAATGGCCTTCCTTGGCATCGACCGTCACTCCGCTGTAGTTGCCCACATGTTCGTGGCTTCCGGATGCTATATTGAAAAGAGAAGTCTTTCCGCAGTTAGGGTTTCCTACCAGAGCTACCCGGATCATCTTGCTGCGCTCGGCAGCCATCTGGGCCATCTCCTTTTCTATATCTTTCTCCGAGTCAACGCCTTTCGCTGCATCATCCGCAGCGGTTCTGCCGGACTTTTCCACATCCTGGTTATCGCTGCACTCAGGTACCTCTATAGGAGGTACAGCCTCCTGGGAAGCCATCGCAGCCTTTGCCTCGCTCTCGCTTATGACTTCTATCTTGTCTGCTTCCTCCCTTCTGAGGGATATCTTGTATCCGATGATCTCATACTCTATCGGATCCTTCAGAGGAGCATTCAATATGACATTGACAAGCTTTCCTCTGACAAATCCCATCTCCGTGATCCTCTTGCGGAAGCTTCCGTGGCCGTTTACCTTCACTATTACAGCTTTCTCTCCAGTCTTAAGTTCTGACAGTTTCATCTCTTTCTCCTTTTTCCGGCGCCGAATATACGAAAAATGACGTCATGAAGAACATCTGTTCCCTTAAAATACCAACTTCTTGCGAGGGGACATAGCAGGAAAGCAAGAAATAGGGAGAATCAAGGTCTAAAGTCTGTTGCTGTAGATCTTTGCCATCAGTTTCTGCCAGCTGTTGCGAAGACCTATGCATGAGGTAAGGTTGCTGTAGATGCCAGAAGCTTCTACAAAATAGTCTATGAGAGAAATCTCGCCTCCCTCCACAGCCTTGTTGAGAAGCTCCAGAGTTTCTCTCATCAGCGGCTCATCGTAAGCCTCAATGGCAGCCTTCATCCGGACAGCGTCATTTATGGCAGTACGGATCTCAGTCTCAGCCTGCAGCCTCACAGAACTCAGCGTGCTGTGGGCAGCTGCGGACCTGGCCTTTGACATTGCCACCTTGCGGTGGTTGGAATATAGAGGGATCGATCCACCGACTATGAAGCCGTGCTCCGCTTCGCGTATCTCCGTGTTCCTGCGGTAGCCTATCTCAAGCTTAGGGATCCAGCCCTGGCGGTTGACCGACACGTCCTTTACGGCAGCTGCAGCGGCATTTTCTGCAGACGAGACAGCGGCATCAGCGCTGAGGTATTCCTCAACGGCAGCCTCCGGATCGGTGATTTCCTCTACAAGCGGATACCAGTCTGCTGTAAAATCTATCTCCCGGCCACCGTTCATGGCGGTAAGGGCCCGGCATGAGGCATCAAGGGCAGAACTGTTCTCTGCCACGGCTGTAGCCACTCCCATGAGTTCCATCCTTATCTTGTTGACTTCAAGGGCAGATGCATCTCCTGTCTCATATCTCTTGCTGTACAGGGAAAGAAGCTCACTGGCTATCGAGGACTGCATGTCAAGAATCTCACCGATCTGCCTGTACATTATTATGTCAAGACAGAGGTTCTTGGCCTGGAGGAGGACCTTTCTGCGTTCATTTTCCAGTCCCTTGTCGAGAGATGCCTGCATGAGTTCATTCCTCTTGTGTCTTGCCGCGTACAGCGTAGGGAAATCGAAGCCCTGTGAAACTATGAGTTCCGAACCGGACTCTCCGCTTATTCCTCCTTTATAGAACGAGCTGTACTCGACGGACGGATCTTCAGGTACATTCTCTCCCTTCATCTGGAAAGTCTGTGCCTGGACATCCTCCATATATGCGGAAAGGGAAGGATTGTTCCCTGCTATAGCGGAAAGCACCTCTTCTATGCTCTCTGTCCTGAGTACCGGTGCCTCGGCCATCTGGACGCTGACAGAGTCATCCTGGGCACACAAGGCCACCGGAAAGGATGCCATGCATAATGCAGCTGACAAATATTCCATTATATCCATGTTTTCTGTCTTTATTGGTTCATCTTGTTTTCTATCTCTTTCCTGTGGAGCCACCAGTACATGACAGGGATGATGAATCCGTTCAGGAAAGTAGAGCTGAGAAGGCCTCCGAGTATGACCTTTGCCATCGGGCTCTGTATCTCATTTCCCGGAAGGTCTCCCTTGACGGCAAGAGGTATGAGCGCAAGTGCTGAGGAAAGAGCCGTCATCAGGATAGGGTTGAGCCTGTCGAGGGAGCCCTGGATGATGCTGTCATAGAGAGAATACCCCTGCTCCCTGAGGAGATTGTAATGGCTTATCAGGAGCATTCCGTTCCTTGTGGCGATACCGAAAAGGGAGATGAAGCCGATGATGGCCGGAATGCTGACTTCCCCCGTGGTGAACAAGAGGGCGAACACACCTCCTATCAAGGCAAGAGGGAGGTTCAGGAGCACTACACCGCTCTGGGCCGCATTTCCGAACTGCATGTAGAGCAGAAGGAAAATCACGATTATGCTCATGAGCGAAGCCAGCAGAAGTATGCGGCTGGCGGCTTTCTCGCTTTCAAACTGTCCGCCATATTCTATATGATAGCCTTCTGGAAGGACAATCTGCTCATCTACTATCTTCCTGATGTCATCGACTACGCTACCCACATCTCTTCCTGCGGCATTTGCAGAGATCACAAGCTTACGCTGTACGTTTTCCCTGTTTATAGTGTTCGGACCTGCAGAAGAAACTACATCTGCGACATAGGAAAGAGGAAGCTTGTTGCCTTGCGCATCATCGATCATAAGGTTGCGTATGCTCTCGATCGAACCTCTGTCGGTCTCAGCAGCACGCACAACGAGGTTGAATGACTTGCCGTCCTCATATACCTGGGATACTGTCTCTCCGGCCATGTTGACGGCGATGAATTCACTGAAGGCAGGCATGGATATGCCGTATCTGGCAAACATTTCCCTCTTCGGCACTATCTTGATCTCCGGACGCTCTATCTGCTGCTCTACATTGAGATCTGCAATGCCGTCGACCGAGCTTATAAGGTCCTTTATGCGGTTGCCCAGAGTGAACATGGTATTTAGATCCGTACCGAAGAGCTTTATTGCGATGCTTGCCTGGGTGCCGCTCAGCATTGCATCTATCCTGTGACTGATAGGCTGTCCGATCTCGATGTTGGCCCCGGTGATGACTGAAAGCTTTTCCCTCACGTCAGCAAGAAGTTCGGCATGGGTCCTGGCCTTGAGTTCGAACGGAGCCTCTATCTCTGAGACGTTCACCCCGAGAGCGTGTTCATCAAGTTCGGCACGGCCTGTCTTCCTCGCCACAGTCTGTATCTCCGGTATGGAAAGAAGCAGTTCTTCTGCCTGACGGCCTATCTTGTCTGATTCCTCCAGAGAAATACCAGGGAGAGAACTTACATTTATGGTGAACGAGCCTTCGTTGAAAGACGGCAGGAAGCTGTGTCCCAGGGTGAAGAAGAGTCCGAGCGCGACGCAGAACAAGGCTACGGTTGCTCCGACGACGCTCTTCTTGTGCCTCATCACCCATTCCAGCGACTTCCTGTAGTATTTCCTGAGCCATACTGCAAGGAACGCTTCCTTAGGGACTCCGTCTCCCTTGACATTGTAGTCCAGCAGATAGCTGCAGAGCACAGGTGTAAGGGTAAGGGCCACTATTGTAGAAGCCACCAGAGCAGTGATGAATGCTATTCCTAGCGGTATCAGCATCCTGCCTTCCATTCCTGACAGGAAAAAGAGAGGCACGAAGCTCACGATGATGATGAGCGTCGAGTTGAGAATAGGCATACGGACTTCCTTAGAGGCATCGTAGACAACATCAAGCACAGGCCGGCGCTCCCGAGCCGGAAGAGCCTTGTTTGCCCGTATATGCTTCCAGACATTCTCCACATCCACTATGGCATCGTCCACAAGGGAGCCGATCGCTATCGCAAGACCGCCGAGGCTCATGGTGTTGATGGTCATGCCAAGCCAGTTGAGGGTCAGGATAGATATCAGGACTGACAGAGGGAGAGTTATCAGCGAGATGACGGTAGTCCTGGCATTCGCAAGGAAAAGGATGAGGACAATGACCACGAAAATTGCACCTTCATAGAGTGAAGACTTCACATTGCTGATGGAGCTCTCGATGAACCTCGCCTGACGGAAAGTGTCCGTGGATATCTTCACATCAGGAGGAAGATTCTTCTGCACATCCTTGAGCGCCTCCTCAAGACGGGCAGTAAGCTCAAGCGTACCTGTGCCCGGCTGCTTGGTCACTGTCACGAGCACAGCAGGCTTTCCCTTTTCGGAAGCAAGCCCCAGCTTCGGCTGCTGCGCCCCTATACGTACATCCGCCACATCTTCAAGTGTCACAGGAACACCGTCTTCCGATGTACGGACTACTGAGCGGGCCATCTCCTCTATATCTTCTGTCGAGACTATGCCCCTAACGATATATTCATTTCCGTACTCATATATGACACCGCCGTTTGTATTGCGGTTCATGTCCCTTGTCACGGCCATGACCTCTCCGAGGGTCACTCCATAGTATTTCATCTTGTCAGGATGGATGAGCACCTGATATTCCTTGATGTCCCCCCCGAGGACAGCCACCTGTGCCACACCTCCCGTGGAGAGCAGTCTCGGGCGGATGGTCCAGTCCGCTATCGTCCTGAGATCAAGCATGGATGTAGAGTCAGCGGTCATGCCCACGATCAGTAGCTCTCCGAGAATGGAAGACTGCGGACCGAGAGTAGGGTTGCCGACATTCTCAGGAAGTTCTTCAGCAGCCATGGCTATCTTCTCGGACACGATCTGTCGGGCAAGGTAGATGTCCATGTCCCAGTCGAATTCGACCCATACTACAGAAAATCCTGTCGTTGACGAAGAACGTACCCTGCGCACACCGGTGGCTCCGTTGACAGCTGTCTCTATAGGGAAGGTGACCAGCTGTTCGACCTCTTCCGCAGCCATGCCGCCGGCCTCGGTCATAACGACCACAGTCGGGGCATTGAGGTCAGGGAAGACATCCACCTCGGTACGGTTCATCACATAGACCCCCGCCACCATCAGCAGCGCGGCCGCGACGAGTATCAGCAGCCTGTTGCTCAGCGAAAAATGTATTATCCTGTTCAGCATCTCATATCAGTTTTGCGATTTCTGCCTCAGACAGAACATCAGTGGTTGTGGGTATGGGCAGGAATGACATTGGATGCTGACGCGAGCTTGACATGGTAGGCCCCCTTGACCACGACATTGTCACCGGCGCTGACTCCGGAGAGGACCTCGGTCCTCATCCCGTCACTTTCTCCGAGTGTGACAGCCTGCTTCCTGTAGCAGTCGTCATCTATCCTTATGTAGACATAATTGACTCCCTGCTCCTCTGTAAGGGCCGACTCAGGCACAGAGATGACATTGTCCCTTGTCCTGGTAAGCAGCCAGACCTCTGCAAAAGAGCCCGGGACGACCTTTCCGCGGTTGTCGAACTCAAAGGTAACGGGGATATAATATGAAGTTCCTGTGACATTCCTTCCGGACGAAACAAGCCTTCCGGACAGATCAGCAAGAGAGAATGTCTGTGCGGAATACGGAGTCCGGAAATTTGCAGATACAATCCCGCCCTTTAGTCCGTAATATCTCTGCGACAGGTCGGCCTTGAGCACAAGACGGCGGTCCTGGGCCACAGTGACCATCGGAGTCCCTGTAGACACATAGTCACCTTCCTTGACAAGGATATCCTTGATGTATCCGTCAAAAGGAGCAGTGACCGATACTCCGGTTCCGTCGGCATTTGGCCTGAGGGCCTCATAGGCTATGCGGGCATTCTCATAGTTTTCCTTGATCTTAAGGAAGTCCTTACGGGATACTATCTTGCTGTCCACCAGACCGGAAGCCCTTTCATATTCAGCCTTTGCAGCCTCATAGGCTACCCTGGCCTTTCCTATACTGTTGCCGTCCTGGAGATTTCCGGAAAGGAGAGAAAACAGAGGCTGGCCTTTCTTCACGGCAGTCCCTTCATAGAGACCCGATGCAAGGCTTACAATACCATCTGCGGGAGCAGCTACCGTAGCTTCATCTCCTGCAGCCGGAAGAATCTGTCCACCGGTCTTTATGACTCCATGGAACTTGCCGGGAACTGCAGGTTCGGCTTCTACTCCTGCAGCCTCAGCCTTGGCTGCGGGCAACACTATCTCATCAGAATGTGAGGCCTCTCCGGCATGGACTTCATGGACTCCGGACGGCTCTTCCTCATGGACCGGGTGGCCGTGGCTTCCTGTTCCGCACGACCACAGGAGCAGCATCGAGCATGCTCCTGCAACAAGCATGGTTTTAAACATATCTTTGCGTCTATATTATTCAGAAAAGCTGCCGAGGAAAGACAATTTTCCTACGACAGCCGCAAAGATATTCCACCGGTGGCGCAACCCGGTTGCAAAAGCTAAGGCTTCCTGCTGCAGTCCTTGCAGATGCCTTTTACGATATAGTTGACTGAATGCAGTTCAAAGCCTTCAGGAAGAGAGACCACCGGCACTTCTATGTCCTTGAGGCAATAGGTCCTGTGGCACTTCTCACAATAGAAATGCGTATGCATGTCCGATACCGTACATTCATCCTCACCTTCACACACCTCATATTTTATAGAACCTGTACCGTCATCGATCGAATGTACTACATGGTGTTTTTCAAAGACTTCCAGAGACCTGAATATGCTGGACTTGTCGACAGTATCAAGCACCGTATCCAGATCCGAAAGGGACATTGCCCGCGATGAAGACATCAGTGCGTCAAGGACGATTATCCTGATGGAAGTAGCCCTTACTCCTTTCTTTTCAAGCTTTTCAATGCATCTGCTGCTGTCCATGTAATATTACTCCTATTATTTACATCACCGCATGTATAATTACATCGCCGCAAGGCCATTTTATGTCACTGCAAGGCACAAAACGGCCGGATTTTTGCAAAGTTAGCTATTTTTTATTCCTATATTTGCAGCTTAATGCTTTTTATTCTATGAAAGGGAAACAATTCCTAAAGGACACGTATATGAACGTGGGTAAAGGCTCCCAGTACGTGGTCGTCAAAATCAAGAAACTGAACTGGAAACAATGGACTGCTGCAGCAGTGGTGCTGGCAGCGGTCATTGCTCTTATAGTGTGGCTTACAAGGCCTGCTCCACAAGAAGAGATCATACCTGTGGTCAGCACAGAGACCGTGACGACTGAAGATGTCAACATCTACGGTGAATACCCTGGCACCGTCAGCGCACAGCAGTTCGTGGAAGTCAGGGCAAGGGTCGAAGGCTATCTTGAGCAGATGCTCTTTGAGGAAGGCACCTATGTCAAGAAGAACCAGGTACTCTTCATAATAGACCCACGCCAGTACAAGGCGACTGTAGACAAGGCAAGAGCCATGCTTGAAAAGGCAAAGGCCATGGAACTCAAGACCGCCAGGGACCTTGAGAGGATACGTCCGCTCTACGACCAGAAGGCGGCCAGCCAGCTGGACCTGGACAATGCCATAGCTTCATACGAAAGCGCAAAGGCGGAAGTGCTGATGAGCGAAGCAGACCTGAGACAGGATGAGCTCGCACTGGGATACACTACAGTAAGATCTCCGATAAGCGGATATATAAGTGAAAGATACGTGGACATAGGGACTCTCGTGGGCCCTGGAGGGCAGTCTCTGCTTGCAACAGTGGTCAAGAGCGACACCGTCACCGTGGAGTTCAAGATGACCGACCTGGACTATCAGATAAGCAAGGCCAGGAATGTCAACATAGGGCAGAAGGACTCCCTGCGCAAATGGGATCCATATGTGACGATTACCCTTGCCGACAAGTCCGTATACAAATACCGCGGTCTTGTGGACTTCGCCGACCCTCAGGTGGACTCGAAGTCAGGGACATTCTCCGTAAGAGCAGAACTTCCGAATCCGGACAGGGAACTCCTGCCGGGCCAGTTCACAAATGTGACCCTTCTGCTTGATGTCAGGGAAGATGCAGTAGTCGTCCCTACTAAGGCCGTAGAGATCGAAAAGGACGGTTCATACATATTCGTGCTCAGGAATGACAACATAGTCGAAAGACGGTTCATCGAACTGGGTCCGGAGACCGGCAACAATGTCGTCGTCGAAAGAGGACTCCTACCGGGAGAACAGATTGTAGTAGAAGGCTACCACAAGCTCGCACACGGGATGAAAGCCAGACGTGCGGACCAGATAGGGAATGGCAAATGACAAGGTTTGGCCAAATTCCGTCCATGGTTGATTTATTTTTACTGAAATTACTGACATGAAATCCGATTTCTTCATAGACAGGCCCGTATTCTCGATAGTCATATCAATAATAATAGTGCTTGTCGGCCTCATAGGTCTGGTCATGCTTCCTGTCGACCAGTACCCTCAGATAGTGCCTCCTGTGGTGAAGATATCAGCTTCGTACCCAGGTGCAAGCGCGCAGACTGTGGCACAGGCGGTCGCCACCCCGATTGAACAGGAACTCAACGGTACTCCGGGCATGCTCTACATGGAGTCCAGCAACACCAACTCGGGAAGCTTCTCGGCCACCCTTACTTTTGATATCTCAAGCGACCCTGACCTCGCGGCTGTCGAGGTGCAGAACAGGGTGAAGCTTGCGGAGTCCCGTCTGCCGGCGGAAGTGGTACAGAACGGCATATCCGTGGAAAAGGAGTCTGCCAGCAAGCTGATGACAATCACGGTCCTTTCAGACGACCCGAAATTCGATGAGATCTATCTGAGCAACTATACGACACTCAATGTCCTTGACATGCTCAGAAGGGTGCCTGGAGTAGGACGTGTATCAAATGTCGGAAGCCGCTACTACGGCATGCAGCTATGGGTCCAGCCTGACAAGCTGGCAAGCCTGGGCCTCACAGTCGATGACCTAACCAAGGCACTGAAGGACCAGAACAGGGAGTCTGCAGCAGGTGTACTCGGACAGCAGCCTATCAGCGGAGTCGATGTGACGATCCCTATCACAGCAATGGGAAGGCTTTCAACCGTAAGCCAGTTCGAGAACATAGTGGTAAGGACAAGCAAAGACGGCGCCATAATAAGGATGAAGGATGTGGCAAGGGTTTCCCTTGAATCCCAGTCATACAACACTGAGAGCGGTATCAACGGAGGCAACGCAGCCGTGATGAATGTCTTCACCCTGCCAGGGGCAAATGCCATGAAAGTGGCTGAAGACGTGAAGGCTACGATGGAGGAGATCAGCAAGAACTTCCCGGACGGGATCACGTACGACATCCCGTTCGACATGACGACCTACATATCTGAGTCAATACATCATGTCTACAAGACCCTGTTTGAAGCACTTTTCCTTGTGATCCTTGTTGTATTCCTGTCACTCCAGAGCTGGAGAGCCACGATAATCCCGGCGATAGCGGTCCCTATATCCCTCGTGGGTACATTCGGCGTAATGCTCATCTTCGGGTTCTCACTCAACATGATGACACTTCTGGGACTCATCCTTGCCATCGGTATAGTGGTGGATGATGCCATAGTCGTCGTGGAAAACGTGGACCGTATCATGGAGGAAGAGCATCTTTCCCCATACGAAGCCACAAAGAAAGCAATGAGCGGCATAGGAGGAGCATTGATAGCGATGTCACTCGTGCTCTGCGCCGTGTTCATCCCGGTGAGCTTCCTGTCCGGCATCACAGGTCTGCTCTTCAGACAGTTCACGATAACAATCGCTGTATCAGTCATCATATCGACAGTGGTGGCGCTGACCTTGAGCCCGGTGATGTGTTCGCGGCTGCTCAAGCCTCACGATCCCAATGCCAGGCAGAATTTCCTTTTCCGCAAGATAAATGAAGGCTTCAGCACAGGCAACTCATTCTATGAAAGAGTCATCCGGGCCAGTCTGAGGCACTCGCCGAGGATGTTCGCCCTGTTCGGTGTGACACTGATAAGCATCTGGCTCATGGGGCAGCTCGTCCCGAAGAGCTTCATGCCTCAGGAAGACCAGGGATATTTCACCGTAGAGCTTGAACTTCCTGTCAGCGCCACATTGGAAAGGACAAGGGAAGTCACAGATAGAGCCATGGATTTCCTTCTGAGACAGCATGATATCGAATACGTGCTGAACGTGACTGGATCTAGCCCGCGTATCGGGACAAGCCAGTCCAACAGCACGCTTACTGTCATCATGAAGCCATGGGAAGAGCGCAAGGAGACAGACATCAACAAGCTCATGCAGAAAGTCAGGGACACCCTCTCCCTGTATCCGGAGAGCAAGGTCTACATAAGCAGCCCTGCGGTAATCCCGGGACTGGGTACTTCCGGAGGATTTTCCATGGTGCTTGAAGCCCGCAACGGAGCCACATACGAGGATCTCCAGAATGCTACAGACACACTTTTGTACTATGCCTCCCAGTCGAAGGACCTGACCGGACTGGCATCCGACATGCAGAAGAACATCCCTCAGCTGTACTTCGATGCGGACAGGGACAAGATCCAGCTGCTCGGAGTACCTCTTGCCAATGTGTTCTCTACCCTCAAGGCTTTCACAGGTTCGATATATGTGAATGACTTCAACATGTACAACCGTGTGTACAGGGTATATATCCAGGCCGATGCGCCGTACAGGGCACACAAGGACAACCTCAACCTCTTCTTCGTCAAGAGTTCCAGCGGGACCATGATACCTGTCACAGCACTAGGAAATACGCAGTACACGACAGGACCGGGTACAATGAAGAGATTCAACATGTACTATGCTTCGACTATCACAGGAGAAGCCGGACCTGGCGTAAGCTCCGGACAGGCTATGGATGAGCTTGAAGAGATCGTCAACGAACATCTTCCATCCAATATCGGGATAGAGTGGAGCGGACTTTCCTTCCAGGAGAAGAAGGAAGGCGGACAGACCGGACTTGTGCTCGGTCTGGCATTGCTCTTCGTATTCCTTGTGCTGGCCGCGCAGTATGAAAGCTGGTCTGTACCTATAGCCGTCATCCTGTCTCTTCCGATAGCCATAGCAGGAGCATACCTTGGCATCTGGATAGTCGGGCTTGAAAGCAACATCTATTTCCAGATCGGACTTGTGATGCTGGTGGGACTTGTCGCAAAGAATGCCATACTGATAGTGGAATTCGCCAAGGAAGAAGTTGAAAAAGGAAAGAGCATCGAGGAGGCGGCCGTAACTGCCGCACACTTGAGATTCCGTCCTATCGTGATGACATCTCTGGCATTCATCCTCGGTATGCTGCCTCTGGTCTTCGCCACAGGCCCTGGAAGCGCAAGCCGCCAGAACATAGGTACCGGAGTATTCTTCGGAATGATCGTAGCGATCACTGTAGGCATCACCTTCGTGCCGTTCTTCTTCGTATGGATATACAGACTCAAGCATAAGATGTCAGGAAACAGACATAAGACAAAAGGACCTGGCGCCGGGCCGACTTCCGGAGCCGCAGCAATTGCCTTCGTAGTGATTGCCGGGGCATCGTTGAGTTCATGCTCTCCGTCCAAGTATTGCGCAGAGCCGGAGCTTGACATGCCTCAGCAGTACGTCGGAACTACTCCAGCCACGGATTCCCTGACCATCGCAGACCTCAAATGGTGGGAAATGTACTCTGATACGACCCTGCAGAACCTTATAAAGCAAGCACTTGAATACAACAAGGATCTCCTGATGGCCACAGAGCGCATCCAGGAGCTTGAATACAGATACAGGATCCAGAGATCGGAACTATGGCCATCGATATCTGCCCGTGCCTACGCCAACAATGAATACAACAATTATGGCGGAAACGCAGCCAATCCGGACGATCCCGAGCTGGGACCGAAGCTGGCCCTGCAATGGGAGATCGACATATGGGGACATCTCCGCTGGGCTAGCAAGGAAAAGATGGCTGAATACCTCTCCAGCATTGAGAACCAGAGAGCCGTGAGGATGACCCTGGTATCCGAGGTGGCAATGGCATATTTCGAACTGCTGTCATTGGACAATGAGCTCGGCATCGTCAAGAGGACCCTTGAGACCAGACAGCAGGGAGTACAGCAGGCAAAGCTCAGGGCAGACGGCGGACTGACCTCTGAAATACCTCATCAGCAGGCGCTGGTGGAGCTGGCTTCTACCGCCTCCCTTGTACCTGACCTTGAAAAGCAGGTTGCGATGAAAGAAAGTGAGCTGGCTTTCCTTACCGGTTCATACCCCCAAAAAATAGACAGGCCGAAACAGATCCTGGAGCTTTCATACAGGGATCTCGTTCCTGTTGGCATACCGTCACAGCTCCTTGAGAGAAGGCCGGATGTGATGGCTTCATGGCAGAAGCTCAAGGCAGCAGAAGCAGCTGTCGGAGTAGCACAGGCCGAACGTTTCCCGACTTTTGTGATCAATCTGTCCGGTGGCCTGGAAAGCAACTCCTTCCTTGACATACTGAAGTCACCGTTCTATTTCGCAGCGGCTACGATAGCCTCGCCGATCTTTGAATTCGGCAAACGCAAGGCGGCATTCAAGGCTGCCATATCGCAGTACAACCAGGCGAGACTGGACTACGAGAAGACTGTCATGCAGGCATTCAAGGAAGTATATGATGCAATCGTATCCTTCAATTCCGCAAGGGAAAACACGAACCTGAAGTTTGACCTGCAGGAAGCCTCCCGCAAATATGTGTCGCTTTCAAGCTCGCAGTACATCAACGGAGTCATCAACTATCTGGATGTGCTTGATGCACAGAGAAGCTATTTCGGGGCACAGGTCGAGCTGAGCAATGCCATCGCAAGCGAATACATAGCCTTGACACAGCTCTACAAGGCCCTCGGAGGCGGATGGTAGCAAGCCGTGATACCTCTATGATGTACACGGCAAACAGCAGCAACATATGAGGGAACTGCCGTAAAATTCTACACATTCAATTTAAGAAACCCGACCGGGACAAGAACGTCCGGTCGGGTTTCTTATGTCTTGACATAATTTTAGCTCGGTAAATTACCGAAGTATTAAAAATTAAAAAACAGTTTAAATGAACTTCTCATTCGCCGGATTCAGGAAGAATAAAGTCCGACTGTCTATTTCCCGAGGAGACTCGGTGTGGCATTCGGAGTGAAGTCGTTGGTGGAATTGTCCGTATCGACTAATTTGCCGGTTTCCGCATTGCGGTTGCGCAGCACACTATGGCCGTACCTCTGGGCGTCCTTGTCAATATTCTGCGGTGAAGCATAAGTCCAGCCGGCATCGAGCGTTGTCGAGAACTGGCGTGTTTGATTGATGCTCGGCACAGTGCACATCACGGCGTCAATAATCCAACTGTTTGGGACTTTGTAGGCATTTGTCAGGGTCATCTCAAAGTCGCCGGCAAGCGTATGGTTGATATATACCGCTCCCGCCCAGTTATAATCTTCGAGGAACTTTTCCTTTGTCATCGTTGCTGGCGGCATGGCAATGGCGTAACTTTGGAAACCGCGGTCATGAAGATTCAGAATGGAAAGCGTGTAGCAAAACCACATATCCACATTCGGTACTTCCGGAATATCAATGTCGATGGTGCTGTTGGTCGACTTGGTGTACCATTCGTAATCCGCCTTCGAAAGATCGAGCCCGTCGGGATTCATTTCGACCGTCGTACCGGATTCTCCCGAGTATCCCTCCTTGAAGTTGATGCCGTTGGAGGCAATGACAAGCGATTCTCCCGGTTCAAGCGGATTGTCGATTCCGGATCCCGGAATGCACATCACCACGCCTGCCTCGCAGTATTCGTCTATAATAGGCTCTGTGAACTCCTTCCATGTCGATCCTGCATTGGGGTTCTTGGACTCGATGATCAGCAATCCGTCTGCGTAAAGCAGTTCATCCGTATTGTTGGTAATCAGGAAATACTGGTCCGTGTTCTTTGTGTTGGTCTTACCGGTGGAAGGCAGCGGTGTTCCTGTGAAGTAAATCTCCTCGATAAGCAGTTCGCCCGGCTCGACATTGCGCCAACTCTGTGTGATACCGACACTCGCAATCTCGTTTTCTCCGTTGGAGGACATCACTTTAACGACAGTTTCCCTGTTTTCGGAGCCAGTATTTCGGGTCAGATTAAGAGTAAGCACGCCTGCATCCGCCGATGCCGTGAGCCAGTCATCATTGACGACAACAGAATATGCCAATGCTTCCGGGATTTCGACTGTCATTTCACCTCCTCGGGCGCGTGATTTGACTGTAGATGACACCGGATCTTCGGAAGCGGACGGGTCGGACTGCATAATGGAGAATTGTTCCTGTACGGAGCCGCATGTAAGTGTAATCAGTGCAACGCGCGAGAATGACGGAGCACTGTATGCGTCGAATGGGTCGGCGGTAATGGTTATTGTAGCATCTCCATTGCCATTTGTGGGAGTTACGGTATACCATGTCTGGTCGTCGGTCGTGACTGTCCATTCTCCTGATGCCTTGAAGGAGACTGTTTGTGCGCCTCCTTTGAGCGGCAGGGTAAAATCCTTGCCCCCGCTTTGGCTGAGAGTCTCGATGGTCAGAAAATCCAGGACTTCGTCATTGGTACAGCCGATAATCGGTCCGGCTGCCATCATCAGGAGTGCGATACTCCGGAGAGATTGGAAAAGGTTGTTTGTTTTCATGATACTATGTTTGTTATAGAATTGTAAATGTCTCAAAATCTGTATCCAAGCGAAATCTCTGCGGCAAGCGACACTCCGTATGAGTGAAACAGTTGCCGGTACAGCAACGATATGAAAATGGCTCCCGCCTGTTGCAGACGGCGCTGTACCGACAGCCTGGGCTGCAATACGAAACAGTCATCCATGATTCGGAGCCGTGTATACGACAGAAGATCCGACAACTCCTGCATGACCGACGAGGAGATTGAAAACCGGTTTGCGGGACAGGTGTGGTAATCACCCGAAACGGTTGCCGAGAAAAGCCACAACCCGGATAATCTCCGGTATCCGGCATGAATTCCTGCATTCAGGGAAGTGTGTGAAATTACGCTTACCGGATCGCGGTATTGCTCTTTTTCCGCTTCAACCTGTGCTTCTGATGCTATTGTTATACAATGGTGGTCGTGATGCCATTCCGCAACGGCATTCAATGTTGCGCAATATCTGTGGCGGTCATACATGGTGTGCCTGTCCAATATCTTGAACTCTCCCATAAGCCCGTTGTCCACTACCGCTTCTTCTCCCTGCCGTCTCTCGTAATTTCCGCACAGTGACAATGTATAATCCCACGCATTGCTTTCTGCGATGTATGCCAGGTTTGCTTCGCAGCGGTCCGTCCAAAGTACTGTGATCGGAGCTTCGTTGATCTCATGAAGCTGTCGATTCATTTTCAGTCGAGAGTAGTCGAACGCTGCAAGAAAACCGTTGCTTCCGGTCGGGACAAGCGACATCCGGAATCCGTAGCCAAACCCTTTATGCCGTGTCTCGGTATAGGTCGTTCCGTCGAAACGTCCGAATGTCTGTCCAAGTCCGATGTAGTGATACTGCGGGGTAAAGGCGCCGGCCTCATTGAAATAACTTACGTCCATTGTTTGTTTGTAAATTCTGATGTCCGCAGCCGCTCCAAGCGCATAATTCCGTCCTATCATTCGGCTGAGCGATGCTTCTATCTTCAGGTCATTGACCTTGCTGCGCGGACGGGGGTCGATGCGCTGAAATTCATGTAATGCCCTGTAGCTTCCGCTTATTCCGGACACCCACCTGCCGAATCGGCTTGCACACCCTCCCGAGAATGAGTATCGTTCATGATGCACCTTGCCCGTTGCAGGACTGATGAGAACATACGGATAGAGCAGTTCGTAGTCGGCAGTGGAGTTCCAGTTCACGTTGTCAAGAATCCCGTTTTCATATTCGGCACCGATGAACGCGGCCGATTTTCCTCCGAAACGGAGATAGGAGTCGGCGGAAAACAAACCTGTCGAGGCCCGGTTGCCTCGCCATACGGCAATGGCATTTTTTTCATACCGGTACTTCCAGCCTGCGGAAACGGTGCTCAACGATGTTCCGTACTGGAAATAACGGTTTGCGGTAATCTGTTCGTAGTGCCGGGCAACCAGCGTTGCTCTTTCGCTCAACCGTTCTTCCGTGCTTCGGTTGACATCAGCAGAAACCGTATCTGACTGGGCCCATGCCTGCATGACAGCCAGGAGCATGATCGTCAATATCACCAAATGTCTCATTGTTGCAGGTAGGCAAGGTTCAACAATACTGTTTCATGGTCGCCGGTAAGCGGCAAGGCATCGCGATTGACCGAATGTCCGGCAAAACGGACGCGCCGCACCGTGCCGTCGGCAAGAGTAGCGTCACCATCGAATGAGAGCAGATAAATTCCTTTCCGGAGTTTTATATGGCAACTGCCGTTTATAAAAGCCGGCAGGGTGTACTCGTAATCGGTATTGATGTTGCGGAGGAAAGATCCTGCGAGCGTATAGTCTATCCGTAATACTGCTATCTGTGCGTCGTCCGGCAGACATGCCGAGAAATCCACCTCTGAATAGATGTTTTCACCGCCGTCCACCTTGCATGATGTCAGAGAAAGAAACGCCGTCACGAGAAGTATTGAACAATATGTCGTTTTCATAATTTAAAATTTAGTTCCATGCCGAAATAGGGCGAGACTTCACGACGGACCTTGACCCCGAGCGGAGAAAAATAGGACGGAGAAACATCGAATATCTTATTGGCGAACAGGGCCACCGTTATGCGGTCCTTGGAAAATTTCTTGGAAACTTTCAGGTTTACACACAATTGGAAGGGGATCCGCGTATACATGTACGAGACGGAGTTATATGACCGTATGAGTTGGTTCAGAACGCCGTTTTCGCGACTCTCATCTGTGAACGGGTGCCGTTCGAGTTCTTTGTCGATATATTCTATCGGTTCGGGGTTCCGCCACTGCGACTGCGACCCGGAAAACCATAGAAACTGAAACGATGTCGAGAGAATCAATCCGAAACGCGGCACTTGCGTATCTGTCAAAAGATTGGTGTTGCATCTCTCACGCAGATAATTGTCGGTATCTTCGTAATAGCCGATATACGGATAAGCGGCCCCGCCCACTGAAGATGATGGCCGGTAATACTCCGGCTGGCTGTTCTGGTAAACTGTGTTGAAATACGCCCCACTCACGCTGAACCGGGTGCGGATCGCCCTTATGCGCGGAGTGACCAGCGTAAATTCCACCCCTCTTTTCAGTGTGCGGCTGCCGTTCGTGTAGAACGCGTATGTTGTAAGCAGGGTGTCGGTGACATACGGAATATCTGACAGTTGCGGAGGCTGTCCTCCAAGTTCAGAGCCGGCGATTGCCGTCTCATCATAATCCTTGTAGACATAGCGTACCGGAGTGCTGCTGTTGCGGAATCCCGAACGCATATCCTCCCGGAATATCGTCACATCCAATGACCAGTCCCTCCCCAGCCGGGCTTCCACCGAAATTTCGGCTTTATCGTTGCGGGCGGCATCGAGATCATAGTTGGTGCGGTCAATGCGGAAAACCGCCATGTTCACGCGGCGCATTGCAGGATCCGACGGCCAGTAGTTGAGTTGCACTATATCATACCACATTGCATCAGGATAGAGATGCTCGACAGTCGGAAACTTTGTGTGCGCTCCCCAGCCGGCGGATAAGGCAATGCCGAGCGGACGGATGCCGACATTGATTTTAGGAAATTCCACACGCATATTCATACGCGGGTCGAATTTCCATTTTCCGCTGAGCCGGTAGCGTTTGTCGAGTCCGGCGAGCGTCATCGTGCGGACCCCGGCCATTGTCTTTATGACAAAACCGCCAAAACGTAAAACGTTGTTGTTTTCCACAAAGAGATGAAACTGGCTGATTGCCGGAATGCCGGCAAAATTCCTGGGTCTGACGTTCATGTCCGTACTGAATGGATGTGCCAGATCGAAAATGGTCCCCTTGCCTCTATTTCTGGCATAATTCCATGTTGAACCTGCCTTTAATCCAATATCGGCATGCTTTTTTAACGATTTGGAGAAATTGGCGACGACATTGGCATAAATATATGTAGGCCTTCCGTCGACCGTAAGGTCGCTGCCGTAAGAAAACGGTACGATCGTCGCGTCATGCTCGCCCTCCTGCTGTGCCGTACATACAGGACTGTCCATACCCAGTTCTACCAATTTCCAACGTTCGATTCTGTCTATTTCTCCGGTATATGATACCGCAAGGTTCAACGAACGGAAAAACGATGTCTCGCACATACTGTACAGATGCCAGTCGGCCTTTGTCAGTAATCTGTGGTACAAAGACTTGTATCGTTCGATAGGTCCGCCTGTCCCATTGTCGAGGTCACGGTCTGCCTTCTCATTGTCAAAACTGCCCATGTAATCGGCACTCATGCTGACCGTATAGCGCAACGTCTCGGAAAACCGGCCGAGATAACCGGCACGCACGCTGCCGGTCATACGCTTGTAGTTCTGGCGTGTGTTTCTTGGGTCGTCATGCGTATCCAGATAACTTAAGTCGGCATTGAATGTCCATTTGGTGCCTTTCTTTGCCTTGTCGCTCTGCCATTCGAAACCTTTGCCCATCGACAGGAGATAACTGCTCATGTCGGCCTTGAATCGGGCTTCGAGCTGTTTGCCGCCCTGCTTGCGCTCGATTTTGACGAGTCCGCTCGTAAGGTCTCCATACTCGACGGAAGGAATGCCGCGTACTATTTCCACCGATTTCACATTGTCGGTTGATATCGAACGCATATCAACGCCTGCTCCGACGAACGACGACCCGTATGTCGAATTGACTGGTGTCGCCTGCAAGTTCGCATCCATATTTATCGGTATGCCATCTATCAAAAACTGGGTGCCCAAAGACGACGTCGAATAGGAAGATATCGGATCGGCTTCGCGAAGCCGTATGGTTTGTGCGGCCTTGAAAGAAGGATCTTGTGCCATACCTCCTGGAAGCAATTCCAAAAGGTCGGCGAAACTCGATGGCTGAATATGCTGGATTGCATCCTGTCCGATTACCGATGATGAAGTGATGCCGTCGCCCGCCTTGGCTGTAATGGTAGCCGCTTCTATTTCAATTAAATCAAACTGCATTGCGATCCTGAAATATTGCAGGGGCATGTCCGTGACTTTGATCCGGCATGTTTTAGTCTGACCTATATTGATGACTTCCAGCCGGTAATCTCCTGCCGGAATATTTTTGAACTCACAGTTCCCGTCTGCAGATGTCACAGCCGATACTTTGCCTTCATGCAAGACTGAAACCATGTAGCATGTGGCGTATGCAACCGGCAATGAATCGAGACTGTTGATTACCTTAATGGTAACATCAGTTTGGGCTCGGGCGGTCAGTGCAGCTGAAAAGGTAAATATGAGCAGAATAAAATATCTCACACTGTATTG